>JAUSPO010000030.1 GCA_030656575.1 Bacillota bacterium
CGGGGC
The DNA here is from genome assembly GCA_030656575.1 of Bacillota bacterium. Classification (GTDB taxonomy): domain Bacteria; phylum Bacillota; class Dethiobacteria; order DTU022; family UBA8154; genus JAUSPO01. Next base: position 7 of record JAUSPO010000030.1, read on the forward strand.
CTTTCTCCCGGATATTGATGGGTTGTTACCAGTGGCACTTTATCTTCCATCTTGCGATATTTTTTCTCTTGTGTTAAGTTATTCACAGCAGTCTCATTTCCGTTGCCGTTTTATTCTCAGTTTGCTTGCCGGAAACTCTCAGTTTGACTGCCGGAAACTCTCACTTTGCGCTGCCGTTTACACTTGAACAGAGTTTTGCAGAAAGACGGCAAAATACCTATGAAAAATAAAGATAAAATAAACGATCTACTTGGAACAACTGAATGGGAAAATGAAATATACTATGAGTCACCCCAAATGTCATTATTCGGAGATCGAGAAAAAGAAAGAGTTACTATAGAAAGTATTGGAAGATATGTTATCAAGAGATTAAAATTAGTATTTCCAGGAGTTTCAGAAAAATCGATGGTACTTAGGAATCAAAACAATTCGCCGTTATTTATCTTATGTTTTGCAACAAGTAATCCTAAAGCAAGTAATATTTCGCTTAAGGTAGCAGACCATATATTAACACATACATATTAAAATAGTTAACAAGGGATAACACTTATGAAAGGAAGTATCAAGCTGTGGCTCTAAAATCAAAAATTGAATGGACAGAAAATACATGGAACCCTGTAACTGGTTTGCACAAAAATTTCTGATGGGTGTAAACATTGCTATGCTTTTACTATGGCTAATAGGCTAAAAACTATGGGTAATGCCAAGTACTCAAATGGGTTTAATATAACGGTTCACAATTATTGTTTGGAAGAACCATTTAAATGGAAGAAGCCTTCTTTGATTTTTGTTAATTCAATGTCCGACTTATTTCACGAAGAAATTCCAGTAGAGTTTATTAAAAAAGTATTTGATGTAATGAATAGAGCTTCACGACATACTTTTCAGGTATTAACAAAAAGAGCAGAAAGGTTGTATGAGTTGGCAGATTATCTTAATTGGACACCAAATATATGGCAAGGAGTAACGGTTGAAAGCGAGAAATACAAAGGAAGGATAGACTATCTAAAAGAAGTGCCAGCAAAAGTGAGGTTTATTTCTTTTGAACCTTTGATAAATGAAGTAAATAATATAAGTCTTGCAGGGATTGACTGGGCAATTGTAGGTGGTGAAAGTGGGTATCGAGCAAGGGAAATGAAGCAAGAATGGGTTTTATCTATTAAAAAAGAATGTGAAAGTCAAGACGTAAATTTTTACTTTAAACAGTGGGGTGGATTTAATAAAAAAAGGAACGGCCGAATTTTGTTAGGCAAAACCTGGGATGCAATGCCTCAATTAACATCCGTGGGATAGTATGTGACCATAATGAGCAATTCAGGAAACATATTTATGCTAAAGCTTTTCTATTTATAGCTTTTTGGCAGGTTGATATTGAAAGGATGAAAACAATGCCTATAGTAAATATTTCTCCCGAGTTCTTCAATAATGATGCTCAAACAAATTTTAATCCACTAACTCTGCAGACCCAGGATTGGACTTAAAACAATTTGCGTTAGCTCCAACAAATATTCTTTTTGAAGGCATCAGGGGTACTGGCAAAACTCATATTCTTAAAATGTTAAGAGATGAGCGCCTAGCTATACCTAGACGAGTATATACTGATCGTCACATGAATTTTGTAGCTGATGCTCTAAAAAATATTGCCGTAAGGAAAGAAAAGGAGGGAATACTGCTTCCAATATCTAGTTGCCTACTTTTCGTGGCCAAAAATGCTGATTTTCAAATGGCCATTGACATCAGCACGATTTGAGATGCTATAGAAATATTCTTTCTGTGTATTAGGGTTTTTTATGGGAGTGCCTGTCTTTAATCCAATACTGGGAATTATCGCAGGATTTTTCATTGGCAGAAAACTATATTACGAAAAAGCAGAGCCCCAGAAATCTATAGAACGATTACAGGGTTAGTATTTTTACTGTGTATGTAATTTTTATATATCACTAACATCCGCATATATTGCCATGATAAACCCAGCCGATACCGCCAGAAACATCCAAGGCATGCTTAATAATACATCCTTTACGATAACTAGTCCAATGCTAATTGGCTTAATTTTTTTTGGGGGGGCGCTGGGGTTAGCTTTCTCCCAATAATGGTTAACAAGGATATCCGCAATAGTTGCTTATAATAGATAAGCCAATGAAAAAAGAAGGAAATATTTTTCCCTATGTTGAATGAATACAACTATATTGTATAAGGAGTGATGTGTAATGCCTGATAAAAGAACAGTATGTTCTATTGCAGATTCTATAGTGTTTGATTATATTCCCATAAAAATTAGAAACGTAATCGATAGAAATATCAGAATTTCTGAAGATATCAGAGCAGTTGTAAGGGGAATGAATGATGAAACCTTAGTAGTAACAAATAAGGGTGCCTATATCATAAAAAAAGGAGAATGCAAATTTTTTTCCTATGATAATATTCTGGCAGAGAAAAATGTCTCTAGAGTTTACAGAAGGGGTAGATTTGAAATAGCATTGGAGGGAAAGGGAAGGGTTAGGTTACCCGACGAGAGCAAAGAACCCGACTTTGGACCGGACCCTGTCCCAAACGTAGTTAATTTTCCCTGGTCGAAGGCTGAGTTATTTACAAAGGCTGAAGAAATCCTATCCATAAATAAAGAATTACATGATGCTAGAACAGGTCTGTCCAGTGAATCTAAGCTTGAAGAAAAAGATTTTGTCCAGGAATTAATGCAAGAAATAAAAAACCTTAATGAGCAGCTGGCAAAATTGAAGAAAGAAAAGAAATAAGAAGAGACAGTAAAGCCTAGAACTGGGGTAGCTGGGGAGAGGTGAGCTCTGCAACCTCAGCCTGGATACCGGAGGCGAATATTTTATGGAGGGTATCTTATAAAGGATTTCGAGAAACTTGGCGTGTTTTACCTCGGCAAGGTGTATGACTCGGATGGCGCTCAGCTGCTCAATGACCTGGTTCTTTACATCAAAAGACCTGACCACTCATGCCGTGATCATCGGCATGACGGGAAGTGGTAAGACCGGGCTGGGGATTGGGCTCCTGGAGGAAGTTGCCATAGACCATATCCCGGTGATTGTCATTGACCCCAAGGGTTGAAAAGAAAACCATTGTCACACATAAAATTCTATCATATTTGTCAGATTCAACCCCGGCGGGTAGGGGGCATTTACAGGCTTGAAAGGTAAGCGCTGGATCCTATTTTTTATATTGTTAACAGCAAGCCTACTGACGGCCGTTCTTTATATTATGCCTTTAACGCCCTCAGCCGCTTCAGCCCTTTCAACTATCTTTGTTACTAACCAGGGGCAAGACAGTGGTGAAACCCATGTCCTTGATCAGGATCAGTCCAAACAGCTCATTAATGCCTTGCAGGGCACTACTGAAAATGAACTCCCTGAAGATCTGGAAGCTGCTTATGATATGACTCTGCACCTGAAAGGTTTCTTCCCGCGCCATTATCAGGTGTTCGTGACATCCTCCCGGGATGTATATTTAAGGCGCTCTATTAGCAGCAGGCTTATTCGTTCAAAAGACGCTTCTTTCTTTTATAGCCATGAAGCTTTCCATAGCCTTTACATTTTTGGGCAGATGCCTGATTTACGAATAGTAGCTCAGGATGAAGAAATATTTCCCCAGGTCCGGAAGCGACAGTGGCAGTTTCTTAGGTGGGACAACCAATGGTCTGATGGTAGGCTGCTGCCATTATCTGAACCCTCCGAAAAATGGCCCGCGCTTAAATCTGCAGAGAACGATCTTACTTTTACTGTCGATCCTGTGCCTGACAGGATTTTTCTGCATGTGACTGATCCCACAGGAAAAACCGTTTTTGAAGATACTCTTCCTGGTGGGCAGTTACCCGGTTTCCATCACAACGGCCTTTATGATTACCGGTTGAGCCTTTTTTGGGAAGATGAGACTCAGCCGTACCGTGGTCAATATGAAGCCTATTTTTCTGTGAAAATTGAGTTGCCGCCGGTCTTTGAATTGCCGGGGCCCTCGATCGTTCAGGGAGAACTGGTTGCTTTTTATGCCCATCGTATTCCTGAAGGGGTTATGCCGGTGCTGGAGCTGGATATTGATTATCGGTTACAGTTTTTCCCGCACGAAGACGGATATGTAGCATATCTGCCTACCCATTACGGCACCACCCCGGGTGAATACCTTTTAATCTACGGCCTGGAAGGAGAACCTTTAAAAGAGAGCACTTTGATCGTGCTGCCACGGGACTTTCACATCCAACACCTGAGTGTAACTCCCGGCATAGCAGCGTCAACCCAAAATGAAGCTGCCTATGAGCAATTTGCCCGTTATTTTCCCAAAGCACGGGAAACCAGCGCAGATGAACGTTACTACAATCAACCATTTGTTCTGCCTGTTTCAGGCCGACTGACCACTGAATTCGGGGAAACACGTTATGTGAACAATGCACCCACATCGTCACGCCATTCAGGTTTGGACATTGCTGCCCCCACCGGCACGCAAATCGTTGCCACTAATAATGGCCGCGTGACACTGGCGATGGATTTAATCCTTACCGGTAATACTATAGTAATAGATCACGGCCAGGGGCTATTCAGCGTTTACTTTCATATGCATGAGCTTTTTACAGAAGAAGGGCAGTTGGTAGAACGGGGAGAAACTGTAGGCACTGTAGGTTCCACCGGCTTCTCCACGGGGCCTCATCTGCACTTTACTATGTCTTACTACCAGCACAACTTAGAACCTGGTTATTTTTTGGTTGGCGAACCAATCACTTACGAAAACGCGCGTCGCCATCTTCGGGTACAATAGCCTGGCTAAGGAAGAAAATGACAGAGGGGAAGTTGACAGGTACCCCGTCCCCTTGTCATTTATGTTCCCTCAAATACGACAGATAAAAAGCTGTAAAGGAAAGTAAAGATTATGAATGTACAAATATATGGTATTAAAAGATGTTTTGATACTAAAAAAGCTGAGCGGTATTTTAAAGAAAGAAAGATAAAGTTTCAATTTGTTGACTTAACTATAAAAAGTTTAAGTAAGGGAGAATTGCACAGCGTTAAAAATGCTGTTGGGTTAAGCAGCCTAATTAACAGTAAATCAAAAGACTATAAAAGATTGAATATGGATCGTATTTTTACTGCTTCTCTTAAAGAGGAGATACTTTTAAATAACCCCACCCTTTTTAGAACGCCTATTGTCCGGAACGGTAAAGAAGCAACAGTAGGCTATGAACCGGAAGTTTGGAATAGGTGGGAATAGAGAAGTAAAATTGGTCTGCGAAATGCAAAATGGTCTGTAAAGAGATACAAACGGAACTAACCAAAACTAATTAACCTATTAGGGTGCCAAAGGCATAAAGGGAGGCGCCCTTTTTATTTCCCAGGATAACAGCTTTAGGCTATAATAGAATTATATCTTAGAATATTTAGAGAGAATCTCCGAATATGAAAGGAATGTTTAAATGAGCAGGGTAGTGGTTTTGGCTGAAAAGCCTTCTGTTGGGAGGGACCTGGGCAAAGTTTTAAATTGTCATAAAAAAGGAAATGGCTTTTTGGAAAATGATAAATATATCGTTACCTGGGCCCTTGGACATTTAGTTACATTGGCCGATCCAGAGGAATATGATCAGAAATATAAGTCATGGCGGATTGAAGATCTTCCCATGCTGCCTTTTCCTTTAAAGCTTGTCGTTATCAAGCAAACTGGAAGGCAGTTTAATATTATAAAAGAGCTTCTCAATAAAAAAGATGTGGGTGAGATTATTGTTGCCACTGATGCGGGCCGTGAGGGTGAGCTTGTGGCCAGGTGGATTATAGAGAAGGCCAAAGTAAAGAAGCCCATCAAGCGGCTTTGGATTTCTTCTGTTACAGATAAGGCAATCAGGGATGGCTTCAATAATCTGAAAAACGGCAGGGATTATGAAAATCTTTTCGCATCTGCTGTGGCACGGGCCGAAGCTGACTGGATTGTGGGTATTAATGCCACCCGGGCTTTAACCTGTAAATTTAATGCCCAGCTATCCTGTGGAAGAGTTCAAACTCCGACTCTTGCTATTATTGCCGGCAGGGAAGAGGAGATTGGGAACTTCAAACCAAAAACCTATTATGGTATTGCTGCTGCAGCCGGTGGTTTAAAAATGGTATGGCAGGATCGCCAATCAAAAGATATAAAAACCTTTAACAAGGAAAGATGCGATAAAATTCTTGTCACTCTCCAAAATAAAATTGCTGAGATTGTGGAAGTAAATAAGGTTTACAAAAAAAGCTTTGCTCCTCAGCTTTATAATTTAACAGAACTGCAAAGAGATGCAAATAGAATTTTCGGGTATTCAGCCAAGGAAACACTTACTATTATGCAGGGTCTCTATGAAAGTCATAAGGTTTTAACTTATCCCAGAACTGATTCCAGATATATTCCCACAGATATCGTGGATACTTTAAAGGATCGAATTAAGGCCTGCGGGCGCGGGCCCTATACAGAAAAAGCTTTAAAGGCCTTAAAAACTCCCATAAGCTTAGGAAAAACCTTTGTTGATAATAGCAAGGTCACAGATCATCATGCCATTATACCTACAGAGCAGCCTCTTTCTCTTGGTTCCTTAAGCGATAAGGAAAGAAAGATATTTGACTTGGTTGTGAAACGCTTTTTAGCTGCCTTATATCCTCCCTTTGAGTACGAGCAGACCACAATAAAAGCTAAAATTGGAGATGAGCTTTTTATGGTTAGGGGAAAAACTGTTATTAATCAGGGCTGGAAGGAAGTCTATGAAAACAATTTTGAAGATGATGAGGATGAAAAAGAGGAGCTTTTGGAGCAAATACTGCCAGTCGTAAATAAGGGGGATAAATTAAAAATATCTGCTCTTAATCAAACAAAAGGAGAGACTAAGCCGCCGGCGCGTTTTAATGAAGGAAGCCTCCTTGCAGCAATGGAAAATCCCGTCAAATACATGGGCAATGAAAAGAAGGATCTAATTAAAACAATTGGAGAAACGGGGGGCCTTGGGACGGTTGCCACAAGGGCAGATATTATCGAAAAACTGTTTAACAACTTCCTCATCGAAAAGAAGGGAAAAGATATTTTTGTCACATCCAAGGCGAGGCAGCTTCTTGAACTGGTCCCTGAGGATTTAAAGTCTCCCGCATTAACAGCACAATGGGAGCAGAAGCTTGGTGCAATCGCCAGGGGTTTACTTAATAAAAATACTTTTATTAATGAAATGCAAAACTATGCAAAGGTTGTAGTTAACGAGATAAAAAGCTCCAGAGAGATTTTTAAACACGATAACCTTACCAGAAACAGATGCCCAGAGTGCGGCAAATATATGCTTGAGGTAAATGGTAAAAAGGGTAAAATGCTCGTCTGTGAGGACAGGGAATGCGGCCATAGAAAAGGTGTCTCCAAAATAACCAATGCCAGATGCTCGATCTGTCATAAAAAGTTGGAGCTGCGCGGAGAAGGGGAAGGCCAAATATTTGTATGCGCCTGCGGCTTCAGGGAGAAGCTTTCTGCTTTTAATGAGAGGAAGAAGAAGGAGAAAAGCAATATTTCAAAGAAAGAGGCCTCACAATATCTGAATGAGCAGAGAAAAGCCGGGAGCGACCCGATCAATTCGGCCCTTGCAGATGCTCTTGCAAAGCTTAAGCTCAAGTGAACTCGTTTCAGCAAGCTGAATAACAAAAAAAAGCTCTGCAGTTAAGAACTGCAGAGCTTTTGATAAGTCGATGCAAATTGTGTTTAGAAACGTGATCTGCTGGGCTGGTAGCAGTCTTTGCAATAAACAGGTTTTTCACCTGTTGGTTTGAAAGGCACTTCAGCAACCTTGCCGCATCTGGCACATGTGGCTTTGAACATTTCACGTGGTGACCGTGAAAAGCTACCACCGCGTTGTCCAGAACGCTGACGTTTATTGATTTCACGACAGCTGGAACACCGGGATGGTTCGTTTTCAAAGCCCTTGGAAGCATAAAATTCCTGCTCGCTGGCAGAGAAAACAAACTCGTTTCCACAATCACGACAGCTTAGATTCTTATCAGTGTACACTAGATAAAACCTCCTTCGTTGGTTATTAGTCCCTACTTGGTATGGCTTAGTTCCGGAGGCTTTTACAAGTGTAGACCTGATTCATCCTTTTACCGAAGCCATCATCATTTCAAGACAATTACATTTTACATTATTTTTCTTGCATTATCAAGCACTGATTAACTTATGTTTAGCGCAGGAGAAGCTTTTTATACTTATTGGGGCAATGAATTTTTATAAATTATAAATAATTGCATAGATTTATATCTCAATAAAATCTTTGAGCAGACAATGTTCACTTCTGTTTTCGCATGGGTCAAGACAGTAAAGGGGTGTTGACATGTATTTTTCGCCCCTGTCAGGAATAATTGTGACAACAACACCCTCCTGCAGGCCTATTGCCACCTGGACCGCCACATAAAAAGCTGCGCCGGCACTCATTCCGGAAAAAATTCCTTCCTCCCGGGCAAGACGTTTGGCCATTGTGAAAGCGTCATCATCGGAGACGTTTATCTTTTCATCGAGGAAGTCGGGTTTATATATCTCGGGGACGATTGCTTCTTCCATGTTTTTTAAACCCTGTATTTTATGGCATTGGAAAGGTTCAACGCCGATGATCTTAATAGCTGGATTAAATTCTTTAAACCGCTGTGAGCATCCCATTAACGTACCCGTTGTTCCCATTCCTGCTACGAAATGAGTAATCTTGCCTTCTGTTTGCTCCCAGATTTCCAGGGCTGTGGTTTCATAATGGGCAAGGGCATTATCTGTATTGCCAAATTGGTTCGGCATAAAGTAACGTTCGGGATTTTTGGAATATAGTTCCCGGGCTTTTTCAATAGCCCCATCCGTTCCTTTTTCACCAGGTGTCAGTAAAATCTCTGCGCCAAAAGCTTCTATCATTCTTCGCCGTTCTTCACTCATCCATTCGGACATGGTTACCAAGAGGCGGTATCCCTTAACTGCTGCGACAAGAGCCAACCCAATGCCTGTATTTCCGCTGGTGGGCTCCAGAATTATTTTATCTTTAGTTAGTTGGCCTGTCTTTTCTGCCATTGTAATCATGAAATAAGCAATGCGATCTTTTATGCTCCCTCCGGGATTGGTCCCTTCCAGCTTTACGGCCAAGGTTACCCGGGGGTTCGGGTTAAGCCTGTTAACCTTTATTAATGGAGTCTGACCAATTGTTTCCAGTAAATTTTCTTTCACTCAGCTAGCACCCCCTGCATTTAATTCATCAAATTAGCGACATACCCCATTTACGTACTAATTATAACATACCTATGACTTTGTGTTTAAAATTATTTCAGCCTGTAAACATAAATGGCATAGGAAAAAATAACTTTTTTTATTGTTTGCGCTGGCATTGACATTGATCCTTATTTGAGATATCATTTACAATTAATTAAATAATTGCAGCAGTCCTTATCCAGAGAGGCAGAGGGAACGGCCCTGTGAAGCCCGGCAACCGGAGTTGTAAATTCGGTGCCAATTCCGTCAGGATTAAATCCTGAAAGATAAGGAGGGGATACCCGAGTATTATCCTCTTCTTAGGAAGAGGTTTTTTATTTTTTTGGGAAGATAAGATTATACTAAAGACTAGGGGGAATTAAAATGGATTTAAGTAAGCTCGGGTTTTCAACCAGGAGTGTTCATGCAGGTGCGGGTCCGGATCCTACTACAGGCGCAAGGGCCGTTCCAATTTACCAAACAACATCATTTGTATTTCGTGATACGGAACATGCCGAGGCATTATTTGCATTGAAGGAAGCGGGCAACATTTACTCACGGATCATGAATCCAACAAACTCAGCACTGGAAGAACGAATAACTTCCCTAGAAGGTGGTGCGGGTGCGCTGGCCCTTGCTTCCGGGCAGTCAGCTATTTCACTTGCCTTATTAAATATCTGCGGCCAGGGGGATGAAATTATCTCTTCTTCAGGCCTTTACGGTGGAACATATAATCTTTTCAGCCATACTTTTGCTAAGTTTGGTATCAAGGTTTTTTTTGCCGGGGAAGGAGAGAAGGATCACTTCAAAAGATACATAGGGGAAAAGACGAAAGCATTCTATGTGGAAACATTGAGCAATCCACGACTGGACCTGCCTGACCTGGAAGGCCTGGCAGATCTTGCCCGGGAAACCGGGGTGCCCCTTATCGTTGATAATACCCTATTGACTCCTTTTCTTTTCAAACCTCTGGATTGGGGGGCTAATCTAGTGGTTTATTCTGCAACAAAGTATTTGGGGGGCCACGGTAATTCTATCGGGGGAATAATTGTGGACGGGGGAAATTTCCCCTGGAATAATGGAAAATTTGCTGATTTATCAGAAGGAGATCCAACCTACCATAATATCAGTTATACTGATACTTTTGGTCCCAGCGCTTTTATTGTCAAGGCGAGGGTTCATCTCCTGCGGGATCTGGGCCCGGCGATGAGTCCTTTTAATGCTTTTCTATTCTTACAGGGGCTGGAAACTCTTTCTTTAAGAATGAAGAAGCATGTTCAGAACGCACAGGAAGTGGCAAAATTCCTTCATAGTCATAAAGGGGTGAAATGGGTTAATTACCCCGGCCTGCCATCCGGCCATTCTTACGGGAGAGCACAGCGCTGCCTGCCTGAAGGAGCTGGGGCTATTATAACGTTTGGCCTTGCCGGCGGTAGCATAGGAAGCTTTATTAATTCCTTAAATCTTTTTTCGCTGCTGGCCAATGTGGGGGACGCCCGTTCTCTGGTCATTCATCCTGCGGGGACTACCCACCAACAGCTTTCTGAGGCTGAAAGGAACTTAGCGGGGGTCAGTGATGACTTGATTCGTATTTCAATTGGCATCGAGGATGCTGAAGATCTAATCGCTGATTTAAAGCAGGCACTGGAAAGGTCTGAGCTAAGATGAACCCGTCTGAGGGCCGCTTTATAACAGGCGGTGAAAATATTTACCCTTCATATGAAGGAGACTATTATTTTACTTTTGCAGAGCCGCCGGATCGTTATATTCTTGAAAGCGGGATGCCTCTTGGCCCCATTACGGTCAATTACCAGACATATGGGACACTTTCTCCAAGTGGTGATAATGCAGTTTACCTTGCCCATGCGTTAACGGGGGGTTCACTGGCCGGCAAGCACCCAAAACCGGAGAAGGAGAGCGGCTGGTGGGAGCCCCTCGTAGGCCCGGGGAAGGCTTTTGACACTGATCGTTATTTTGTAATCTGCAGTAATGTATTAGGAAGTTGTTACGGCACCACGGGTCCTTCTTCAATTGATTTATCCAGGGGTAAAAATTTTGCCATGAACTTTCCCGTTGTTACCATTGGCGATATGGTAAGAGTACAGAAGAAATTGCTTGATCATCTCGGCGTCAGGGAACTGGTTTGCGCAGCAGGTGGCTCCATGGGCGGCATGCAGGCTTTACAGTGGGCAGTATATTATCCTGATATGGTTCGGAGTGTTATTGCCGTGGCCTGCTCTGCCGTTTTTTCACCTATAGGGATTGCTTTTAATCAGGCTGAACGAAAGGCTATCATGAATGATCCTTCCTGGCGGCAGGGAGACTATTATGGAACAAGTTTCCCCTATAACGGGTTATCTCTTGCCAGGATGATTGGCACTATTACTTATCGCAGCAATGAATCTTTTGAACAGCGCTTTGGCCGGTCTTTTCAGAATGCTGAAATGTGTAATCAATTTGCCTTCCATGAGCAGTTTGCAGTGGAAAGCTATTTGAATTACCAGGGAGAAAAGGTAACCTACCGCTTTGACCCGAATTCTTATCTTTACCTCTCCAAAGCTATGGATCTGCACGACCTGGGAAGAGGGTTCACTTCATTCCAGGCAGCGCTGAAGCGTGTTCGCTGTCCCGTTTTTCTGATGGGCATAAACACGGATATTCTCTTTTATCCCCAGGAAGTGCGCGGACTTGCCGTCGAAATGAGGCGTTGTGGCATAGATGCTCTTTATGAAGAGTTGAAGTCTCCTCATGGCCATGATTCATTCCTTATTGAATTTGAGGAGATGGAAAAATATATTAAATATTGTCTCTCTGAGGGCGAAAAACAGTAGATTTTGGTTTATTGGGGGGGGCTATCTTCCCAATATGGGTATTGTTAGAAAAATTATTCTTTAATATATGTCAATCTGTGGTATAATAAAATGAATTTGAAACTACTCAGGAGTCAGGAGTCAGGAGTCAGGAGTCAGAATGAGATAACCGTCGAAACCGAAGGATCTTGGATACGGTGATATTTCCGAAATAATTGTTAAAAAAGAAAGGGGGGCTGCCTTTTCTGTGCGGGGACATCTCCTATTGCAGGAAGGGCGACATTTTGATCCTTGAAAGATTAGAGGTAGGTTCTTTTGCTTCAAACTGCTACCTTGTTGCCTGTCCGGAGACAAAGCAAGCTATAATAATAGATCCTGGCGCTGAAGGCAAGTTTATTATCAAACGTGTTAATGAACTTGGACTGAACGTTAAATATATTATTAATACACATGCTCATATTGATCATATTGGGGCTAACGGTGATGTTAAGGAAGCCTTTAACGTTCCAATACTTGTTCATGAGGCGGAAGCCCCAATGTATCGAAGTCCTCAGTCAAGCCTTGCTCTTTTTATGGGTAAGAATAAAATGGCGCCGCCTGATCAAACCCTTAAAGAAGGCGATCTGCTCGAGTTGGGGAGTTTAACTATTAAGGTCCTGGATACTCCCGGACACACTGCCGGGGGTATTTGTCTTGATATCAATGGTGTTCTCTTTTCCGGGGATACTCTTTTTAACAGTTCTATTGGACGCACCGACCTGCCGGGAGGTTCTTACCGGCAGATCCTTGAAAGTATCCGGGAAAAGATTTTAATTTACCCTGATAATACAAAGGTTTTTCCTGGCCATGGGCCTCCAACAACAGTTGGGGATGAGCGTCGTTATAATCCTTTTCTAACATAGGCAAGTAACATAGGCAAAAACATAATAAATAGTATATTTTTAAGATGCATTTTGGTATAATTGCAGAAGTGTACCTAAACGCTTATTCTTTTAAACTGTGGAAGAGGTGATTATCATGATTACAAAGCCGGAAAGATTCTTAATTGTAGCAGCGACAGCAGAGGCAAATCATGCCTTAACGGCATTTGATGCAGCTTTACTAAAAGCAGGTATCGGGAATGTTAACCTCGTAAGGCTCAGCAGCATCCTCCCCCCGGGATGTAAAGAAGAAAAAGACGGAATAAATTTTCCACCCGGTGCTTTTGTGCCTACGGCCTATGGGGCCATCTGCAGTGAAAAAGAAGGGGAATTACTGGCAGCGGCTGTTGGCATAGGTTTTTCTGAAGATAGTTTTGGAGTTATTATGGAGCATTCGGGAAATTGCAGCGCTGAAGCTGCCGTGGCCAAAGTTGAGGAAATGATTAGGGAAGCATTTGCAAACCGGGGCGTAGAGCTGAAGGGAATAAAAGTAAAAAGTGTGGAACACAGGGTGGAAAAAGCAGGTGCTGCCCTGGCTGCTGTAGCTCTTTGGTAGGAGTGACTCAGAATTCAGAATTCAGTAGTCAGAATTCAGGATGCCTGGATAAAAACAACAATATTAGCGCGAGGTTGGTGAAGAGGTTTGGAAATGGAGCTCTGGTATACTGAAAAGCAGACTCCCGGCCTGGGGCTTTCCTGTAAAATAAAAGAAACCTTATACCGGACGAAAACAGATTATCAGGAATTGGCAGTTCTTGATACTTTTCAATTTGGGCGTATGCTGGTTTTAGACGGCATGGTCCAGACAACAATCGCCGACGAGTTTGTTTACCATGAAATGATTACCCATATCCCTATGCGGACTCACCCAAACCCCCGGAATGTGCTTGTTATTGGAGGTGGCGATGGGGGAGCTGTAAGGGAAATAATCAAATACCCAGATCTGGAGAAGGTCACACTGGTGGAAATTGATACAGAGGTTGTTAACGCCTCAAAAAGGTTTCTGCCTGAAATTAGTTCCTTCCTTGAAGATTCCAGGGTTAATGTCATGATTGCTGATGGAATAGAATATGTCCGCTCCCATGAAGAGGCCTTTGATGTTATCATCGTTGACTCAACAGAACCAGTCGGCCCGGCGGTGGGGTTATTCGGTTCTCCCTTTTATGAGGGAGTGTTCAGAGCCTTAAAAGAGGATGGCATTTTAGTTGCACAAACTGAATCTCCTTTTTTTAACGCTGATTTAATCCGTACTGTATACAGGAGGATTAAAGCTATTTTTCCTCTTGCTCATCTTTATCTGGCTTCTGTGCCAACATACCCAAGCGGCTTGTGGAGTTTTACGATGGGTTCTAAACGGTATACTCCCCTGGAGCCGGCGGGAAAATGGAGTCCAGAGGATACTAAGTATTATACTTCAGATCTTCACACCAGTTCTTTTTCCCTTCCCCGTTTCGTACAGGACCTATTAAAAGACTAAAAAACAACAGGAAGGTTATGAAACGATGTCCTCATTGCTACCCCTTACGGAAAATACGGGTATTTTCATGGCCTCCGGCAGTGAGTTGGAAAAGGCGAAAGGAGTAATCCTGGGTGCCCCTCTTGATGATACAAGCTCTTTCAGGTCGGGCAGCCGCTTTGCTCCTTCGTCCGTTCGAACAGTCTCCAGGGCTCTGGAAGAACACAGCATCTATCTGGCAAAGGATTTAAGGGATATCTCCTTTTACGATGCCGGAGATCTTGTTTTTCCTGCCGGAGGAATCAGCTCTTCGCTGGAGATAATCTCCACAGGAGTATCACGCTGTTTAGAGATGGGCAAAAAACCTTTTCTCATAGGTGGAGAACATACTGTAACTTACGGCGCTGTGAAGGGATGCCTGGATTTTTACAAAGAAATTACCGTTATTTTTATTGATGCTCACGCAGATCTGCGTCCCACTTATCAGGGAATAGAGCATTCACATGCAGCTGTTGCTTATCTGTTACAGCAGTTAAAAGGCATAACCCTCTATCAGTTTGGAGTGCGTTCCGCTGACAAAGAAGAAATGTCTATACTGGCAAAGGGAAATGCCTCTCTCTTTTCAGTGCTTAAACCTTTAAAAACATTACTTCCCAGGCTTAAAAATTCTTTCCTTTATATTACACTGGACATAGATGTAGTGGACCCTGCTTTTGCGCCGGGAGTCTCTGCTCCTGAACCGGGGGGAATTTTTTCCGGAGAGGTTCTGGAGATTTTTTCGTTATTTCAGGATTATAAGGAACAGATCATCGGCTTTGACCTGGTGGAAATCTGCCCTCCTTATGATCATTCCCAGATAACAGCAATTTTGGGCGCAAAAATTATGCGTGAAGCATTACTTTCCCTGTTGTAATTGAAGTAAAGGCTTAGAATAGTATGCTATGGAAGGAAGGGGGAGATAGGATGTCTGCAAAACATGTTTTTATTACCGGAGGTGTTGTCTCTTCGCTGGGAAAAGGTATCACCGCTGCTTCTCTGGGATGCCTACTTAAAAGTCGTGGGTTTAGTGTTACCATTCAAAAATTAGATCCCTATATTAATGTTGATCCGGGAACGATGAGCCCTTACCAGCACGGGGAGGTTTTTGTTACTCATGACGGGGCGGAAACGGATCTGGACCTAGGTCACTATGAGCGATTTATAGATTCCAACCTGGGAAGAAAAAACAATGTTACCACAGGTACAATTTACTGGAATGTGATTAGCAAGGAGCGAAATGGTGATTATCTGGGGGGCACTGTTCAGGTTATCCCTCATATCACTAATGAAATTAAAGCGACTATTAAGAAAGCGGCTCTTGACCCCAAGGTAGACGTGGTCATTACAGAGATCGGCGGTACTGTTGGTGATATCGAGGGACTTCCCTTCCTTGAGACGATTCGTCAGATGAAGACGGATCTGGGAAAAGAAAACGTTTGTTACATACATGTAACCCTCGTACCTTTTTTAGAAGCCACGGGAGAACTTAAAACAAAGCCTACTCAGCATAGCGTGAAAGAACTTCGCAGTATTGGTATTCAGCCCGATTTAATAGTCTGTCGATCGGAGCATACCCTTACAAGTGATCTGAGGGATAAAATAGCTCTTTTTTGTGATATCAAATCACGGGAGGTTATTGAAAACAGAAGCTGCCCTAACATTTATCAGGTTCCCCTGATCCTTAAAGATGAGGGTTTTGATAAAATTGTGATGGAAAAACTGGGCCTGTCTTTAAGGGAAGCCAACCTCCAGGCATGGGAAGAAATGGTAGATAAAATAAATAATCTCGAGGAAAAAGTAACCGTTGCCCTTGTGGGAAAATATACAGCCCTTCGGGATGCTTATCTCAGTGTTGTTGAATCTCTTAACCATGCAGGTGTATATAACGATACCAACGTGGAAATTCGTTGGATTAACGCAGAAGAAATAGAAAAAATAATTGGGACTAAGGATGGACAGAAAATTTTTGATGATGTCCATGGCATTATTGTGCCCGGTGGTTTTGGTGACCGTGGGATAGAAGGAAAAATTGAGACGGCCCGCTATGCGCGGGAAAGGGGGATACCTTTCCTGGGTCTTTGTTTAGGTTTGCATTGTTCTGTGATCGAATTTGCCAGGAATGTATGCAATATGAAGGGTGCTCATTCTTCGGAATTTGATCCTGATACTCTTTTTCCTGTGATAGATCTTTTGCCTGAGCAGCGGGAGATATCATCAAAGGGTGGAACTATGAGGCTCGGTCTTTATCCCTGTAAAGTAATAAAAGGCAGTAAGGCTTTTGATGCTTATAAAGAAGAAGTTATCTACGAAAGACATCGCCATAGGTATGAGCTGAATAATCATTTTAAAGAAGAGCTGGAAAAAGAAGGTCTAATCTTTAGCGGGATTTCTCCGGATGGCAGATTGGTGGAAATTATTGAGTTGAAAGATCATCCATGGTTTGTTGCAAGCCAGTTTCATCCTGAGTTTAAGTCAAGACCCAATAAGCCCCATCCGCTTTTTAGGGATTTTGTGAAGATGTCACTGCGGTATAAACAAGGAGAACCGAATTCGTAAATTACTTTTGGCGTATTTTATTATTGAGGAATGATATTACAAGTAGCAAAATAATATAATTATAGATATTAAACTTTGTAATTAATGATCGTTCCTTCCGCTCACCCCGGGTAAAAACCTGTTCTTTTCTTCCTGAAATGGTTCTATTGCCTGGTGGAAAGGAGAAACTATGTTTAAAAGGTTTTTCGTAGTTTTTTTCAATACACTGTTTCACCCAAAAAAAGGTTTTGCCCGTATTTCTGAAAATCGAAATATTTGGAATGGTTTGGTCGTATACTTACTCATCAACCTGTTCGTATCCCTGGCAGCAATTTATTTTACCCATGGCAGGTCAGTGCAGGAGGGTTTTTATCTTCCGCCAGAGTTTCCCCCATTTTTTACTCCTGAAATAATTGAAGGTGTATTTCGTTTTGTACCTTTGGTAAACCTATTATTGCAGTTAGTGTTCGTTCCTCTCTATTTTCTGCTTATGGTTGGAATTCTCCATCTTGTGGCAGAGCTTTTCGGGGGAAAGGGCAGCGTTTCAAGCCTGGGGGCTGTTCTGGGATATGGGCATATCCCATATCTGATTATAGCTCTTGGCTTTTTGACACGTGATACTGCTCTAAATATCATTGGTTTACTGACTATAGCTGCTTTTCTATGGTCATTATGGCTTAAGATAGTGGGACTGAAGATTGTAAATGAATTTTCATGGGGCCGTACCGTGTTGGTTTATTTTATGCCGGTTATCAGCCTTACAGCAGCTTTTCTCATTTTTATGCTCCTCTCAATCGTCTTCTTAACTCCACTATTGATGCAGATTATTGATGGATTTATTTCAGTGCCGTATTTCTAGTCTTGGGGAAAACATCGAAAGGAGAAGGTAAAAAATGAATCTTGTTAGATTAGGCGACGTTCTGGGGCCTGCTGAAAAGGGCGGTTATGCAGTGGGAGCGTTTAATGCCAATAACATGGAAATTGTCCAGGCTATTATTGAAGCTGCAGTGGAAGAGCGTTCGCCGGTAATAATACAGGCTAGTCAGGGGGCTATTAAATATGCCGGTCTTGAATTTATTGTGGCGCTTGTAAAAACAGCAGCTCAGAATGCAGATGTCCCAGTAGTTTTACACCTCGATCATGGAACGGATTTTGCTCAAGTGATGCGCTGCATACGTCATGGGTTCAGCTCTGTCATGTACGACGGTTCCAAGCTGCCTCTTGAAGATAACATTTTAATGACCAGCCGTGTGATTGAAATTGCCCGGGCAGTCGGTGTATCTGTCGAGGCAGAATTGGGTAAAATCGGGGGAACTGAAGATGATGTTTCTGTTGAGGAGAGAGATGCGCTATTTACAGATCCCAGGGAAGCAGAGATATTTGCAAGGGAGACGGGTGTTGATGCCCTTGCCATAGCTATTGGAACAGCTCATGGTGTTTATAAAGGGGAGCCTAAACTGGATTTTCCCCGCTTAAAAAGGATAAGGGAACTTACGGATGTCCCTATCGTGCTGCACGGATCCTCCGGTGTCCCTGATGATGCTATCCGGCAGGCGGTAGAACTGGGAGTAAGCAAGATCAATATTGATACTGACATTCGCCAGGCATTTATGGGAAAAGCTGCTGAGCATATGAGGGAAAATCCTGATAATATAGACCCACGAAAACTGCTGGCGCCGGCTAAAGAAAGCGCCAAAAAAATCATTAAAGAAAAGATGCGTCTATTCGGTTCTGCCGGAAAAGCTTAAGGTGAAAAATAATTTTTTAATGGGAGATTAGCATGGTTAAATTTTTTCTTGATTCAGCCAACCTGGAGGAAATAGAAGAATCTGTTTCGTGGGGAGTTATTTCCGGAATAACGACAAATCCTACATTAATAGCTAAAGAAAGCGGCATGTCCTTTGAGCCAATGGTTAAACAGATATGTGCACTGCTTGGAAATAATCCCGTAAGTGTGGAAGTGTTGGGTACGGATACAGACAGTATGGTTAATGAAGCGCGGCTGCTGTCTGCTGTTGCCTCTAACCTGGTCGTGAAAATACCCATGGGTATAGAAGGGTTAAAAGCCGTTTACAGATTAAACCAGGGGAAAAAGAAGATAGCATGTAATGTCACCCTCGTTTTTTCTGTAAACCAGGCTCTACTTGCCGCACGGGCAGGAGCAGCCTATGTTAGCCCCTTTGTCGGGCGTCTTGATGATATTAGCTGGGATGGGGTCGGACTTGTAAGGGAAATGGCAGGTGTTTTTAAAATACATGGAATAAAGACGGAGATTATTTCAGCAAGTATCCGTCATCCACGTCATGTCCACGAAGTGGCGGCAGCAGGATCAGATATTGTAACTGTCCCTTTTTCTGTTTTGCGGCAGATGGCCAATCATCCCCTTACCGATTTGGGTGTGGAACGTTTTTTGCGTGATTGGGAACGCTCACGTGAGAGTGAGGAGATGTAGTTAAAATACTGCAAATCTTAAAGGGGGAGGAAGCTAATTTATGGAACGGGAGCTGGCTTTGGAATTTGTACGGGTAACGGAGGCGGCTGCCCTGGCAACAGGGAGGCTGATGGGTCGGGGGGATAAGATTGCTGCCGATAATGCTGCTGTGGAGGCTATGCGTATGGCTTTTGACACAGTATATATCGACGGAGTTGTAGTAATAGGTGAAGGTGAAATGGATGAGGCTCCCATGCTTTATATCGGTGAAAAAGTAGGGGCCGGCACACCTCCACTTGTTGATGTTGCGGTTGATCCCCTGGAAGGTACTAATCTAGTTGCAAAGGGTCTCCCAAATGCTCTTTCAGTCTTAGCGGTTGCTCCCCGGAACTGCATCCTGCATGCTCCTGATATGTATATGGATAAAATCGCTGTTGGCCCCAGGGCTGTGGGCTGTATTAACCTGGATGCCACTGTTGAGGAGAATATAAAGAGAGTTGCAGCAGCTTTAAAAAAAAAGGTGGAGGATGTTGTGGCCATCATCCTTGATCGGCCCCGCCATGAGTATATTATCAATGAACTCCGCCGGCTGGGTGCACGGGTAAAGCTCATCAGTGACGGGGATGTTTCTGCTGCGATTGCAACTGCTGTTGATTGGACTGGCGTGGATATTCTTTTCGGTATAGGCGGCGCTCCGGAAGGAGTACTGGCAGCGGCTGCCCTTAAGTGCCTTGGTGGGGAAATCCAGGGTAGGCTTGTTCCGGAAGACGAGAGGGAAAGAACTAGGATTATAAGTATGGGTTTGGAAAATCCCGAACAGCTGCTGCTTATGAAAGACTTAATCAAAGGAGACGATGTAATTTTCGCCGCCAGCGGGATCACGGACGGCGATTTCCTCCAGGGTGTAAGGTACGCCGGGGATCGGGCCACTACTCATTCAGTTGTGATGAGGAGCATGACCGGGACAGAACGCTTTATTAAGGCTACCCATCGGCTGGACATTAAACCTCATTATGTTGCAAGAGGCTGCTCCGGAGGGCTTAATCCGAGGGACAGGGGGTAACCTGGGGCTGCAGACTCATGAGTTGGCAAAAACCGGGGTATAATAGAACATATGTGGCTAATGTTTTTCTTCAGCGCTGCCTTAATTGTTACTGCTGGCACACTGTTAACCAAAAATGCTGAAAAAATTTCAAAGGGGTTTAATTTAAGCACTGTCTGGGCAGGAGCCCTTCTGCTGCCCCTGGCTACTTCTTTACCAGAGCTGGTTACATCCTACAGAGCTGCCATCATCAGGGCTCCTGATTTGGCTGGAGGAAATATCTACGGCAGTATTATTTTTAACCTTACCCTAATTGGCTTGATTGACATGGTGCAGGGAAGAGGTCCGCTTAAGGCCAGACGTAAGAAAAGCCTGATTTTAACTGCTCTCCTGAGTATTACTGTGATCATTTTATCAATGCTTGGTGTTATTTTGGCATTGCCTTATCGTATTGGCTGGGTAGGTATTGACAGTATCAGTATCCTTATTGCTTACCTGGTGGGAAGCAAAATAATTATCGGTTTTGAAAATAAGTCCCAAAACAGGGACAGGCATGGTCAGAAAACTCGTACTGCGCCTGCAGTTTCAAAGACGAAAGAATTTTATCATGCACTGGCATTATTTTCCTTTGCCGCGGTAATAATTATTATTGCTGGAACAAACCTGACAGACGCCGCTGATTTAATCTCTTCCGAGACTGGCCTGAACAGGACCCTTGTAGGTTCCATCTTTATTGCGGTCACCACTTCCCTTCCTGAACTGGTAACAACCATGACAGCAGTTCGACTTGGTTATGTGGAAATGGCCATCGCAAATGTTTTCGGGGCAAATCTTTTTAACATATTAATTTTCTTTTTTACTGATCTTTTCTACTCTCCTGGCCCACTTTTTAACGACCTGTCCCCTCAAAATTTAATTACTGCTCTAATGGGAATTCTCTTAACTACGGTAGTAATTTTTACCCTTGTTTATCCATCGCGTCGACAGTTTTTAAGAATGGGTATTCCGTCATTCATAATCATCTTTGGTTATCTGTTAACTTTTATTTTCCTTTTTTCATTCCAATAAATAAACAAAATCAGAAAGAAAGTGAGAGTAAGTATTTTATGCATTTAAGTGAACTGGAAGCTATGAATCTTGATGAACTGCACCTTATCGCCAAAGAAACCGATATCAAGGGCGCAGGAAATCTCAAAAAAAAGGATCTGATCTTTGCCATTTTAAAACAAGAGGCAGAGTCGGAAGGACTCATTTTTACACAGGGTGTTTTGGAGATAATGGGCGACGGCTATGGTTTTTTACGCCGTGTCAACTACCTTCCCCATGAAGACGATATTTATATATCAGCTTCTCAAATTCGCCGTTTTGGCCTGCGAACGGGAGATGTTGTTTCCGGGAAGGTGCGGCCTCCTAAGGAAAATGAACGTTATTTTGCCCTTTTGCATGTGGAGGCGGTTAACAACGAGGACCCTGAAAAAGCTTTAGGGCGTCCGTTTTTTTCAGAATTAATTCCTATTCATCCCGATGAGCAGTTAATTCTTGAAAAGGATACCGATGATATGGCCACACGTATTATTGATCTTCTCATTCCTATTGGAAAGGGACAGCGGGGACTGATTGTATCGCCTCCTAAGGCAGGAAAAACCATTTTATTAAAAAAAATTGCCAATAGTTTAACAGAGAATTATCCTTCTCTGGAACTCATTGTCCTGCTCATTGATGAAAGGCCCGAAGAGGTTACGGATATGCGAAGATCGGTAAAAGGAGAAGTTTTGAGTTCAACTTTTGATGAGAAACCGGACAACCATATCCGCCTGGCCGAACTTGTCTTTGAAAGGGCTCAGCGGCTCGTGGAACAAGGCCGTGATGCCGTGATCCTTCTTGACAGCATTACCAGGCTTACTCGGGCATATAACCTCGTTATTCCTTCCAGCGGAAGGACGCTTTCCGGTGGTATCGACCCTGCTGCTTTTTATAAACCCAAGCGTTTTTTTGGGGCGGCCCGTAACATTGAAGGAGGAGGAAGCCTTACAATACTTGCCACAGCCCTGGTGGAAACAGGAAGCCGCATGGATGATGTGGTTTATGAAGAATTCAAGGGCACTGGCAACCTGGAACTGCATCTGGATCGTAAAATTGCTGAACGAAGACACTTTCCCGCCATAGATATAACCCGATCCGGTACCCGCCGTGAGGAGCTGCTCCTTGACAGTAACACCATAGAATTAATGTGGGCTCTGCGCCGTACCATGAATGTTACTTCAGCAGCAGAATTTTTAGAGGCTCTTACCGGACGGTTGAAGAAAACAGTGGACAACGCTTCTTTTCTGGCAAACCTTCACAATTTATAGCATAACTGCCATTTCTCTGGAGAATCCTATCTAGCAGTTGCATAATTATTTTCTTTGAGTAAAGAATAAGAACAGGTATAACAGGGAGTGGCAAAATGATACAATCTAAAAGACGAAAAAAGAACCTTTGGTTACGCTCGCCTATTACCGTAGTTTTACTGGTAGTGTTTGCAGCAGTGGGTTATTTAGCCTTTTTCCCAATGCAGGCTGAAGCATCAGGCAGATCAGCAGATACATTTAAGCCTGTATATTTTAACCAGCTGGAAAAATACAGCTTCGAGGTGGAGCTGCATAGGAAAGAAGAAGAAAGGCGCAGTAGAGAAGAAGCCCTGGAAAAAGCTGTCGTACGCCATATTGTAATGAGGGGAGAAACTCTAAGCAGGATTGCTGCTTTATATGAAACGGATATTTCATCTCTGATTTCCTGGAACAGGTTAAGCAACCCAAACCTGATCCATCCCGGTCAGGCTCTTGATATTCTTACTATTAAAGGTGCTTTGTACAAGGTCCGAAACGGCGATACTCTGGAAGCTATCGCCCGTGTTTATCAAGTTGAACCCCAGTTAATATCTTCTTTCAACCTCTTGGAAGAGTCTTCGCAGCTAACCTCCGGGAAGAATCTTGTTATCCCCGGAGGGGTTGTTCCTCAGCCAGTGCGACGGACAGTTCAGCCTACGCTATTGGCATCCCGTGGAGATGGGGAATATCCCCAACCACCTGTTATGCAATGGCCTTTAAAAGGAAAAATAACTTCACTATTTGGTTGGCGCGGCAGTTCTTTTCATTATGGTTTGGACATTGCTGCTCCTCGTGGAAGGCAGGTTAACGCTGCAGCGTCAGGTGTTGTGGATTATGCCGCTTATAAAGGTGGTTATGGGTTAGTGCTGATTATTAATCACGGCAGCGGATGGTCTACTCTTTATGCTCATAATTCCAGTCTGCTGGCACAAGTAGGCCAAAATGTAGCTTCCGGACAGCCTATTTCTTTGGTTGGCGCAACGGGGGATGCTACCGGCGACCATCTTCACTTGGAGATTATTTATTATAACAGAAGGCTTGACCCCCTTCCTTATTTACCTTAGTATCTTTCCGGAGGGACGATCGGGAAAAAGAGGCTTTTGGGTGTTGCCAAAAGTCCCTTTTTTGTGTTATTATATATTTCGTCTGTAAAAAATTTATTATTGTCAAATAGAAATGTTCATTTTTTTGAAAAGAGGTGATTTTAGTGAAAAAGGAACTGCACCCTCAATATGAAAAAACTACGATTAGCTGTGCTTGTGGTTCAACGTACGAAGTGGGTTCCACGAAAAAGGAGATGAAAGTGGAGATCTGTTCCAACTGCCATCCTTTTTTTACTGGTAAGCAAAAATTTGTTGATACCGGAGGCCGTGTAGAGCGGTTTAAACGTAAATACGGCAGGGACTAAAAAGTATAGCTTAAGAATTTTGCCGGCAGGGCTCATTAATGAAGCCCTGTTTTTTTAAAGAATAACTACCTCAGCTAACCGCTGCCAGTTAGTTCTATCCTGAGCAGCATAAAAAACAGGTTGGTTTGTAGAAAGCAGGTGTGAAAATGACGGAAGAGAAGCACAATATTGGTGGGCAGGCCGTGATTGAGGGAGTCATGATGCGCAATAAGTCCCAGGTGGCTATTGCCGTCAGGCAGGGTGAAGGCGGAATATCCGTACAGAAAAAAACCTACAACTCTTTCGGCGAGCGGTATTCATTTTTAAAATGGCCTCTTTTTAGGGGGATTGTGGCTTTTTTTGACGCCTTAATACTAGGCTTTCAGTCACTTTCAATATCTGCTGAGCAGGCACTCGGTGAAGAGGAAGAAGAACTAAAGGGATGGGAATTACCTTTGACAATGGTTATCTCCCTGGCGGCAGGTGTAGGTCTTTTTATTCTACTGCCCACTGTTTTAATGAAATATTTAAGACAGGGAGTGGAAATGCCGCTCTTATTAAACCTTGGAGAGGGCGGCCTGCGTCTTCTCATTTTCCTGATCTATATCTTTTTGATCTCCCGATGGCAGGAAGTGGGGCGTGTTTTCCAGTATCACGGTGCTGAACATAAGGCTATTGCCTGCTTTGAAGCAGGGCAGGAGCTTACCGTGGAAAATGCGCGTAATTTCAGTCCTTTACACCGTCGCTGTGGGACCAGTTTTTTGCTGGTAGTGATGGTTACCAGTATTTTATTGTTTTCTTTTTTTGGATGGCCCGTCTTGTGGCAGAGAATTCTAATCCGGCTTTTACTTTTACCTCTGGTCGCAGGTATATCTTATGAAGCTATCAAACTGGCCGGTAAAAAAGATAATATATTTACAAGGCTAATTTCTCAACCGGGTCTTTGGTTACAGCATTTAACAACTAAAAAACCTGGTGATGAGCAGATAGAAGTGGCAATTTCCGCCCTACAGGCAGTCTTGCCGGAAGGGTCATCGGAAATCTAATGGAAGTGTCGAGGGATGAGTCGCTTACAGGATGATGAAAAGCTTTAAATAAATGGTATCAGAAAGATACGGAGGTAATTGGAAGTCATGTGGAAAAGATTACACATTTTGGAAGAACATTTTAATTTCCTGGAGGAAAAACTCAGCGATCCAGAGATAATTAAAGAACAGCAGAAATGGCAGCAGTATGCCCGCGAACACGCTGATCTTATGGAGACGATAGAGAGTTATCGCCGCTTACAAAGGGTAAAAGATGAACTGCGGGAAGCAAAGGAGATGCTTGGAGCGAAAGAAAACCTGGATGAAGATATGGTTCAATACCTAAAGGACGAAATCTCCAGGCTTAGCGGTGAGGAAGAAAGACTCGAAGAACATATGAAGGTACTTTTACTGCCCAAGGATCCTAACGATGAAAAGGATGTTATTATTGAACTGCGTGCGGGGACAGGTGGCGAAGAAGCCGCTTTATTTGCTGCGGTTTTGCTGCGAATGTATCTGCGTTTTGCCGAAAAGAAACAGTGGACTACAGAAATTCTAAGCTCTCATCCTACGGATATTGGTGGTTTTAAAGAAATATCTTTCTCTATCAAAGGCCGGGGCGCTTACAGCCTTTTAAAATTTGAAAGTGGGGTTCACCGGGTACAGAGGATCCCAACTACAGAATCAGGTGGCCGCATTCATACTTCAGCAGCTACTGTGGCAGTTTTGCCCGAAGTAGATGATGTGGAACTGAAGATTAATCCACAGGAGTTAAGAATAGATACTTTTTGCTCAACAGGACCTGGAGGGCAGAGTGTAAATACGACCCAGTCAGCTGTGCGTATCACACACCTTCCCACTAATACAATTGTTTCCTGTCAGGATGAAAAATCCCAGCTAAAGAATCGGGATAAGGCAATGAGGGTCCTCAGAGCCCGCATCCTGGATAAAATGATTGATGATCAGCAGAAAGAGCAGGCCGAGGAAAGAAAAAGCCAGGTTGGTTCAGGTGATCGCAGTGAGCGAATCCGTACTTATAATTTTCCCCAAAACAGGATCACGGATCACCGTATTGGTTTAACACTCCACAAATTAGACCAGGTTCTTGAAGGAGAACTGGAACCTATTTTTGAAGCTTTGATCTCTTATGATCGGACTGAGCAGCTTAAACAAGCCAGGTAAATGCCAGAAAAAGGGGGTTTTTGAAATGATAAGTATCAAACAGGCCTTAATTGAGGCCTCTTCTTTTTTGCGCGAAAATGGCTTATCTTCCCCCCGGGATGAAGCAGAACTGCTGTTGGCTTTTCTCTTAAAAAAAGGAAGGCTTTATCTATATGCTCATGGAGAAAATGAATTACCTCTTAATTTGAGGGAAGAATACAGGAAAATGCTTTTCCGTCGCAGTGAAGGGGAGCCCTTTGCTTATCTCACTGGTAAAAAAGAGTTTATGGGGCTTTCTTTTCTCGTGGAAGAAGGGGTGCTCGTCCCACGTCCTGAAACGGAGCATCTCGTAGAAACAGCTTTGGAATGGATTAGTTTATTGTTTCCACAGTCCCGGGACGGAAAGACGCTGCGCATTCTGGACCTGGGTACAGGCTGCGGCAATCTTGCTGTTTCCCTGGCGTATCATCTTCCCAATGCTTTTTTGGCAGGGGTTGATATTTCTGCAAAAGCTCTGCAGCTGGCCCTTATAAATGCCAGGAGAATGGATGTTGAAGAAAGGGTTGCCTATTATTGTGGAGATTTCTGGAATGCCCTGCCAGAAGATGATTATCGGTTTGATGTAGTGGTTTCAAATCCCCCTTATATTCCCCGCTTAGAGATCCCTTTGCTATCTTCAGAAGTGCAAAAAGAGCCCCGTCAGGCCTTAGATGGTGGTGTCGACGGCCTGGATGCTTACAGGGAGATTTTCAGGGGCATCAAAAAACACCTGCGCTCCCCTGGTTTTTTGGGATTGGAAGTGGGTGAAGGCCAGGCTCAAAATATTGTTGCCATGGGATGCAGGTTAGGCTTTGTAAATAAGGTTGAAATTGTCAGAGATTATGCCGGAATAGAAAGAATTGTAATGTTCCAGATCTGATCTTTTGTCAGTCCAGGTTTTTACCTGTAGAGGTGATTGTTAGCCTGCCGTGCTTAACACCTTTGACACTGATAAGGCGTTCTGCCAACTGCCGGACATCCTTGGCTATTCCTTTCACAGACAGGACTTCAAGGCAGTTGTAGTGGTCCAGATGCATATGCATTGTTGAAAGAATCAGTTCATAAAAATCATGTTGTAATTCCACAAGCAGGTCACTTAAGCCCCTAACATGGTGGTCGTAGATAAGCGTTACAGTTCCGGCTACCTCTTCCTTTTCATTCTCCCATTCAACCTCCACAAGCTGGTTTCGGATTAAATCACGGATTGCTTCTGAGCGGTTATTATAACCTTTGTTTACAATCAAGCTGTCAAACTTGTTTAGAAGGTCCTCATTAATTGATACTCCAAAACGAACAAGATCCGCCATGCCGCGCCTCCTCCTGATTAGTTATTGGATGTTAGATGTTGGAGGTTAGATTTTTGGTTAGAGACGGCTGCCGCTGTCACTTTTTTTTAGCCTTTACTTCTAACCTCAAACTTCAAATTTCCAACTTCCAGACTGTATTATATCATAGTCCTGAATTATTTAACCATAATAATGTCTAAAAAATGGAAATATAGCTCATACTACTTAATGAGGAACAAATAATACTAATTATGCTGTAGTATGGCGAACTTATCTTATTATTTTTTCGGGAGGAAGGACTTATGTATAATTACAAAAAAGTTGTGATCAGCGGGGTAAATACTTACAATTTACCCACAATTAGCTGGAAGGAAATGAAAAGTCTTTTTATACGGTTGGCTGATGGAGAGAAGGCAGTAAGAGAAGAGCTTATAAATTGCAATTTGAAACTTGTTCTAAGTGTCCTGAAAGGCTTCACTAATCGTGGGGAAAACATGGACGACCTCTTCCAGATCGGGTGTATAGGATTAATGAAGGCAATTGATAATTTTAAACTGGAACACAGTGTTAATTTTTCTACATATGCCGTTCCTATGATCCTTGGAGAAGTTAAACGCTACCTGAGGGATAACAATTACGTGCATATGAGTCGGTCTTTAAAAACAACTGCACAGAAAATTCAGAGCGTAAGGGATAATCTGCTTCAGAAAAATCAAAAAGAGCCAACCTTAACGGAACTTGCTTATGAGATGGGTATAACACCAGAAGAAATAGTTCTCGCGTATAATGCCAATATGGAGCCCTTATCTTTTTTTGAGCCGGTTTTTAGTGACAGCACGGATCCTCTGCATATTATTGACCTTTTAAAAGATGTGGATAACGATGATGAACGCTGGCTGGAAACAATAGCTTTGAAGGAGGCTCTGGAAAAGCTAAGTCCCCGGGAAAGATACATTCTCATCGCCCGCTTCTTCCAGGGTAAGACCCAAATGGAAGTAGCCCAAAAAGTTGGGATTTCCCAGGCCCAGATATCCAGAATTGAAAAATCCGCTTTGCGTTTTGTTCGCAGTTATTACAATGAGCAGGGGAGCAGGGAAGAGCAGAGAGAGAGCCATACCTCCGCAGGCGGGGAGGCATCAAAAAGAGGATGAAATTAATAAGGTTATTATTTTCGAATATAATAAGGTACTTTTCTGCGCATTTTTCAAAGGTAATATATATTTTAGCACTTTTTGTTTTGGTTTCAGGTGTAACAATTTTTTGTATGGAAAGGATTCATCCGACGGGTGAAGAACCATCTCAACAGGAAGATTTTGTATACGCTGAAACCGGTGATATTATTCGTTTCCACGTGAAGGCTAACAGTAATAGTCCCGGGGATCAGGGAATTAAAAATTATCTGGCTGAGAAAATAATACGTCTCTACGAACCCGTATGGAGTCAGTGTGAGAGTAGTGAGGAACTTCGCCTTTTGCTGTCAGAAAATGAAGAGGCCATGGAGAATACTGCCCGTGAAATTTTAGCGGAGAAAGGTTTTACTTATGATGTGAATGTTTCTTTGGAAAAGGGTCTTTTCCCGGCAAGATTTTATGCAGGGGAATTCTACCCGCCTGGTGAGTATGAAGCGCTTTACATGGTAATTGGAGAGGGTACTGGAGAAAACTGGTGGTGTGTTCTTTTTCCTCCTTTATGTTTTGCTGTTGTTCCCAGTCCTTCTCTAAGCATGGGAAATGCTGATCATGAACAGGCAGGTCAGAAGGCGGAACTCAGCCTTGCTGAGTCCGGAAAAAAGGATGATTTTGACAATAAAGTTGGCAAAAAAAATAGTGGAAATGAAAAAATAAAAATCCGTTTTTGGGTGATCGAACTATTCCAAAAATTGCGGATTTAATTATTTTACAGATTCTTGGTTTTTAAAAAAGGGGAAAGAAAAACGAATCGAGAATTCTACTAAGTAAAAGCAGAAAAATAAACAGTAACAAAACCAGGAGGATTTGCCCTATATGTATTGGCTTTTAGCTGCAGGTATGCTTGGCGGTCTCGGTTTGTTCCTTTTTGGGATCCAGATGATGGCTTCGGGGATGCAGAAAATTGCCGGAGAAAAGCTCAGGCGCATTCTCGAAGTCCTGACAGGTAAACCTATTATTGGGGTGTTTACCGGTATTCTTGTTACTATTCTCGTCCAGAGCAGCAGCACCACAACAGTCATGCTGGTAGGTTTTGTTAATGCCGGTTTGATGAACCTATCCCAGGCAGTGGGAGCGATCATGGGTGCCAATATTGGGACCACTATTACCGCCCAGATCATCTCTTTTAAACTGGAGTATTTAGCGCTTCCTTTCGTAGGTATTGGAGGCCTTTTAAATTTTTTTGGCCGCCGAAGGGTATACCGTTATATGGGACAAACCATGCTGGGTTTTGGCCTTTTGTTTATGGGTATGGTTACCATGTCTGAGGCTATGTACCCTTTAAGGGAAAATGCTACATTTTTAAACCTTTTGGTAATGTTCGGTCAACGGCCGCTGCTGGGTATCTTATTTTCCGCTCTTTTTACTGCGGTTATACAGAGCAGCAGCGGGGCAACAGGGATCATTATTGCCCTCAGCCTGCAGGGCCTGATTTCTGTCGAGTCGGCTATTCCCCTGATCCTGGGAACAAATATAGGAACCTGTGTTACGGCAATGCTTGCCAGTGTGGGAGCATCTATCTCGGCAAGGAAAGCAGCGGTTTCACATGTTCTCTTTAATGTTATCGGTGTGCTGCTTGCGCTTATTTTTTTGAGGCCATTTACGGCAATAATTCTTGAAACTGCTACCACGGTCGCCCGTCAAACAGCAAATGCTCATACTATTTTTAACGTACTAAATACAATTATTGTCTTTCCTTTCTTTAAATATTTTATTCGCCTCGTCAACTACATTATCCCCGGCGAAGATGTATCCGTGGATATAGGACCGAAATATTTGGACAAAAGAATGATGAAAGCCCCTGCTGCTGCAATTAGGGCCAGTAAGCAGGAGCTTTTGAGAATGTCCAATATGGCCCGGGATATTGTGCAGGAGTCCATAGATGTTTTTTGCAATGGAAGCCGCAAAAAAATACCCCATATCATGCAGATGGAGGATCTTGTTGATGGGCTGGAAAAAGAAATAAACTTGTATTTACAGGAGCTCTCCCAGCATTCCCTTACACGGCAGCAGGCCACAGTAGTGGCCGGGATCATGAGTGCTGCAAACGATGTTGAGCGAATTGCCGACCATGGGTGTAATATTGCCTATATTTCTGAGATGGTCCTGGATGATAAGCTTCAGGTTACTGCAATGGCCAAGGATGAAGTCTACAGCCTCTTTAAAAAGGTGGATGAAATGATGGCAGGTGCTATTGAAGCGATGGCATCGGAGAATGTCCATCTCGCCAAAGAAGTTGTCCGGAAGGATGATATTGTAGATGAAATGGAAAGGACCTTAAGGAAAAGTCACATTGAACGAGTGAATCGTAAAGAGTGTATTCCCGCATCCGGGGTTATATATCTGGATGTTTTGAGTAATCTGGAGAGGGTTGCTGATCATTGTGTCAATTTAGGTAATATTGTAGCGGGTGATTTCTAGAGATGAAGGCTGGAGTTCCCTCCAAGTATCTTATTGAATGGTGATTATGGTGAAGAAAAAAATCAACGAAATAGAAAATCAATTTAAGGAACATCGCCTCACTCCACAGAGAAGGTTAGTCCTTGAAATTTTCCTTGAAAACAGGGAAAGACACCTTAGTGCGGAGGAGGTCTATCACTTCAGCAGAAATAAAGGGAAAGATATAGGGCTTGCCACTATTTATCGTACTCTGGAACTCCTTGTACAGTTAGGACTTTTACGAAAAATGTACTTTGGAGATGGCAGAAGTCGTTACGAGCTTGAAAAGGTTGACGTAAACGAACATCACCACCATCACCATCTTATCTGTTTGAACTGCGGTGAGATTTTAGAAGTTGAAGAAGATCTTCTTCACCAGCTGGAGGAGATTGTTGAAAAAAAACACCATTTTTTCATTGAGAACCATAACCTGCAGTTTTATGGGTATTGCAGCAGTTGTGGACGGGAGTATGAAGAAAAAAAATAGGTAACTACTCAGATAAAAGATAAGTGAAGCATGGGGACGGTTCGAGCGTCACCGTAGCGTAGCGAAGACTTGGGGACATTCATAGGGGACATTCCCCGCAGGGGTGTGTTCCCATACCACTTGAAAAATGGGGTGTGTCGCCTTACCATAGCTAGTGGGAAGACGATGGAACCGTCCCCAAGCTTTGCGTCCCGAGCGATTAAGTAACCTATTGGCTGAGTAGTTACAAAAATAGAACACATTCCCTTATAGTTGGAAGCAGCAGAACCGTCCCCGTGCTTCCCCGTGCTTCCGGATAAGGTTCGGAATATTCCGCATTATGGAGCAGGAAGGAGAAAAAAAATATGCTTTCCAGCAAAGAAAAAGAAAAACATCTGGAAGAAATTCTCGGAGGAATGGCTGGAATTCTAGTGGCATTTTCAGGAGGAGTTGACAGCACATACCTTCTTGCAAAAGCAAAAGAAAAGTCGAAGGGGAAAATAATGGCCGTTACGGCTATTTCCCCACTGCATCCTTTAAGGGAGATAGAGGAAGCAAAAGAAAGAGCGTATCAACTGGGAGTTGAACATATCCTTCTGGAAAGCAAGGAACTGGAGAATGTCGAATTCCGGGACAATCCTCCTCATAGATGCTATCTTTGTCGTAAGATTCTCTATGCGCATTTTCGGGAGGTAGCCCGTGAAAACGATCTCTCATTTGTATTAAATGGAAGTAACAGGGACGATGGAGAAAAAGCACGGCCTGGTATGAGGGCTGCAGTTGAGCATGATATTCGTTCTCCTTTACAGGAAGTGGAACTAAATAAAAAGGAAATTCGGGAGCTTTCCAAAGATGCCGGTCTTACTACCTGGGATAAACCGGCACTGCCCTGCCTGGTCACACGCTTTCAATATGGAGAACAACTTACACTTACAAAATTGGAGCAGGTGGAACGCGCAGAAGATTACTTACGCTCTATAGGTCTGGAAAAGCTGAGGGTTCGTTATCATGGAGAAATTGCCAGGCTGGAACTGGAGAGTTCTGCTTTTGAGGAAGTCGTTGCCAGACGAAAAGAAATTGCTATCGTTATGCAAAAACTGGGATTTACTTATGTTACAATTGATCTTTGTTCTGCTATGGAGCTTAAGGAGTAAATCCTGACCTACCCTGTATATTGCCTGCTATCTTTTTCTTACAACAGACGGTGGATGGGCAAACTTTACTAAATTTTTTTGCTGGTTTCTCTTATTCTGACTCCTGTGTAGTTACATTAAACCTGGTCAGGACATAGTGATAAATTTGTTTGAGAGGGATTCCTTTTTCCCTTGCAATACTAAGGCAATCCTCGTATTCAGGTGCCATATTGTAATAATCAGGGTATGGTCCTGCTACTTTTACCCTTACCGTTCCCCAGGGTGTTTCTACGGGTACGTGTTTCCGGGGCAGCATTATTTTTTCCACACTCTGACGCCTGTATCCAAGGGTCGTAGTTTCGCGCAGGAGAATCTGTCCTAATTGATGAGAAATGCGGGGGTTTGCCAGAATGGTTATTTTAACGGCAGGCCTGTTTTTTTTCATCTGTATAGGGGTAAAATATACATCCAGGGCACCGCATGAAAAAAGGCATTCCATAACATGATCATAAATCTCCGGATTCAGATCATCAATGTTTGCTTCTATTATTTCCACAGGTTCGGACAGCAGGCTTTCATCCGAGGGGATGTTGGAATTATGGGGTTCCAGTTTGGATGATGAGGTCCTGCCCTGAAAAGATCGGATTATATTTGGGTAGTCAAAGTCCCTGGAACCCGCTCCATAGCCTATCTTTTCCACGATCATGGGAGGTAGAGCCGAAAAGCCTGAACAGAGGGCCCCCAGTATGGCCGCTCCAGTGGGGGTGACGGTTTCTTCCTGCAGGGGCAGTCCGTAACAGGGGATACTGTGGTCCTTAATAATTTCCATAGTCGCAGGAGCCGGAAGAGGAATCCTGCCGTGGCTTGTTTTGGCCCAGCCGCTTCCCAGGGGAAGTGGTGACGCATAAATTGTATGGATACCCAACATCTCAAGAGCAGCAGCGCTTCCAACAATATCAAGAATAGAATCTACTGCTCCTATTTCGTGGAAATGGACATGATCTTCACTAATGCCGTGAACTTTGGCTTCTGCCCTTGCCAGGGTTTGGAAAACAGCAAGGCTTTTTTCCTGTACACCGGGTGAAAGTTTTGATGAGCGGATCATGTTGGTAATTTCAGGAAGATGCCTGGGAGGTTGTTTTTCTGTAACAGTAATAATTAACTGAAGAGCTCTAAAGCCATTCTTTTTTGTGATAACTGTTTCAATTGCATATCCCTCCAAAGGAAGAAGCGTTAATGCGGCTTTAAGCTGATCAAGGTCCAGATCAAGGTCCAGCAGGGAAGATAGGATCATATCCCCGGCGGCGCCTGCAGAGCAGTCAAAATAAAGGACTTCCATAGCTGATTTCACCTTCCTTTAGTACAAATTAATTATATCAAAAAAAGTAAGGCTATGGTAATATTTTAGAAAGGTTTATCTTCATGGAGGTGTAGATATTTTGCCGTGGGAGACCGTTAATGGAACAATGATTCTTAAAGCATTAAACCCCCATCAGCAGGAAGAAGCGCTGCAGCTGGCAGCAGGCATCCTCAAAAAAGGGAAGATTGTAGCTTTCCCCACAGAGACTGTGTATGGTCTGGGTGCTGATGCATTGAATCCTGAAGCGGTGTCACAAATTTATGATATTAAAATGAGGCCTGCAGATAATCCCCTTATCGTTCACGTTACAGGATTGGACCAGCTCGCGGAACTTGTCTTGGAAATCCCTTCTGAGGCATCAATCCTTGCCGGGTATTTCTGGCCTGGTCCCCTGACTATTGTATTACCCAAAAAGGAATTAGTCCCGGATATAACCACTGCCGGCCTTTCTTCTGTAGCTGTGCGTGTTCCTTCACACCCCCTGGCTTTGAAGCTTATTGGCGCCGCAGGTTTGCCTGTGGCTGCGCCCAGTGCTAATCTTTCCGGTCGGCCCAGTCCCACTACGGCAGAGCATGTCTTAGAGGATTTGGCCGGTCGCATTGAAGCTGTGCTGGATGGAGGACCATCTTCCGTTGGCGTGGAATCTACAGTGATCAGCCTTGTTTCAAAGCTGCCTGCACTGCTCAGACCGGGAGGGGTTACCCTGGAAATGTTAGAGAACGTATTAGGTAAAAAAATACTTGATCTTACCAACAGTGGTAAGGAAATTCGTGGAATTCCTCCGGCACCGGGAATGAAATACAGACATTATGCTCCCAAAGCGCCACTTTATCTTGTTGAAGGGGATGAAGCCTTTCAAAGGCAGCAGTTAGTTTCTTTAAGTGAAGGACTGATCATGCAGGGAAGAAAAGTGGGTATGCTGGTTTGCGAAGAATCAAAAGAACTCTTTTCGGCCCAGGTTGTGAAAGTGATGGGTTCAAGGAGAGAGCCTCAGGTAGCTGCAGAACGTCTTTTTAGCGCTCTGCGTGAGATGGATAAATTAGAAGTGGATGCCATAGTTGCAGAAGGTTTTGATGAGAAGGGGATGGGAAGAGCCGTCATAAATCGCCTGCGGAAGGCCGCAGTTCAGGTCATTAAGCAGGAACCATAAGTAATGGAAATATCTCCACGAGGAAGGCAGGTGGACAAAGCTGCAAAGCAATTATATTCTCTTTGTCTGTACGGGTAATACTTGCCGCAGTGTTATTGCGCAGGGATTATTTGAAAAGATGTGGAAGCAAATAAAAGGTAATATGTATAATCTTGAGGTTTCTTCTGCCGGGGTGGGAGCGATGGATGGAATGAATGCCAGCCCTGAAGCATTGGAAATTCTAAGGGGAGAAGGAATAGATTTTAGCAGGCATCGATCAAGGGCCCTTACCCCTGAAATGGTGAAGAGAGCGTGGAACATTTTTACGATGACCCGTGCTCAGAAAAATTACATTCTTGCTAACTTTCCCGGGGCGGAAGGTAAAGTATGGATTATGAAGGAATACGCCTTTGGATTGGATAGAGGGGATATATCAGATCCTTATGGAATGGGGATAGAAACCTACCGTCTGGCCGCAGGTGAAATTGAAAATGCCTTGAAGAAAATTATTGTCAATTTAGATCGCTTAGAAGAAAAACCAGGATAAAAAAGAACCAGTGCAGGAAAAAATTAATTAGAAGCGAACTATTTAATATTAACCTGTCCCATAACATTTCCAATCCTATAAAAGGAGATTAGGAAAAATTGAAGATTGCACTTGCTTCTGACCACGCCGGTTTTCGTTTAAAAGAACAGATCAAGGAATATTTGATTGCAAAAGATAAAAAGTGTCATGATTTTGGAACTTATGATGAAGATCCTGTAGATTATCCCGATCTGGCTTATGTAGCTGCTGATGCAGTACATAGAGGGGATTTTGACAGGGGGATCCTTGTTTGCGGGACAGGTATAGGTGTTGCCATCACAGCAAACAAAGTTCGGGGAATTAGGGCTGCTCCGTGCAGTGACATTTTTTCGGCTCGCTGCGCCAGAGCACATAATGATGCTAATATCCTTACTCTGGGAGCACGAGTCATTGAAAAAGAAACGGCTTTGGAGATTGTTGAAACCTTTCTTCAGACTTCCTTTGAAGGTGGGAGGCATCTTAGACGGTTGGAAAAAATTCAAAACCTGGAAGATAAATGCCTTTCGTAAACAATATATAGGGTGATAACCCCATGGTAGAGGAGAATTTAGCACGAAAGGGGGCTGAGCCTGGTTATGTATAATGAATCAGGCCGTAAAATGCGAGTTGAGGATACTGACGGCAAAAAAAAATTGCAGGTAATTGACCCTCAGGTGGCAGGAGCCATTGAAGATGAAAAACGTCGCCAACAGGAAAAAATAATATTAATTGCATCGGAAAATTATGCAAGTCAGGCGGTATTGGAAGCGCAGGGCTCTGTTCTTACCAATAAATATGCTGAAGGTTATCCCGGGAAAAGGTATTACGGAGGTTGTGAATATGTTGACATCGTCGAGGATCTTGCCCGGGAAAGAGCTGTTCAACTTTTCGGAGCCGACCATGCAAATGTCCAGCCGCATGCCGGCGCAGCAGCAAACATGGCTGTTTTCTTTGCTGTATTAAAGCCCGGTGACCCTATCCTGGGCATGGATCTGGCCCATGGGGGCCATTTGACCCACGGAAGTCCCGTTAATATGTCCGGTAGATATTTTAACTGCGAAAGTTACGGTCTGGACCCCCAAACAGGATACATTGATATGGAAGAGGTAAGGATGCTGGCGAAAAAACATTCCCCCCGTCTTATTATTGCCGGGGCCAGTGCCTACCCGCGCAAAATTGACTTTTCTGCTTTTGAAGCTATTGCCCGTGAGGTGGGGGCGTACCTGATGGTTGATATGGCTCATATTGCCGGGCTGATTGCAGCAGGTCTGCATCCGAATCCTGTCCCTCACGCAGAGTTTGTGACCAGTACTACTCATAAAACCCTTAGGGGTGCCAGGGGGGGGCTTATACTTTGCCGCAGTGAATTTGCCCGTGCTGTGGATAAAGCCGTTTTCCCCGGAGTTCAGGGTGGGCCCCTGATGCATTCTATTGCGGCAAAAGCAGTTGCCTTTAAAGAGGCTCAGGGAGAGGAGTTTGTAATGTACCAGGAGCAGGTTTTAAAAAATGCTGCGGTACTGGCAGAAAGTCTGCTATCACTGGGTTTTGAACTTGTTTCCGGCGGCACTGACAATCATCTTCTTCTCGTTGATTTGAGAAATAAAAAGATAAAAGGCCGGGATGCAGAGATCCTCCTTGATGAGGTGGGGATTACTGTGAATAAAAACGCTGTACCCCATGATCCCGAGCCTGCCATGACGACAAGTGGAATTAGAATCGGAACTCCTGCGGTAACATCACGGGGGATGAAGGAGTCGGAAATAAAAATTATTGCGGAACTTATCAACCGTGTTTTTGAAGCGGGGAAAGATCCTTTAGTGAAAGTCCAAATAAAGCGCAGGGTTAAAGACATATGCTCTGCCTTTCCGCTCTATGTCTAATTGGAAGTTAGAGGTTAGAGGTTGGAGATTGGGAAAGGGGTGTTTGTTTTGAGACCATCCTGGGATAGTTATTTTTTGGAAATAGCTTCTGTCATTGCAGAGCGTTCAACCTGTCTTCGCCGTAAGGTGGGGGCAGTTCTTGTTAAAGATAAGCGCCTGCTCACAACGGGTTATAACGGTGCTCCAGCAGGCCTTTCTCACTGCCTGGAAGCAGGTTGTATCCGGCAGCAAAAAAATATCCCCTCCGGAGAACGACATGAGCTTTGCCGGGGTCTTCATGCTGAGCAAAATGCTATAATACAGGGTGCCCTGCACGGGGTTTCAATTAAAGGCGCTGACCTTTACTGTACTCACCACCCGTGTTCTTTATGTGCCAAAATGCTTGTAAATGCAGGGACAAAAAGGGTAATTCTAAGGGAAAGCTATCCCGATGCACTCGCTCGGGATATCTTTGAGGAAGCCGTCATCAAAGTGGTTGTTTCTCAAGCCAAAGGAGATTTTTAAAGTGACAAAACCTCTTCCTGCCTGGAAAAAAGGACTGGGCATTTCCCTGGCGTTGAGTATTGTTACGGCACTCTTTGTGTTTATCTACAATTTTGATGAGGACACCCTGGAAAGTCTGCTCTTAGTCAGGATTGAATATCTCCTTGCTGCTCTATTGATGGTTTTTCTCCTCTGGATAATTGAGGGGTTGCGCATCAAATTATTGGTCTCTACTTTGAGCTGTAAGGAAAGCATATCAATATTTGCTGCAATGCAGGTTTTTCTAGTGACCTTTTTTTTCGCATCTGTTACACCCCTTGCGGCAGGTGAATGGCCTGCCCATATTTATGCTTTGAACAGACTTGGGCTTTCCCTTGGAGAATCATCTGCAGTTACATTGACCAGATCTTTTCTCACCAAGCTTGTTTTTACAATTACGGCAATTTCAATGCTGATTTTTTTTCGGGGGAGACTGGTGCCCAATTTTCTTAACCAGATATTTTTATATGCTGTTTTTGTATCTGTGATAACCGTATTTTTCTTACTATTTGTTTTATGGAAACCCACCGTTTTGGACTGGTTCCTATGTAAAGCAGTAACTTTTTCCTGGGGGAAGTATTTTTTTAAAAACACCCCCCGGGGTAAAAAAATATATGAGTTTTTAGGATACGAACTCCAGGAGTTTTTAAAGACGACCCGTTCCCTTAACCGTTTCAAAGCAGGTAATTTGATCGCCATTATTATCTTAACGATTGCTTTCTGGATATGTTTTTTTAGTATTGGTCCTGTCATATTGATCGGTCTAAACAAGCCTGTACCTTATCTGCAGGCTTTGATCTGGCTTACCGTCATACAGATGATTATTGTTTATATTCCTATTCCGGGTGGGAGCGGTGTTGCTGAGTTAAGCCTTGCCAGCATCTTCGTGTTTTTCGTTCCATCTTCGGTTGTGGGAATTTTTGTTGTTGCATGGCGTTTTTTTACGTATTATCTGCTGCTCTTTTTTGGAGGAATATTTGCTCTGGGCAGTTTAAAGTAGTTGAAGGAGAACATGTTATTGATGCAATTAGAGGAAGAGGAACAAAGGTAATGCTCAGAATTCCTTTACCCCCGGAGAATTGCAAGCTATAACCACCTATGCAGCCTTTCATCTAGTATTAATGAGGTTACGTAAAGGTTTCTTCATGCTGTGACCACTATATACCAAGTAGTGGTTTTTTTGATGATAGTATGCATTTCTAATGGTTTTACTATCTATCAGGTGATTATGCGCTACTTCAGAGGTAATATCTTGTTAATATAGGGAACAACCCTAATTTATGTAATAAATTATAGGGAAAACATGAAAAAATAATATAACAAAAAAAGGGTTTTATAGAATAACGAAGAATATATCAGTATAAAGATCTTTACAATGCAAGGTGGTGAGAGATATTAAAATAAATATAATAATAAGTGGCTTTATTTGCGTATGTTTGTGAAATAATTCACTATTTAAGAAAAATAATTAAATTATGAGAAGAGAGAGAGTTGTCAATTGTGAAAACAGAAAGCACAATAAATAGAGTAGTTCAAGCCAGAGTAGTAGACAAGGGGTGGCAAGTGACATTTGCTGGGATGGGTATCAACCTTGCTCTCGGTATTCTTTACTCCTGGAGCGTCATGGCACAGTTCCTGAGGGAATCAATGAATTGGACGGCAATAAGCTCACAACTTCCCTACATGATCGCTTGTGGTGTTTTTGCCATATTAATGATTCCTGGTGGTCGCATGCAGGATAAACTGGGTCCCCGGGTAGTTTTGATGGCCTCGGCGATTTTTGCAGGTTTAGGATTGATAGGTTCCTCTTTCTTTTTAAGCGTTGCTGGACTTGCAATATTTTTCGGCATATTTTTTGGGACGGCTATGGGGTTGGGTTACTCCTCAACCACTCCGGCTGCTATAAAATGGTTTGGACCGGAAAAGCGTGGACTGGTAACCGGACTTGTCGTGAGCGGTTTTGGTATGGCTTCTGTTTATGCTGCTCCCCTTTCAAGGTCTCTATTAACATCACTTGGAATGTCAACAACGTTTTTAATTCTCGGTATATCATTTTTAATAATTATGCTGTTGCTTGTTCAGTTCATCAGCAATCCGCCTGCAAATTATGTTCCGGCTGGAACGACTTCCACCCTTAAGAAAAAAATGGAACAGGAGAGTTCACAGAAAGATTATGAATGGCACGAAATGTTAAAAACGCCCCAATTTTACTTTATCTGGTTTATGTTCTGCTTTGGATCCCTGGCTGGATTAATGGTTATCGGCCAGCTTTCCAGCATTGCTCTTGAGCAGGCAAATTTATCTTTGGGCTTTGTCCTGGTAGCTATTCTTGCTATTTTTAATGCAGGTGGAAGAATAATTGGTGGTATTATGTTTGATAAAATAGGCAGAACCAAAACCCTGTTTATTATTTTTTCCATTCAGGCCATTAACTTTTTATTATTTGGTACTTACAATACCCTTATGCTGCTGCTGATTGGAACTGTTATTGCCGGTTTCTGTTATGGGGCATGCCTGTCAGTGTTTCCGTCAATAACAGCTGGCTTTTTCGGGGTTAAAAACCTGGGAGTTAATTATGGGCTGGTGTTTGTTGCCTGGGGAGCAGGAGGGGTGTTTGGCGGACTTACCGGTGGTCTAGTACGTGACTTGACCGGCACTTATCTTACCGCATATATGATTGCTGCTTTGCTCTGTATCGTCGGCACAGTCATGGCTTTCTTTATAAAAGCTCCTCAAAAACAAATTTAAAAAAAATCTACAAAAAGGATGCGCTGAAAGAATGTATCAAGGATTCCGCCAATTTTAAAGTAGTGAAAGTATTTGTTCTTAGAATAGGGAACAACCCTAATATATGAGAAAGATTTAGGGAAAAAACATGAGGAAATTAAAATGAAAAAAAGGGTTTTAAGGAAAAGCGTTGAATATATTATAGGGAGGGAAGTGTCTAAAAGGAATTTCTTGAATTACACGCGGAAGATTGAGGAAGGGTGTGCACGATGATCTTATCGGCACATAAGCTGACGAGGCAGGAGATATCTCTTTGATCATATCATCTGTATAAATATTTTTGGAATTGCAGGGATTAGCAAAGGGTTGTCGAATTCTTAAGTGTTTAACCACAAAAGCCTTTTTCATTTATGAATCGAGTGATATGTTTTGGGTAAATCCAGATGGGAATACCTGCAGGGGCTGGCTTTGTGACCCAGCTGGCGCGGCTACTTGCACTGTCTGGCATAAGCTTTTTTTCTTGTCTCTGAGCCGCGGGTGTTTTGGTAAACAAGCAAAATCATCGTCTGGTTTGGTGTACAAGACATGGCCGTAAGAAGAAGGTAAGCATTCTTTTTTTTGGATACTGGCTTGGCTCTTAGTGCAGTGGAGAGCGTAATTTAATGCGCTGACGTTTCTCGTCCTTTCTGTTATACTGCATTTCCCAAATCTTTAAATATCTCTTATTATTTCCATTTTAAGCTGTCGAGAGATTCTGTAGGGAAAAAAGTCTCCAAGAAAGTACTAAGAAAATGAAAGGGGGCGTCATGGGTAAGGAAAAGAGCAGATACTCAGTGAACAGGCTAGTAGTTTGTATTTACGGTGTCGTAGAGAGGATGCACATAGCCATATGTGAAATTTTGATTTCATGTGTTTGGATATTTATACCCCGTTTTTGGTTAAACCATTTAAAGGTTGGTGAAATATGTCTATTCAAGTAAAAGAACTCATTGATAAGATTAGAAATGAGGGTGTCCTGGCTGCAGAGAATGAGGCGGAGAAGATCGTTGCTGAGGCCGAGGGAAAAGCAGCTCAGATTATCAAAGACGCTAAGATCAAGGCTGAATCGTACAAAGCTCAAGCCGAGAAAGAAATTGAAAAACAGGAAGCTGCCGGTCGGGAAGCGTTAAAGCAGGCTGCCCGGGATGTTTTGATTGGCTTGGAAAAGCAAATTATGAAACGATTCGAGGCAGTAATAAGTGAATCTGTGGATACCGCGCTAACAACGTCTCTAACAGAGAAGCTTATTACTGACTTGGTTCATGCGTGGGCTGAAAAAGGCGAAGAAGGCATCAAGGTTATCCTCTCCTCAAAAGATGCCAAAGAATTAAAGGACAGTTTAAAAGTGAAGTTGTCTCAGCACTTTAAAGAGGGGGTGGAAATCATTCCCTCTCCAAAGTTTGCCAAAGGTTTCCGTATCGGTGGCAGCAGCGGGGCTCTGTACGATTTTTCCAAAGAAGGTATAGCGGAGGTTTTAGCAGAGGCTCTTTCCCCCGACCTTGCGGCAGCTTTAAAAGAGGCAATCTGAGTATTGGGAGGAAAACGTCTTGAGACATTATTATTACACGATAGCTGCTTTGGAAACTATTAGGCTGGAAGACAAAGTCCCCATCAGCGAGGCCAAGTTTCTGCAGTTTGCAGAAGACACCCTAAATGCGAAAGATTACCAAGTCCTGCTCAAAAGCCGTTGGGGCCTTACTGAGCCAACAGGCTTATTTTTCGCTGACCGGATTCTCTCCTGGGAAAAAGAACTACGGCTGGAATTGGGTAAAGCCCGGATTTTGAAACTACAGTTCGACCCACTTCCGGTTCTACCGGCGTCCGATGGTAACGATGCCTTGCTGGAAAAAGTGCGTGCAGCCCTGGCTCTGGATTCGCCATTGGATGCGGAACGTTTTCTGGATCATTTGCGGTGGAGTTTTATAGAGGACATGAGTGCTTGCCACTTTTTTGACCTCGAGGCTTTAGTCGTGTACTATTTTAAACTTCAGATTGCTTTGCGTCAGGAGAAATTTCAGAAGGAGCTTGGTCAGGAGTCTTTTGAAAAGGCATACGCTGCCGTAACTGAAAGTTTTAATATAACTACGCTATAGAAATGGGATGAAGATGATTAACAAGGTAATTGGAGTTAGCGGAAATATGGTTTCTGTGGAATTCACCGGCGAAGCTTCGATGAACGAAGTCTGTTACATCATTACCGGGGGAAAGAAATTAAAATCCGAGGTCATCCGTATTAAGGGTAATGTGGCTGATGTCCAGGTCTTTGAGATGACTACGGGAATTGGTGTGGGGGAAACTGTTGAATTCACCGGTGAGTTATTGAGTGTGCAACTGGGCCCTGGTTTGCTGGGGCAGGTATATGACGGACTGCAAAACCCCTTACCCAAGCTGGCGGCTGAATGTGGATTTTTTCTGGATCGGGGCGTGTATCTCTCGGCCCTCGACGAGACTAAGGTGTGGAAATTTACCCCGTCTGTGGAAGCCGGTGCCAAAGTTGAAGCCGGTGAACAAATCGGTTTTGTCAGAGAAGGTATTTTCAACCATTGGATTATGGTGCCATTTCACCTTGACGGTGTTTTGACCGTAAAGCGCATCGTTGCGGCAGGGGATTACACCATTAAAGACATTGTGGCGGAGGTTGAAGATGAAAAAGGTGACCTTCACCCTTTGACGATGGTTTTTAACTGGCCTGTAAAAAGGGCTATTAAGAGCTATGCAGAGCGCTTGAAACCATCGGAAACATTGATTACAAAATTAAGGATTATTGACACTTTTATTCCAGTGGCTAAAGGCGGCACTTACTGCATTCCCGGTCCATTCGGTGCCGGCAAGACGGTCCTGCAGCAGGTTACTTCCAGAAATGCAGAAGTGGACGTGGTTATCGTCGCCGCTTGTGGTGAACGTGCCGGTGAGGTGGTGGAGACTTTAAAAGAGTTTCCAGAGTTGATCGATCCGAAAACTGGTCGCTCTTTGATGGAAAGGACCATCATTATATGCAACACTTCCTCCATGCCGGTAGCGGCCCGGGAAGCTTCCGTCTATACAGCTGTCACCATGGCCGAGTATTACCGCCAGATGGGTCTGAATGTTCTTCTGCTGGCAGATTCAACTTCACGGTGGGCCCAGGCCATGCGCGAAATGTCTGGCAGACTGGAGGAAATCCCCGGAGAGGAAGCATTTCCTGCGTACTTGGAGTCCTTGATTGCCGGCTTCTACGAGCGGGCTGGCATTGTCCGTCTCAAGAGTGGCGCTATAGGTTCGGTAACCATCGGCGGCACTGTTTCGCCTGCTGGCGGTAACTTTGAGGAACCGGTGACCCAGGCCACCTTGAAGGTTGTGGGAGCCTTTCACGGCTTGTCACGCCAGCGATCTGACGCTCGCAAGTACCCTGCTATCCACCCCCTGGAGTCATGGTCAAAATATAAGGGCATCATCGATGAGCAAAAAACGGATTATGGTCGCTCTATTCTCTTTAAGGGCGATGAGGTAGACCAAATGATGAAAGTGGTT
Organism: Bacillota bacterium; assembly: GCA_030656575.1. Classification (GTDB taxonomy): domain Bacteria; phylum Bacillota; class Dethiobacteria; order DTU022; family UBA8154; genus JAUSPO01. The sequence continues at coordinate 44,680 of JAUSPO010000030.1, forward strand.
GGTGAAGAAGGGACCTCACTGGATGATTATATTATTTATCTCAAATCGGATTTTTTGGATTTCGTTTATATCCAGCAGAACTCTTTTGACCCTGTGGATAATGCCGTTGAGCCTGAGCGTCAACAGTATACCTATGATATTATCATGGATATCCTGACGGCCAAATTAAATTTTGCCAGCAAAGAGGAAGCCCGTTCCTGGTTTAATAAGGTACGCCAGAACTTCCTTGACTATAACGGCAAAAAATGGAAGAGTGACGAGTTCAATAAACTGGAAATAACCATCTCTCAATTGCTGGCCGATAAGAAAATAGGTGTCGAAGCTGATGCCGAGTTTTTAGGCTAACGACCCAAGGAGGGTGTAAATTTGCAAAAAGTATATAGTAAAATTGAATCAATCTCTGGAAACGTTATTACAGTGACTGCTGCGGGAGTGCGTTATAAGGAGCTTGCCGTTGTGGGAACCAGGTATGGTTCTTCTTTGGCGGAAGTTATCCGTCTGAAACGTGATGAAGTGGCCTTGCAGGTGTTTAATGGCGGAAGGGGCGTATCTACCGGGGATGAGGTCAGATTTTTGGGGGAACCCATGAAGGTTTCCTTTTCCGATAACCTTTTAGGGCGGATCTTTGATGGTTCAGGACGACCACGGGATGGCGGTCCTGAGCTCACTGATTCTATGATTGAAATCGGCGGGCCTTCCGTCAACCCCGCCAAGCGTATTATTCCTCGCAGGATGGTTCGCACTGGGATTCCTATGATCGACCTTTTTAATACGCTGGTGGAGTCGCAGAAGCTGCCAATATTTTCTGTTTCGGGAGAACCTTATAACGAACTTCTGGCCAGGATTGCCCTGCAGGCTGAGGTTGACCTTATTATTCTCGGAGGCATGGGGCTTAAATACGATGACTATCTTTTCTTCAAGGAGACCCTGGAAAAGGGTGGCGTGCTGTCTCGGACAGTCTTTTTTGTGCATACCGCTTCTGACCCTGTGGTGGAATCCCTGCTGGTGCCTGATATCGCTTTGGCTGTAGCGGAGAACTTTGCCATCCATGGCAAGCGGGTACTGGTGCTGCTGACAGACATGACTAACTTTGCCGATGCTATGAAGGAAATTGCTATTACCATGGAGCAGGTTCCGTCTAACCGTGGATACCCCGGAGACCTTTATACCCAGTTAGCTTCCCGATATGAAAAGGCTGTTGACTTTGATGGGTCAGGTTCCATCACTATCCTTGGGGTGACGACCATGCCCGGGGATGATGTTACCCACCCTGTCCCGGATAACACCGGCTACATTACTGAGGGCCAGTTTTATCTGCGCAATGGCCGCATAGAACCATTCGGCTCCCTGTCCAGGTTAAAACAGCAGGTAAACGGTGATACCCGGCCAGATCATCGCGCTATGATGGACGGCATGATAAAACTGTACGCTGCCTACAAAGAGTCCCTGGAGAAGAAATCCATGGGTTTCAAAATGTCAACCTGGGACGAGAAGCTTTTGACTTATGGCGATATGTTTGAACGGGAAATGATGGATCTTTCCGTGAACATTCCCCTGGAGTCTGCCCTAGACAAAGGCTGGGAAATTCTGGCCAGCTGTTTTGAGCCGGAGGAAACAGGGTTAAAGTCGGAACTGATAGCCGAATACTGGCTGAATAAGGTGTAGGCCATGGCAAAAATAAAATTTACCAAAAATGAATTAAAAAAACAAAAAGATGAGCTCAAAAGGTTTCAGCGCTATTTGCCGACACTGGTTCTGAAGAAGCAGCTGCTGCAGATGGAGATACGGCAAGTTGAGGTGCAAATAAAAGTGAAACGCCTGGAGCGGGAAAACATGTACTCGGAGCTGATGAACTGGGTTCATGTATTTGGAGAGGAGATAAACCTTGCCGAGCTGGTCAAAGTTAAAGAGGCAGATTTAAGCTCCACCAACATCGCCGGTGTGGATATCCCTGTTTTTCGGGGAATTAAATATGAGAACATTCCCTATGACCTTATGGTATACCCCCTGTGGGTGGATGCCGGCATCAAAAAGCTGCAAGAAATTTCTTCTACGGACATGGAACTGTCTGTCTTGGAAAAGCAGGCACTCTTATTGGCAGATGAGCTGAGAATTACCACACAACGAGTCAACCTGTTCGAAAAGGTAAAGATACCTGAAACAAAGGAAAACATCCGGCGTATCAACATTTTCCTTGGCGATCAACAGACAGCAGCCGTTGTGCGGGGCAAGATGTCTAAAAGTAAACTGGTCAGGGGGGCGGCGTAAGCAATGATTATAGAGATGAAAAAAATATCGATGGTTGTCCAAACCAAAGATAAAGAATCAACTCTTGATTTGCTGGGGGAGCTTGGCCTTGTCCACCTGGAGGACTTTCAGTGTTCTTCCCCGGACGTAGAGGATGCTATGGCCAAAAAGAGCAGGGCGGAAGCTGCCTATACTTTTTTGGCGGAATTCAAAACCAAGGAAGAACTGCCCCCACCATCTTTAAGTCCAGTTGAGGCGGTAGAGGATGTGTTGCAGATCGGGGAGAATCTTCAGGCCGTTAAGGAGCGGGCAGTATTTTTGGACAAGAGAATTACCGAACTGCAAAGCTGGGGGGATTTTGATCCCGAAGACTTTAAATTCCTGGCGGTCAAAGGCTACCATCTTAAAATCTATTATGTTTCCCGTGAGAAACTCGAAAGAATGAATGATATCGAGGGTGACGTAGTGGTTTTAAGAGAGGATAAAAAAGGTCTTGCTTTTGCCCATATTACCAGAGAGCCCGTGACCCTGGAGGAATTTGACGAATTTATCATTCCTCCTCAAAGCCTCAGCGCTATGCAAACAGAAAAAAATGAATTATCGGAGAAAATCGCGGAACTTACGGGAAAAGCACAATATTATTATGGTCTCAGGCCTGCTATAAAGGTCTATGTGGATAGTTTGGAGTCGAATCTGCAATATTGGATTGCCAAAGCAAATGCGATGGATGAAGAAAACCTCACGGCTGTCGTCGGTTATCTTCCAGTTGACGGGACGGAGGCCGTACAAAGTTGGGCTCGCCAAAATTCTGTCGCCATAGCCATAACAGATCCTGACCCGTCAGACCCCATACCCACTCTAGTCCGCAATCCCAAGTGGTTGGAAATTGTCAGTCCTGTTTTTAAGTTTATGGGCACGGTGCCCGGCTATCAGGAATTGGATATCAGCCTCTTTTTCCTTTGTTTTTTCACCATATTCTTTGCGATGATTATCGGGGATGCTGCCTATGGTGCCATCTTTTTCCTGGGAGGATTAGGGTTAGTATTTTACTACAGCATGTTCAAAAGAGAGAAGCCGCCTTTGGCTGCATGGCTTTTTACCTTCCTTGGTATGGTCACAGTAGTTTGGGGGAGTATAAACGGTTCCTGGTTTGGAAGTCCTGAACTGATCAAGGGCACTTTCCTGGAAAGACTGATAGTCCGCCAGTTGACGGAGGGATTCAGCGTTTATACCCCCGCTGGGGAATTTTATAAGGAATTAAGAAGTCAGGATGTCATTATGCTGTTATGTTTCATTATTGCTTTAGTCCATCTGACTATCGCTCAGGTTTGGAATTTTTTACAAGCTGTAGCCCAACGTTCCCTGCAAGCTGTGGGTCAGGTTGGATGGATGCTAATAAACTTTGGTCTCTTCTACCTGGTTTTAGATATGGTGATGAGCTTTAATCTTGACGAGGCATTAGGTGCGGGAGGTCTTGTCTCGAGCGCGAGTTTAAATTTAATTTTTGGCGGATTAGGACTGGTGGTCCTCTTCGGCTCACAAGAGGGTCGCTTTTTTAAAGGGATTCTTGCAGGCCTTGGAGGGGTGCCGAACACTGTCCTGGGGTCTATTGGAGCTTTTGGTGATATCATTTCCTATGTAAGGCTTTTCGCCATGGGTCTGGCTGGAGCCGAAATCGCGAAAAGTTTTAATAATATGGCCGGCGGCCTTTTATCGGGTAATACCATCATTATAGGAGTACTGATATTGTTTATAGGGCACATTTTTAATTTCGTGCTATGCGTCTTGGGAGTGTTAGTTCACGGAATTCGTTTGAAAATGCTGGAATTCTCCGGCCGTCTTGGTATACAGTGGTCCGGTCACGAGTATAACCCTTTCAGCGTCCGGAGAGATATCGCCTACCCAGCAGCGATGTCTGCTAAAACACGAAGAGTGAGCCCCGCTGTTGGTAGTGTATCGGAAATCATAAGCTGAAATAAAATATAACTATAAGGAGCGTAATAATATGGTTGAGTATGGATTAATGGGTATCGGTGCAGCACTTGCTCTTGCTGCTGTAGGTTCCGGATTGGGCATCGGTGCGGCTGGGCAGGCAGTTATTGGGGCGTGGAAGAGGGCTTTTATGCAGAATAAGCCGGCGTCATTTATGTTGTTGGCTTTCACAGGTTTCCCTCTGTCCCAGACTTTTTACGGCTTGATTTTAATGAATACCATCGTGGCATCAGCGCACCTTTTGGAAAGCGGGGTTATACTTGGAATCGGCATTTTTGGCGGCTTGGCCATCGGAGCTTCCGCCTATGCGCAGGGCGTGGCTGGTGCCGCCGCCGTTGACGCTTTTGGAGAAACGGGCAAAGGGTTCACCAACTATGTTTTGGTTCTGGGTGTTATAGAATCCGTTGCTTTGCTGGCAATGGTGTTTTTGATGACTATCATCACCACCATCGCAGGGTAATTTCCCGGCGGGCATGTCTCCCCTTGCAGTACTTGGAAAAAGCAAGGGATCCGGGCTATACCTTACATGTAGGATATAAGAAAAGCTTGTAATTTTAATCTCTTGATATATGCAAATAAGGCAGGGATAATATCCCTGCCTTATTTGCATATTCCGTTGCAGATTAGCACTTTGCTGCAGAACAGCCCTTACCAGATGATGAAAATAATCCGGATTAATGGTCTCCAACCGGGTTTCGGTTTATAGGCTTGGTTTCGGTGCTCACGAATGCCGGGCAAACGTTTCCGTGAACTCTATTGGAAGTGATCTTTTGACAACTTCTGCTGAGCGTATAAAGTTCCGTTTTTCTTCATCATTCAGTTCAAAGGGAATAATATTTTCCACGCCATCCCTTCCCAGGACACAGGGAACACTGAGATAAATATCTTTCACGCCATAATTGCCATCTATAAGTGAAGAGACTGTCAGTACGGAATGCTCATCACGCAAAATACTTTCCGCTATTCTTCGCAGAGCAAGGGCAATAGCATAGTAAGTTGCGCCTTTTTCGCTGATTATCTCATAGGCAGATTCCCGTACTTTTTGTATGAGATCGTCTCTTTTTTTGGATGAGCATACATTAGTGCAGGTTTCACAAAAGGCTGTAAGAGGAATTCCTGCAACATTTGCGGTACTCCAGAGGGGAACTTCCGAATCACCGTGTTCTCCGATCACATAGGCATGAATATTCCGGGGATCAATATTACAGCGGGCGCTTAAAAGATGCCGGAAACGTGAAGTATCCAAGACTGTCCCTGAACCTATTATTCTTGAGTGAGGAAGATTAGAAAATTTCCATACCACATAAGACATAATATCGACTGGATTGGTTACCACAATAAAAATGGCATCAGTATTATGTTCTAAAATATCTGTGAGTATTTCTTTCATGACCCCCGTATTGATCTCCACAAGATCCATACGTGTCTGCCCTTGTTCCTGAGAGGCTCCTGCAGTGATAATTATTATATCCGCGTTTTTGCAATCTTCATATTCACCTGCATATATATGAACAGGCTTAATGAAAGAAGCCCCGTGACTGAGATCCATCGCTTCACCATGGGCCTTTTCTTTTTTTTTATCAATTAATACGATTTCCTGGGCTGTCCCGCCAAGCATTAGAGCATAAGCTGTAGTAGAACCTACAAAACCAGCTCCTATAATTACAACTTTGGCCACATTTCCCCCACCTTTCATTCATAAACAAAGTCAGGTCAAAAAAACTTAATGTTTTAGATATAACCGTGTTTCCACTTTTTATACTAACCATCATGTCTCTGTGGACCTATGAACAAAATGAGGTTAATAAGAAAACAATGTATCCCTCAGATGACGTCGCAATGTAAAATGGTTACCTGCTTTTGCTACCCCGGGTGGTAAATGCTGAGACGGAAAACGGTTTCCCGCGGAAAGCTCTAAGGCTCAACTCCAGGCCATAGGGGACATTCCTCTGCAAGAGGTGTGTCCCCATACCTTGAAAAAATGGACTTCCCCGGCGGAACTCCCATCCTGGTCGTCGCCAAGCCTGCTGACATCGTGTCAGCAGGGTCACCTCCAGCCTTACGTTTCGCCAAGAGCATTTAAACCGCAGGAAACAGAGTTATTCCGTCAACAGCATTCACCACCCCTCCTACTAACGAACACAAACCTGCTGTTCATAACTATAATGAGATGACTGCTATCAAAACACTCTGTTTTCCTCAGATGGCAGATGAATGTAGGTTGCCAATTATGTCGCGAAGCAAAAAGTTACCGTAGTACTTCAAGTGGAACTTGGAGTAAACTATATCCTTCGCCATCCCACCATGTATTTAAGATGGTTCCACCACCTGTGTACCTCCCAGGTGGTGATCGCTGTTGGCAGAGACGACTTAGTTCAAGTAGGTCATAAGCTCTCGGCGAAGCGTAAGCACGAAGGTAACTCTGCTGACAGGACGTCAGCAGACCCGTGGACGACCTGGACGGGAGTTCCCACGGGGAAGTTATCGTAGTGCCGGAGCTGAGGCGATAGAGCTGACCACTTGAACTTGGAGACTCTGCTTCAGCGACTCACCACCCTACTACCCACAGATGGTGCAGGAATGTAGGCCCCCGATTTGTGCAGCGAAATAAAAAGTTTACGGTGAAGCGAGAAATGGAGACGATCCAGTTTGACTGGATGTCAGATGCTAGCAGACGACCATAGACGGGAGTTCTGCCGGGGGAGCAAAAGCGAATACCTTACGTATAGAGGAAGTGTATCCAGAAGTAATAGGAAAATGGCAGAAACAGTTATTTTCTGTTATTGCGCATTATTTTCTATCAAATTGAATATAATATATTGAAAAGGCAGGGAAGGGAGATTCTTGTGAAAGGAGTTAGTAATTTCCTGATAGATTTATCCCAAAGGTTGTTAGGAGAAAAAAGTGAAGTATCTTCGGAAAAGAATTCTGTAAGCAGCGCTTCTCTTTTGGAAAAGGCAAAGCTGGACTGGTATGCAGCAATTTCTCTTTTTAATAATCTGACCGATCAGGATCTGGTTGATCATGCTATTTTTAATCTTAATGCAGTTGAAAGACGTTATTCCTATTTACTGAAGGAAGCACGGAGAGAACACGAAATACAGAAAAGTTATTTTAGAGAGGAGGAAGAGTTAAAAGGATATGATTAATTTTGATCTAAATTTTATTCTTGCGTTTTTCTTTGGAATTATAGTTCTGTATATTCTGGCACGCCTTTTGTATTTTCCCTTCAAAATATTTATACGTTTTCTTGGCAGTGCAGTTCTTGGGGGGATTATGCTGGCTCTTTTTAATTTAATAGGAACGATCTGGGGTGTTCAGATCGGATTAAATGTTATCACGGCTGCAATTACAGGATTTATGGGAGTTCCCGGCATCATATTAATTTTTCTTCTACAGCGCATAACTTCTTAAAAACTATCGGTCATACTGTATTATTTAACCAGCTTATTAGGGCTGGTTATTTTATTTGGATATGTTAGTATTATATAAAGAATGTACTGCATTTGGAGGAATACATAAGCGCCCAGGGTAGATATTCTGGAGACAGGAGAACAGGTTCTTGTTTTCCGGGAGGAAGATGGATGGTATAAAATACGCTCCTCGAAGGGTTTTCTTGGGTATGCTCCCAAGAAGGAACTTCATTTTACTGGTATTTCATCAGAGTGGGAGCATGTTTCAAAAGAAGAACCATCCTGGCGTCCCCTGGGAAGCAGAATTAGTTTAGTCTGGGAGCATGTCGTTAATAAATCACCATCGTTAGAAACTATCAAGCCCATGCCTGGAATAAATGTTATTTCTCCTACCTGGTTTCATCTAAGGGATGAAGAAGGAAACCTCACAAACCTGGCTGATTCCAGTTACGTGAATTGGGCCCACGGAAAAGGTTACCAGGTCTGGGCTTTGGTCAGCAATAACTTTGACCGGGATTTAACTGCGGCAGTATTACGCAGCAGCGAAAAAAGAGAAAGAGTTATAGACCAGCTTTTAGCTTTTTCTGCATTATATAATCTTGATGGAATCAATGTGGATTTTGAAAATATGTATCCTGAAGATCGGGATAATTTAACACAGTTTATGAGGGAACTGGCGCCTCTGGCACGTGAGCAGGGGCTGGTTCTTTCCATAGACGTAACCTTTATATCCGGCAACCTCTACTGGTCCCTTATCTATGACCGCGCTGCTCTGGCAGACGCTGCAGATTATATTATTGTGATGGCTTACGATGAACATTGGGGGACAAGCCCTGTGGCCGGTTCGGTAGCTTCATTGCCATGGGTGGAACGAGGGCTGCAGAGAGTGCTGAGGGAAGTCCCAGCGGACAAGCTTATTCTTGGGCTGCCTTTATACACACGTCTCTGGGAAATAGAATATCTGGAAGGTGGTGCAGAGAAGGTCGCTTCCAGGGCTTATGGCATGGACAGAATACAAAACATTCTTGCCGAAGAAGGGGTGCAGCCCGTATTTAATGAAGAGAGCGGTCAAAACTATGCCTCCTTCGACAGGGGAGATAGGCATTACAAAGTATGGGTTGAGGATCTCATTTCCCTTGAGAGTAGAATAGACCTGGCTGAGAAATATGGACTTGCAGGAGTTGCCGCCTGGAGAAGGGGATTTGAAAGTGAGGAAGTCTGGGAACTTTTTAGCCGCAGACTAAAACGTTAAGTAATAGAAACAGAACCTCATTGACAGGGATTGTGGATAGTGGCATAATCATACCGTGTGAAAGTAAGCAGAAGCATAGGGACACACCAATTTTTGCAGAGGTAAGGGGACACACCGTCTTTCAAAAGGTAAGGGGACACACCTCATCGAGGAATGTCCCCGAAGGGGTTGTTAGGATGGATCTGTTTATTACTCTTATAATTATTTTAATCATAGTTTTCTGGCCCCGGCATGGCCAGATACGCTATTATCTTCTTCTTATTGCCGGCATATTTATTTTTATTATTGCCCTTCTTTTTGCTCCCGTACTGCTTCTTTCGCCTCTTTTCTATATCGGCATGGCAGTTTCCGCAGCCCTTATGATTTATAAAGTTATTACAAAGGACAGACATGATCGTAAAAAATAATTGTAACAGGATACGGTGATATTTTTCCGAAACAATAATTCTTTTGGGAAGAAGTGAATTAAAAGGTATTCTGAATTCTGAATACCTTTATTAAGTTAATAAATAAGGTAACAAATTTTTGTTACTAAAGAGGACTGGCGGCTTCCTTGAGTGAGGGAGTTAAGGAAAAAAAAGACTTGTATTGTTTAATATACCAGAGAGAAAGGAGAAAAGAGAGCAGGTCTGCTAACGGAAAGGCTATCCATACCCCTGTTAACTTAAAGATGGGGGGAAGAATAAGTAATAACGGAATTAAAAACAGCACTTGGCGGGACAAGGATAAAAGCAATGCTGCTCTTGCATTTCCCAGAGCCTGAAAGACCCCGCTGGTAACCATCGAAACGCCGATAGTAAATGAGATGATGAAAATGATCCGCAGAGCAAACTGTCCTGACTCAATAGCCGCTGCATCATTGGTAAAGATCAGCATGATCTGCTTTGGAAAGAGCATAATCATGAGGAAAGCAATTACAGCTATTAATGTTGCAGCTTTCATACCCAACAGAATCGACTCGCTGATACGTTTGGGCTGTTTTGCACCGTAATTGAATCCCACAATAGGTAGAAGGCCCTGAACAACGCCATTCATCGGCATGATCGAAAACATCAGTACCTTGTGGATGATCCCGAATACGGCAACTGACAGGTCTCCGCCGTAAATGAGCAGCATGTTATTAGCTACAACTAACATAATGCTCAAAGAAGAAAAACGGACAAATGCTGATGCACCGATAGCCAACACTTCTTTAATAAGTGGAATCCTGGGGCGCAAATTAGAAATCTTGAAGGATAAGGTGCTTTTACCTGAAGCAAAATATACGAGTATATAGAGTGCACCAGCTACTTGAGATAATACAGTGGCAATAGCTGCCCCCTTAATGCCCATACCGAATCTGAAAATAAAAATCGGAGTCAGGATAATATTTAAGCAGGATGAAATTAGCATGGCCGCCATGGCAGTTTTGGCACTACCTTCGGAACGCACAATATTACCCATGGAAAATAAAAAAGCAAAAAAGACGGTGCCAAATAAAATAATCCCTAAATAATCCCGGGCATAAGGCATAATTGTATCACTTGCTCCAAAGAGGCGAAGCAGCGGTGTAAGCATGCTCAAACCGAAAAAGACCCCGATTATGCTGACGATCAGGACTAGGCCTATCACATTTCCAAATACTTGATCTGCTTCGTCTGGATTATTTGAGCCAAGTCTTCTTGATATTACTGATGCCCCCCCGATACCAAGAGCCCCTGCGATTGAGGAGATAATCATTTGGGCGGGGAAGGCAATTGATGCCCCGGCAACTCCTAAAGTCCCAACACCTCTGGCAATAAAGATGGTGTCGACAATATTATAAAAGCCCATCATAAATAAACCTATAAAAGCAGGAACACCTAATTCAGTTAACAGCTTTGGAATAGGCTCTTTTCCCAGACGCTCACTTTGTTGACTCATGAAGATCCTCCTCTAATGCATCAATCCTTAAATCATTACAGCATAAATTGGCCTTATTCCTATCATTTTGGATATATACTATTGCATTCTCGAACATTTTAGTTAATAGTTTTAAGGCTGTTTCGATCTCTTCTTCCGTCATTCCTTCACTTAATATAGTAGTCCAACGCTCTAGAATTGAATATAAACGGGGTTTAAACTCTATAGCTTTTTGGGTTAAAAATATCTGGTTGGAGCGAAGATCCTTTATATTTTTTTCCCGGGTCACATATCCTGCCTGTTCTAATTTGTCTAGAGCACGGGCTGTTGTGCTCTTATCAATATTTAAATGATATGCCAGCTTTTCTTGCGATAATCCGTCCTGTTGATATAGAGCAAATAAGAATAAAGCCTGCCCTTTTCCAATATTGAATGGTTCTAATTCATCCGTGATGTAGATTTGAAAATAGCGGAATAACAGAGAAATCAATTTTCCAATGGACATAGTAAGCATATTATTTTGCTCCATTCGTTGCATATGCAACTTTAATTATTATATTATATTCATAAATTAGATAGTTGTCAATGCAACTAAAAAAGAACTGCTTCAAAAAGCTGATGAATTGTATCAGCTCTTGAAGCAGTTACTTGGTAATTTATTCATTGATCTGCGTTCTTCCTCTGTAGGATCAGCGGATATCCATAGGAATAAGATTATTGAGACGGTTAAAATAGGCTTCTTCCAAGCTCAGCTGATCATTAAAGATTAGCGTTGCCCAATAAGAAAAGTCGGCTTTATGTTTAAAGCGGAGGTCCATTAGTTTCACAAAATACCTGCCTTTATCCTCCCAGTGCGTAATATGGTAAAAGGAAGTAAACTGACAGAATAGGCGTCCTGGCGCCGTTTGTAGTGCTTTAAATATTAATGGACTGGATGTTTTTCTGTCCATATGGCTGCAGTTACTGGTATTTTGGTCAATATAATTATGTGTCCCAACAATAATTTCCCGCGTCCCTTCAATACAAAAATCCCAGGAAAACATTCCTCGAAGAGCAGGCATAACTGCCAGCCTGTCCATTCCAGGTTTAAGGCCGTAAGCTTCCCTTAGGAAATATTCAACTCTTTTTCTCATTTTCAAGCGTATAAACAAGTATATAATTACGCCTGAAAAACCTATCAGAGCTGCTTTTTGAGGATTATGCCAGGCAAAAATAACAGGCAGAAAAAGCATGATAAGAATTGGATCAAAAAACATTAACAGGTTACCTGCTTGTCGTTTTCCTGAAAGTGGCCACAAAAGCTTGGTCCCATAAGAGTTAAAAAAATCAAGAATTCCATGGGAAACTGCTCCAAATAGTGCCCAATAAAAGTATTGTAGAACGTTTCCTCCAAAATCCACAAATATTATCCCGGAGATTATAGCAGAAAGAAGTAAAAAACCTCCTAGAGAATGTGTAATTCCCCTATGGTTTCTTATGAAGGAAAGATCCCCTTTGAGCATTGTAACTACATCTAGATCAGGCATTATAGCTCCCATGATGGCAGCACAATAGAGGGGGTTGTATGCTGAGATAGGTTGTCCCGACAGAGCGCCCACGCCTATGCCAATAATTGCATGACTTATAGGATCCAATTTCTTCTCCTCCATTGTTGTTGCAAGGTAAAAATATAAGAAGTTAACATAATATATCAATTAATTATAACATAAATAAAGAGGAAATTTTTGATGTAAATTGTAACCTCATAGGAAGATAGTGGAAAGAATATAATTAAGGTAACTCAGAGTAAAGCATTAACAAGAAATGGAGACCTGAGACATGGGGACGGGTTTTAGGAACGGGGACACACCTCTTACAGAGGAATGTCCCCATGCAATGTCACCGCAGCGCAGCGGAGACTTGGGGACATTCCCCGCAGGGGTGTGTCCCCTTACCTTAACGAGTGGGAAGACGATGGAACCGTCCCCGTGTCTTGCGTAGCGAAAAGCAGAAGGGAAAATGGAAACTGTTGGCCTGAGTTACCTTAATTAAAATGCTACTTTGCATTAATTATTGTCTCGTGGGTTTTCTCCTGATTCCCCGGGTAAGGGGATATACTGTACTGAAGGCCTTCGCGAGGGGGGGTGGGTGTAGAATGCCATAAGGCTGTAAATTTCCCAGGGGACATCGTTGGAAATACTGAGCCCAAACTCTTTTAATATTTCACTTGTGAGGGGAAAATCATGGGTCCAGCGGCCTTGGCTGAGGACCCGCGCTATACCACGGGACTTCTCTTCGTCCATATGTTTTAGCAGGATGCGATAAATAGTGTCTTCCACCTGCTTGACTGCTTTTGTTGCAATATCTGCTAAGATGAGAGTCTGGTCATCAAGGCGGTTTTTGTTTTTTAATTCCACTGCTTTTAAAATAGAGACAGCGGGATAACTTCCTATCTGAGGGTCAACAGGCCCAAGGACAGCATTCTCGTCCATGATAATTTCGTCAGCAGAAAGGGCGATCATCGTGCCTCCCGACATAGCATAATGTGGAACAAAGACAGTGACCTTTGCCGGGTGCTTTTGTAAGGCTGCAGAGATTTGTTCAGAAGCTAAGATCAAGCCGCCTGGGGTATGAAGAATAAGATCAATAGGAACATGGCCGGGAGTAAGGCGTATGGCCCGAAGAATTTGTTCCGAGTCCTCAATGTTAATAAATCGAGTAAGGTTGACTCCAAGGAAACTAAGAAACTCCTGCCTGTGAATAAGAGTAATAACCTGAGAGTTTCTTTTTTTCTGGAGTGAGCGCAGGACTTTGAAGCGGGCGGCATTAATTCGATATTGTCGTAGAAACGGTAAAAATACGGAAATAATAAATAAGAGCAAAACTATCTGAAAAAGATTCAATTAAATCCTCCTAAAACGTGTTATCCTGATTTCTTTTAGTAATTAGCATTATTTTTACCTATAATAAAAATAATAACAGAATGCTTTAACGGCAATATTTTCAAAACTCTATAATATTTTCCAAATAATATTTGAGAATGGAATTATGATCGTTTAAAATAGAAATGTGAGAAAAACCTTTGAAGAAGGTGTCAGAGTATATGGGCGAGATTTATCCTGCTAATCATCAACTGGAAATAATGAAAAAGAAATATCCGGAAAAGTTTGCATCAGAAGATAAAATCTTTAGTCATATTCATGCCGGTGACAGAATTTTTATAGGTACAGGCTGCGGCGAACCCCAATACCTGGTCCGCGCCCTTATAAATTATGTGGAATCCAACCCCAAAGCGTTCTTTGATGCGGAGATTCTGCATGTGTGGACACTGGGAGTTGCGCCTTATACGAATCAAAAGTTTAAAAATAACTTTCGGCACAATTCTTTTTTTATTGGGAAAAACACAAGGGAAGCGGTAAATACGGGAATGGCAGACTATACTCCAATCTTTGCATCGGATGTTCCAGAACTGTTTCGCCGTAGATTGGTGCCGGTTGATGTTGCTTTCATTCAGACATCACTGCCTGATAATCATGGTTACCTGAGCCTTGGAATTAGTGTTGATATCGTTAAAGCGGCAGTGGAAAACGCATCACTGGTCATAGCACAGGTTAATCCTCAAATGCCCAGGATCCATGGGGATACCTTTATAAATATTAAAGATCTAAATTTTCTTATACCTTATGAAGAGCCTTTATTGGAATATGAAGTATCCGCAAATAATGAAATATCGCAAAAAATAGGAAAGTATGTTTCTCAGATAGTGGAAGATGGTGATACTATTCAAGTGGGCTATGGGAGCCTGCCAAATGCTATACTCGGCAACCTTGCCAACAAAAAAAACCTGGGCATACACACTGAGCTGTTGAACGATGGTATTGTGGACCTTATGAAAAAGGGTGTTGTGGACAATAGCAGAAAGACAATTGATCGGGGAAAAACTGTGGCATCTTTTTGTATGGGTAAAAAGGAAACATACGAGTATCTTCATGATAACCCATCCATAGAATTCAGAACGATTGACTACACAAATAACCCTATCATCATTGCTATGAATAAAAATATGGTGGCTATTAACAGCGCGTTGGAGATCGATCTTACTGGCCAGGCCACGGCAGAATCCCTTGGAAAGACTTTCTACAGCGGTATTGGAGGCCAGGCGGATTTTATGCGTGGAGCGGTCCTGGCACAGGGGGGTAAGACCGTCCTCGCCCTGCCGTCCACAACAGAAGGCCACGAGGTTTCAAGAATTGTGCCTTTCCTTAAAGAGGGGGCAGGGGTATCATTAACCCGCGGTGACATACATTATGTAATCACGGAATATGGTATTGCCTACCTGCACGGGAAAAACATCAGGGAAAGGGCGATGTCTTTAATATCCATCGCTCATCCCAAATTCCAGCCATGGCTTATCGGGGAAGCAAAAAAACTAGCTCTGATCTTTAAAGATCAGGCTTTTATTCCAGGAAAACGGGGAGAGTATCCCCGGGAACTTGAAACGCGAAGAACAACGAAAATGGGGCTGAGCTTTTTGTTAAGGCCTGTAAAAATAAGTGATGAACCGTTATTGAAAGACTTCTTTTATTCCCTTTCAGAGCGATCAATGTATAAGAGGTTTATTTCAAGACGAAAGGATATGCCCCATGAAATGCTGCAAAACTTTTTCGTTGTAATCGATTACACACAGGTAATGGTCATAGTTGCAGTCACTGAGCATGAAGGCAAAGAAGTGATTATAGGTGTTGGACAATATGGCATAAATGAAGGTACGCTAACTGCAGAGGTAGCTTTGGTTATTAAGGATGATTTTCAGAGTAAAGGTATTGGCGCTGAATTACTTTCTTACCTGGCATATATAGCAAAAAAACAGGGATTAGTGGGTTTTACAGCGGAAGCTCTTCCGGACAATAAAGAAGTTCTCCACTTATTAGAAAAAATTGGCTTTGAAGTCGAAAAAAGATTTAATGCCGGAGTCTATTTAATGGATATAGCACTTCGGGAAAAGTTGTAGAGGTAATTTTCCCTCCTCCTTTGTCTTTAGGACATGATTATCCCTTTCTGTTCATAAAATCTAGAGACGAAAAGGTTTTTATGAGAGGAATTTAATTTTTCAGGGCAAAAGCGCCCAAAAGGGGGAGGAAGTTATGCGTTTCCTGGCTAAGAAAGCTGTGAGGTGGGGCCTTGTTGTTTTGATTTTAGTCTTAATCTGGGCAGGGTATCAGGTGCTAATGGAACGGAGTGCAGGTATACCGGAGGATGAACAGAACCAGGCCCTAAAGGAAGATGTGGAAGGGAGTGAGGAATTAAGTGCAATGGAAGATATCTCAAAAAAGGAAATAAAAATTCAGTATTTAGGCCATGCTTCTTTTCTGGTGGAAGCAGACGAACTGCGTATTCTAATGGATCCGTTTTCACCCCAGGTCGGCTATGGCACATTGGAGTTAGAGGCTGATCTTATTACTGTCAGCCATGAACATATGGACCATAATTATGTGGCCGCCGCTCCTGATGCAAAAGTTTTGAGGGGCCTGACCTCTGATGGCCTGGGCTGGGAAGAAATTTCTTATTCAGTGGGTGAAATGAGTATCACCAGCATTCCCACTTACCATGATAAAGCTTCAGGTAAGCTAAGGGGCCGTAATTCCATATTTATATTTGATTTGGGAGATATACGTTTGGTCCATCTGGGAGATTTGGGCCACCTTCTTAATGAAGGGGACGTTGAAAAGCTGTTACCTGTGGATGTCCTCCTGGTGCCAATGGGCGGCCATTATACTATTGATGCTATGGAGGCGAGGCAGGTGGTTGAGCAGTTAGTTCCATCTGTGGTCGTGCCCATGCATTACCAGACTAAGGTTACCAGGAACTGGCCCATATCAGAGCTTGACATCTTTCTTGAAGGAGAGGAAGTAGTCCTTCAAAAAGGCGAAAAACCCATATCATTTAGCAGAGATAATTTACCAGAGAGTACGGAGATATGGGTTCTGGAACCAACCAAATGATATAAATGCATCAAGGGAGGGTTGTATTTTTGATAAACAAACGTAAGGTATTTTTTGTGCTGCTCTTAATAGCTCTGACAATAGGAATGGTTACGACAGGTTGTGGTAATTCTGTAACGCCTCCTTTGGAAGAGCCTCTTGAGGATGGAGAGGAAGCACCGGATCAGCCGGCAGACACTGACGAAGAGAAAGCCGTTCTATATTTTGCAAATAACGAGGCAGATAAACTGGTTAAAGAAAAAAGAGAGATTATCGCATCCAAAGAGGAAATGAAGAAAGCTATTCTTGAAGAGCTCATAAAAGGTCCTCAAGACCCGGGGCTTCAGCGGACCATTCCAGAAGATGTTAAAGTTTTGGGAGTAACAGTCAAAGAAGGAATTGCCTCAGCAGATTTTTCCCAGGAAATTCGCTCCAGCCACTGGGGGGGGTCGACAGGGGAAATATTAACGGTTTACAGTATTGTAAACACGTTGGGCGATCTTTCTGATGTGGAACAGGTCAGGTTTTTAATCGAGGGTCAGGAGATAGAAACGCTGCTTGGACACATGGATCTCTCCGGTGCCGTGCATCCTGACTGGGGTCTGGTGCAGTAAACGGAAAAGAAGTAGTCAGGAGTCAGGAGTCAGAATGGGGGGAAACCGGGGAGAATGAAGGTTCTTGGTTACGGCGATATTTCTGAAAAAACTTCTATTGAGAGGTAGAGGTTAGTAAATTGATAGATTTGGCAATTATTCGTGAAAATAGCTGTAAAGATTCGAAGTCAATTCTTCAAAACTACTTATTTCTTTTAACCTTCCCTCCCGAATGAGGAAAATGCGGTCAGCTTGCTTTATGGTGGAAAGACGGTGGGCGATGATAATGGAAGTGCGGCCTTTTGCAGCATGGTCCAATGTTTCCTGGAGCAGATGTTCCGTATAGCTGTCTATATGTGCGGTTGCTTCATCCAGGATAAAGATTGAAGGGTTAAAAGCCAGCATCCGGGCAAAGGCAAGAAGCTGCCGTTGCCCTGAAGAAAGAAGAATTCCCCTTTCTCCCAATGGTGTATCAAATTTTTGAGGTAGTCTGTCAATGAACTCGTAGGCATTGGCAGACTTCGCTATTTTTTCCAACTCCCAGTCTGTAAGAGGGATCGAATTTAAGGTGATGTTTTCTTTTACCGTACCGCTGAACAAAAAAACATCCTGGTGTATTACTCCTATTTGTTTGCGCAGGTCTTGGAGAATGAT
Organism: Bacillota bacterium; assembly: GCA_030656575.1. Taxonomy (GTDB): domain Bacteria; phylum Bacillota; class Dethiobacteria; order DTU022; family UBA8154; genus JAUSPO01. Next base: position 62,672 of record JAUSPO010000030.1, read on the forward strand.
TTTGTTAATATCCTGACCATCAATTTTTATTTCTCCTTTTGTTGTATTGTAGAAACGGTTAATAAGGTTAATTAAGGAGCTTTTTCCTGCTCCGGTGGGACCTACAACAGCTATTTTTTCACCCGGAGCAATATGGAAGTTCACATTCTTAAGAACCCAATCCTCATTATGATAAGAGAACCAGACATTATCAAAATCTATGGATCCCTGGATAGTCGTGAGGGGCTTTGCTTGGATGTTGGAGTATTCCTGTTTTTCATCCATCAGGTCAAAGATGCGTTCTGCCGAGGCCATTGCAGCCTGAAGGATGCTGTATTTATCACTCATATCGTTGAGAGGGCGAAAAAATTGGTCCAGATATGTGATAAAAGCATAAAGAACACCGAAGGGAATAACTCCCGTAAGCACTGAACCGCTTCCGTACCAGAGTAGTAGAGCCAGGGCAAGTGAACGGAAAAGATCCATAATGGGTCTAAATACTGCGAATAGTTTAAGCTCCTTTAAACCGGCCAGGAAATGACTGTCATTTATTTCGTTGAAAAGGTTCAACCGCTGCCTTTCCTGATTGAAAACCTGGATCACTCTGATTCCGGCAATATTTTCAGCGAAAAAAGAGTTTATTCGTGACAATTGTTTTCTTAGTTCCCGAAAGGCCTGCCGCGCTTTTTTTCTATAAATAGTGATTGCTGCTATCACTAAAGGGATAATACTGAAAGATATGAGTGCCAGAGTAGTATGCAGGCGAAGCATTATAATCACGATTCCTGTCAGCATAAAAAGATCTTTGATAAAATTCACCAGGAAACTGGTGTACATTTCATTTAGAGTCTCTGCATCGTTTGTTACTTTTGTCACCACGCGTCCAACCGGATTCTTATCGAAAAACTGGATCGGCAGCTTCTGTAAGTGGGAAAAGAGTTCCATTCGAATATTATGAATGATACGCTGACCTGTTTGCATGAGTATAATAAACTGGAGATAATTTAAAACCATTCCCAGAGCATAAATAAAAAGAAAATAAATTCCCAGTCTTTGAAGACCCCTTGGTGTTCCGGGTCCAAGAATGTAATCATCGATAGCAATTTTCAGGATATAAGGCTGGGCAAGTTGGATTGATGTTACAATAAGAATTAAAAGAAGAGAAAGGAAGAGCATCCCTGAATAAGGGCGGGCATACGTCAAGAGTCTTTTAAAAACTTTAGGATCGTAACCCGGTGTCAGTTCCTCGTGAAAATTGTGATGATCGTGCATCAATTATCTCCTTCCGCACCTAAAGGATTTCTTCCCAGAGCTGCTGTTCACATAAAAGGAAATACTGTCCTTTTTTTTGCAGAAGCTCCCGGTGATTTCCTTCTTCCACCAGGCGGCCTTTTTCAAAGACCAGAACTTTGTCTGCTCTGCGTAAAACCTTAAGGCGATGGGAACTGATGAGCATTGTGACATTCATACGGTCATCCTGGAGGTTATTAATGATCTGTTCTTCCGTAGTTATATCCACTGAAGAAAGAGCATCGTCTAAAATTAATAACCTGGGTCTTGCCAGAAGGGCTCTGGCAAGAGCAACCCGTTGCTGCTGACCGCCAGAGAGCGTCACACCCCTTTCCCCCACCATAGTGTCATATTTTTCAGGAAAATGTTCAATCTCCTGGTCCAGGGCAACTAGCTTTGAGACCTCTTTAATTTCCTCTAAAGATGCTCCGGGGCAGATAAAAGCGATATTTTCTGCAATTGTGGCAGAAAAGATAAAGTTGTCCTGGGGGACATATCCTATTTGTTCTCTCCAGGTTTTCAGAGGAATTCGATTAAGCTCGTGTCGGCCTACAAGTATTCGCCCCTCATTAGGTTCGAAAAGTCGTAGAATTAGATAGATAAGCGTTGATTTTCCGCTTCCTGTCCGGCCTGCGATGGCAGTGGTCTTTCCGTTAGATATTGTGAGAGAAATATTGCTTAGCGCATGGTTTGGATCATCAGGAAAGTTAAACGTTATATTCTCTAAGATGATATCATTTTGGAGTTCCTCTTTTTTTAAGAAAATCGGTTGAGATGGTTCTAATATCTCAGAATTTTTCTGCAAAAGATGGTTAATTCTTTGCATGGATGCTCTTCCCCTCTGGGTGATATTAATCACCCAACCCAAAGCAAGCATTGGCCATGTAAGCAGGACGAGGTAGCCGTTAAATGCTACAAAATCCCCCACAGTAATTTGCCCTTCCATAACAAGATTTCCGCCGTAAATGAGGACAATAATAAAGCTTAAGAAACTGCAGATATAAATAAGGGGGTCGTAAAAAGCCCACATCCTGTATAGTAAAAAATTCTGTTTTATATAATTATGGGAAGATTTACGGAAACGATTTTTTTCTACCTCATCAAGGGCAAAAGCCTGAACCACCCTCATGGCAGAAATGTTTTCCTGAGTTGTTTCTGTTAAGGCACCGAAAGCTTCCTGCACTTTCATAAACCTGTTGAAAACTCCTAAACCAAGTTTTTGTGTGCCAAGCGCTAAAAAAGGCAGAGGTATTAATGCTAATAAAGTCAACCTCAGGTCTGCAGTAAAAAACATAAATATTATTGTGAAAACGCTTAAGAAAATGGCATCCACAAGTAAAACAATACTAAAACCAAAAGAAGTACGCACTGCGTTAATGTCGTTAGTTAGATGAGCCATTAATTCTCCGGTTTTATGCTGAAGATAAAATTTGGGAGATAGTCCCTGAAGATGATTAAATAAGAGATCACGGAGGTATTTTTCCAGGAGGCGTGCTGTTCCAATAATATAAAGGCGCCAGAGGTATCGGAAGATGGCCATGCCGGCAGCGATAGAAATAATCAGCAGAATATATTTATGGAGAATACCCATCCTAACCCCGGGTTCCAGAAGGGCATCGGTAAACAGCCCCAGTATCCTTGGAGTCAGGAGCTGGAGGGAATCCACAATAATAAGCCAGATTATTCCCAGTAGGTAGCGCCATTTATGTTTGAGGAAAAAATCCTTCAAAGTATAAAAATCTTTCATGGATAATAGCAGCTCCACTCGGGTTGTCAAATATGTTTCAGAACTTTCAGCTTAATAGGGCAGCCATTTCCCAGATGATCAGTCCTGGTAAAAGGGCATAATCTTCTGTGGGAAGATAAGTGGAGGCAGAGGCATCAAAGAGTATATTGGCAGAGGGCGGAAATTCCTCGTCACCATCCCAAAGCACGTAGCCAATGGGTACACGGGGAAACGGATGCAAAATCATACAAATGTCACCAAACGGGGCTGGTTTGCCCTCCAGCGATAAAGCAATATTTTCAAATTGCCCGGGCTTATCACCGAAGTATTTCACAAAAGGTTTAATTGTTCTGTTCTGATAAGGTTCAACATATATCTGCCCGCCGGGGAGTTCTTTAAAAGTAATCCAATCTCCTGTTAGAGGCGTCCCTGAGGCATTTATGAGATAATGTAAAAATAATATCTGCAGATGGATGGATACTCCCCCACCGTCAAGAAGAGAGCTCACTTCTCCAGTGCGGTGATTTACGAGATACTTTCTGTTCAGGTAAGGTAAGAGATAACTTTCCTGTTCCCTGTTATAAACCACTCCACTGTTGGTGCAGACTATCCGTGGATCGGCATTGGAAAGTTCGCTTACGGCTTTCTCCAGAGCCACACCCAGGTTATACTTTTCTTTTTCCGACAATTTTTTATCCAAAACGTACCCTCCTGTTCTATTCAGGTATTCAGAAGCCAGTAGTCAGTAGTCAGTAGTCAGTAGTCAGAATACTTAAGTTCTCTCATTATTCCAGATTTCGGGCACTCCGACTCCGGCTCCAAAGACACGGGGACGGTTCCATCGTCTTCCCATTAGCTTAGGTATGGGGACACACCTCATTTTTCAAGTGGTATGGGGACACACCTCATTTTTCAAGTGGTATGGGGACACACCTCATTCAGAGGAATGTCCCCTATGGAATGTCCCCTATGGAATGTCCTCAAGTCCTTCGCTGCACTAAGCCCGTGTAGTTACTATTATTTTATCATATCTCAATATAAGCTGAAAGTTAGATTGCCTAAAAGCTCTCTTTTGGGATAGAATTAAAGTTACAAATTAGAAAATGGTGGAGTGAATAATGTACCTTGTCAGCGCCTGTCTTTTAGGGTTAAGAACGCGTTTTGATGGTAAGAAGCTTATAGATTCGGGCCCTTTAATAATTCCCCTAAATAAAATTATCCCCTTTTGTCCGGAACAGTTGGGGGGGTTATCTACGCCCCGCTTTCCAGCTGAAATTGTTAACGGTTGTGGCGAGGATGTTTTAGAGGGAAGGGCTCACGTTATAAATTCCAAAGGTGAAAATTTAACCGAAACATTTATTCGAGGTGCCCGCGAATCCCTCTACCTCGCCTGCCTTTACAAAGCAGAGGGTATTTATTTAAAAGACGGGAGCCCTTCGTGTGGATCCTGTTTTATATATGACGGCACCTTCAGCGGCCGGCGGCAACCTGGAAGAGGAGTTACGGCAGCTCTTTTCAGGCTTGAGGGAATTCCTGTCTATAATGAGGCAGACCTTTTTAAGCAGTAACTTAGAATCAAATATTCAGAATCACCCAAGAATATTCTTCCAGCAATTATATCTTTTTTAAGATGTCAGGTGGAACTTTCCCGGGGTGACGCTTGATCATTTTTTTATGAACAAATAGACTGAAAACACATTCCTGATACATCTGCAGACGGTGACAGAAACCCCCGAAAAAACCCAGTTTTTCTTCTTTTGTTACATGTGTAATGCCGTGAAGTTCCGGATAACTTACCTTCCTTTTTGCAAGTGCTGCGTACCTGGTGAGCAGAATTTCAACACCAAAACGGGACCAGTTCAGATCGGGCAGAATTTCCACAAATTCCCTTCTTAATGCGCGTTGACCGTTCAGGACGGAAAAATAATGCTGAGCCATATTCACATGATTCTTATTCCCGTGTTTGAAAACTCCAATCGTCATATCCGCAGGTTCCGGCCAGGTTAGAGGCGTTAGAATTTTTTCAATATGTTCAATATTGAAATTGATCAGATCTGCATCAAGAAAAAGATAATAATCAGCATCAGGAGCTTTTTCCAATCCTGATTGCAGGACGGCTCCTTTCCCTCTGTTTTGCTCCCAACGAAGCACCTTTACGGGGAAACGGGAGGCTATCTCAGACGTCTTATCCCGGGAGCCATCGTCCAGAACAATTATTTCGTTTACCAGCGGTGAGGAAGTTATAACTTCCAATACCCTGGCGATACGAGGTTCTTCGTTATATGCAGGTACCAGAGCAACAGTTTTACGCTCATTCATAATTATTCTCCCTTTACCCTTTTCCTTTTACCCTTTTCCTTTTATAGTTTTTCCAAAAAGTTGAGAATTCCTTTATTCACTTCCATGCTTTTTTCCAGCATAGGAAGGTGTCCGCTTCCTGGTATTATTTCCAAATCCGCTTCGGGGATATTACCGGCAAGAAAACGGCTGTATTTTGGAGGTGTCATGAGATCCTGATCCCCGCAAAGTACCAATGTAGGCACAAGAATATTCCAAAGCTGTTCCATTACGTCAAAATCATTACATGCTGTGAAATCAGCTAAAAAAACCCCGGGAGAAACAGCTGAGATTATTTCCTTCCCTTTTTCAACTAACCCCTGATCTGCTTCTGGCCCATAAAGATATTTATACATTTCCGGAACAAGTTTTCCTTGGCGCAGTGTTTTCATAAACCTATCCGCAACGCGCAGTCTTGCCCCTGTAGAAACCAAAATAAGACCCTTTAAATCGGCGGGATACTGCAGTAAGTAAGAAAGAGCAATAGCGCCGCCAAGGGAATGTCCTATCATAACAAAAGAAGGAAAGTTTAAGCTCTCTGTAAACTCCTTAATGTAATCACAGTAAAGAGATATCTTCTCAGCTGGAACTCCTGCCGATTTTCCGTGACCGGGAAGATCAACGGCAACGGGGGAAAACCGAATGGCCAGGTCCTTTAATTGATAATACCAAAGCAGACCGTTACTACCTGAGCCATGGATAAAAAGAAGTGGTGTTTTTGCTAAATCAGGTCTCCCATAGTAAGAGATTGTAAGTCCACTTTTTTTTAGAGTCGTAGAACCTTGTTCAACAGGCATAACAGTTCTCCTAAAGTGTATTGACAACCCTCTTTTCATATTTCTACATTAAATGGAATTTTCCTTTTTAGAGTGATGAACTTTTTGTAGCTTTCTATAACCCCTGTAACATATCAGATCATGATTGTATATATTATAGTGGGCTTGTTAATAAGAAGATACGCCCAATAATAATGAAAGGAGAAAATACAATGTCAAACGATTTAATTGTGAAGCGAAGGCTACTTAAAGTTGAAAAAGTCATTGGTGAAGATACTGTTCGCAGGACTGTGGCAGCAGATGTGGTCCTGCCATTTAAAGTATTAAAAGTTTTTGATGTCATTGCCCATGTTATGGCCGTTGAAACAGCAGTTCAGGAAGGTGGAGTGCGCGTTGCCGGTGTTGTTCATAAACAGCTTTTTGTCGTCGATCGAGGAGATATAGTACGGCATGTGGAGGAGGACATTCCTTTTGAGTTCCTTGTTCCTGTTGAAGGGGTTCTGCCTGGAATGAACGTTCAGACAAATATCCGTATTCTCGAAATAGATAAAACCTTGGTTGATCCCCAAACAGTAAGACAGGTTATTGTTTTAGAGATTTTTGTTAAGGTAACTGTTACAAAACAGATTGAAGTAGTTGTGGATGTACGCGGCAAGGATATTATCGTCAAAAAAGAGTTACTAAAGGTTGACAGCGTGGTTGGAGAAGATACTGTCAGTCAGGTTATTACACCGGTGGCGACACTACCCATAGTTGCCAGGAAAATTTTCCGAATCATACCGTCAGTACGCAATGTAACGGCAGAAGTTCGAACTGATACGGTAATCGTGCGGGGAGTAATTCATAAGCAGGTCTTCCTTGTCGATGAAGGCGATCTGGTACGCCATGTGTCAGAAGATATTCCTTTTACAAATACAATAGCTATACCTGGTGCCAGGCCAGGGATGGATGTGCAATTTGATGTGAGTGTTTTCCTGGAAGAATTTAAGTTAATAGATCCTCCCAGCCGAATGCTGCGCCAGGTTTTGACAATAGAAGCTTTTGTTAAAGTAACTGAAACGCTGCAGATCGAAGTTGTCATCGATGTCAAGGGTCGGAATATAGTCGTAAAAAGAAAACTTCTGAAAGTTGAGTCCGTCGTCGTGGATGTCCTCCAGCAGGAGACGGTGCGAGCAGTTGTAAGATTGCCTGTCCAGGCCATTAAGATATTTGATATCATGGCCAGCATTGTCAACCTTCAGGCGGAAGCCCGTTTTGACCAGGTAGTTGTGCGGGGGATACTGCACAAGCAGCTCTTCTTCGTTGACCCCGGCGGCCTGGTACGCCACGAAAGGGAGGATATACCCTTTACCTTTGTGAAATCGGCACCGGGTGCCCGTCCGGGGATGAATGTACAGGTGCGTGCCCGTATTATTGGTGATATTCGGGCCAGGATAATTGATAACAAGGGTTTGGAAATAGAGCAGGTTGCGGTTATTGAAATCTTTGCAAAAGTTACCCGTACGGTTCAGCTGGAAGTGGTGGTTGATGTAAAAAGAGTTTTACCTCCACCGAAGCCGTCAAATGACCCACAGCCTTCACCAGAAAGCTAAGGAGAAAAAGGTGATTATATTCATAGCTTAATCCCTATGATTATCTGAAACCTTTTATGTTTTCTTAATACCCCTGTAACACTACAGGGGTATCTTGTATATATTATAGTGAACCTTAAAAGCATAATTGAAAGGAGGGTAAAAAATGTCTGACCTTTTAGTCAAAAGACAATTACTTAAAGTTGATCGGGTAATTGGTGAGGATACGGTTCGGGAAACAGTTGAAGCCACCATTACACTGCCTTTTTCCATCATCAAAGTATTTGATGTAATCGCCAGCGTAACCGACATTGAAACTGAAACGAAGGAAGGAGGCGTTATGGTCTCCGGGGTTATTCACAAGCAGCTTTTTGTTGTGGATAAGGGAGATGTGGTACGCCATGTTCCTGAAGACGTTCCCTTTAGCGTCTTTGTAGATATTCCGGGGACGACCAATAATATGGACGCCCATGTGGATGTGCGCATCCTTGCCCTGGACACAGAAGTGCTAGAATACGGTAAGAAAGTGCGGCAAACCATTGTTCTGGAGATATTTGTCAAAGTTACCACCATCCAACAGATCGAAGTAGTTATCGATGTTCTTGGTAAGGATATCATCGTCAAAAAAGAACTGCTTAAGGTAGATAGTGTGGTCGGAGAGGACACTGCAGTCTTTACTCTTACCCCTACCGCAACTCTGCCCATAACGGCCAAGAAAATCTTTCGCATCATCCCTTCAGTGCGTGATGTAAGCGCAGAGGTAAAGGAGAACACCGTGATTGTGAAGGGTGTCATCCACAAGCAGATTTTCCTCGTTGATGAAGGGGATCTGGTGCGCCATGTCGCTGAGGATGTTCCCTTTACCCGGACGGTCGATATTCCCGGTGCCAGGCCTGGTATGGATGTGCAGGTGAGAGTCAGGGTAGTACTTGAAGATTTTCAGTTAGTTAATCCTCCCAGCCGTCAGCTGCGCCAGACCCTTGTTGTGGAAGCCTTTGTGAAGGTTACGGAGGTACTTCAGATCGAAGTAGTGGTTGATGTGCAGGGTAGGGGCATTGAGGTAATCAAAAAGCTTCTCAAAGTGGAAAGCGTGGTTGTAGATGTGCGTCAGAAAGAGACGCTCCGCTCGACTGTAACCCTGCCGCAGAAGCCTACCAAGATTCTCGAGATTGTGGCCGAAATTGTCAACCTGAGGGCGGAGGCCCGTACCGACCAGGTGATCGTGAAGGGTATTCTCCATAAACAGATCTTCTTTGTGGAAGAAGCAGGAGACCTGCTGCGCCACTTCCGGGAAGATGTGCCCTTTACCTTTGTAAAGACGGCCAGAGGGGCACGTCCGGGTATGAACGTGCAGGTCCGGGCCAGTATTGTCGGAGAGATCATAACCAGGCTTAACGGCAGAGAACTGGAACAGACCGCCGTGATCGATATCTTTGCGAAAGTCACCCGCACGGTCCAACTTGAAGTATTAGTCGATGTAAGAAGAGTAGCGCCAGTTCCGCCAGTTCCGCCAGTTCCGCCGATTCCGCCGTTCCCGCCGAAGCCGCCACCGCTGGCGAAGAAGTACATTGTGCAGAAGGGTGATACTCTCTGGAAAATCGCCAAGCGCTTTGGGGTATCACTGGATGCCCTTATCAGGGCAAATCCACAGATCCAGAATCCCGATCTGATTTTCCCGGGTGATGTTGTCTTTATTCCCGAAGTACATGTGCCAAAGCCTCCCACAAAGAGGTATGTAGTCCAAAAGGGAGATACTCTCTTTCTCATTGCCAAGCGCTTTGGGGTATCACTGGATGCTCTTATCAGGGCCAATCCACAGATTGCGAATCCTAACCTGATTTTCCCTGGAGATATAGTATTTATTCCTTAAGTTGAAGGGGAAAAGATGATGAGTTGAAATCCTGAGATTGTGGGAAGCCTAAGGGTGAGCTGAATAGAAGGAGTCGGTTAAGTAAACCGGCTCCTTTTCCGTTTCTGTGCTTAAATTACCATTATCTGTTATATAGTAGTATTTGTTGACATTTTCCTCTAATAAAGACTATCATTTTCCTGGGAAGGTATCTTCAGGGAATAGAGGATGAAAAGAAAGGAGAAGGGTCAGCATACAGTTTGTGTATAAGCTGTAATTTGATTATAATTATAGCACAGATTACCAGATATGTAAGAAAGGAGAATTTAAGTTTATGTTTAGAAGAAAACATTCTTTTATCATCTTTACCGTGGTTTTTCTTTTCCTGGTTTCCATGGTTCCTACCGCTGCAGCCTGTCAATATGGAAACTGGACCACGCAATTCAATGGTGTAAGAGTTCCTTTAAACTTTGTTTCAGGAACAGCAGATCAATCCGTTTACAGAGTTGAGGTTCCCCTTAAGGATGGACAGGCCGACAGGAAAATAGTTATTTATTACAGGATAAACTTGCGAACGGGAAATGTTACACTCATTCCAGCACCGACGCCGCCTGCACCCGTGCCGCCTGAGCCGACGCCGCCAGCACCCGGGCAATCAATATTGTCAGCAGATGAGCTGCAGATGTTTAATCTGGTAAATGAAGAAAGAAAGCAAAGGGGACTAAATGAGTTAATAATTCATGAAAACCTTGTGAAAGTAGCCCGACTGAAGAGCAAGGATATGATTGACCGGGGTTATTTTGCCCATCAATCTCCCACATATGGTTCACCCTTTGATATGATCAAAAATGCAGGAATTGCATTTACCTATGCCGGTGAAAACCTTGCCGGTGCATCTACTGTTGCCCGTGCCCATACGTCCCTCATGAACAGTCCCGGACACCGCGCCAACATTTTAAATGTAAATTATACCCATGTGGGAATAGGTATAGTGAATGGCGGTCCCTACGGTAAGATGTTTACGCAAATGTTTATCAGGCCAAGATAACTTAAGCGGTGCCATGGGGACGGTTCGAGCGTCACCGTAGCGCAGCGAAGGACTTGGGGACATTCCTCTAAAAGAGGTGTGTCCCCTTACCAGTGCGCCACGCATGGCGATTAACTTGGTGGTGAAAGTCCACTATGGGGGTCTGTAGTTACCAACCATTAGCCAAGAGCAAGGGTGTCCATCGTGAGGTGGAATCTGAAGGAAGCTGGAGGCAAAATTCCGACCCAAGGAACACGAACATCATCAGGCATAAGGTATGGGATGAGTTTGCTGGACAAAACGAAATCCAATAACTACACGGACATACCACTGTAAATGATGTGGGTACATGGAATGAAAGTGAATCGTCTTACCGTGGGAGGTCTCATGGACGTGAGGAGATGGAATTCGAATCACGGTTGAAACAAGATTTATCATGAGAAGTCAGCAGATACCATAGTACTCGATGAAGTCTACGTCGTCGAGGAAGGGTTGAACCTCAGGGGGTGAAAGTAAATGAATGTTACCGAGACAGAAGGAAAGTACAGCCAACCTCAGAGGGCTTCCGAAGGAAGCAGCAACGAGGGCTTACCGCAAAAGGATAGTGCGGAACACGAAAGATATGCGGGAGCGTACAATTCTGGGAGGATAACGGAAAACAACCTCACCGATGCAAACAAGCCGAAGGAAAGATTACTTGAGGAAATATTGGACAATCAGAATATGAACAACGCATTCAAACGTGTCAAGTCCAATAAAGGAGCTCACGGAGTCGATGGGATGGGAGTAGATGAACTTCTACAATATCTCAAAGAAAACGGAGACCAACTCAGGCAATCAATTCTGGATGGGAAATACCATCCTAACCCCGTCAGAAGGGTAGAGATACCCAAAGAAAACGGGAAGAAAAGAAAATTGGGAATACCTACGGTAGTGGACCGAGTAATACAGCAGGCAATAGCCCAAGTGCTTACTCCCATCTTCGAGAAGCAGTTTTCAGACAACAGCTACGGGTTTCGACCCGGGCGGAGTGCTCACGATGCAATCAGGAAATGTCAGGACAACATAGACGAAGGATACAAATATGTTGTTGACATGGACTTGGAAAAGTACTTCGACACAGTTAACCAAAGTAAGCTGGCAGAAGTATTATCCAGGACGATAAAAGATGGGCGCGTAATATCGCTCATCCATAAATATCTGAGAGCAGGAGTAATAGTCAAGCACAGTTTCGAAGAAACGGAAATCGGCGTACCACAGGGTGGACCACTCAGTCCAATTCTTAGCAACATCATGCTTAACGAACTGGACAAGGAACTCGAAAGAAGGGAACACAGGTTTGTCCGCTTCGCAGATGATATAGTCGTCTTCTGCAAAAGCAGTAGAAGTGCGAAACGCACACTTGAAAACATACTACCCTTCATCGAGAAGAAGCTATTCCTTAAAGTGAACAGAGAGAAAACGGTGGTTGACTACGTAGGAAAAGTGAAATTTCTTGGGCTCTCGTTCTATCGATACAGAGGTAAAACGAGGGTCAGAATTCATCCCAAATCAATTGCAAAGATGAGAAATAAAGTAAGAGAGCTTACTTCCAGAAGCAATGGAATGGGCAACACAGCCAGAGCTGAAAAGCTCAGACGCTATATTATGGGGTGGATTAACTACTTCAAGATAGCGGACATGAAGAAGCTGATGACCATTACGGACGAATGGATGAGAAGGCGTATCCGCATGATTTACTGGAAGCAATGGAAACGAGTGAAGACAAGAGTTAAAATGCTAAGGTCACTCGGCATCCATGAACAGAAAGCATGGGAATATGCAAACACAAGAAAGGGCTACTGGAGAATCTCCAATAGCCCAATCATGTCCACATCCCTTGGAAACAATATCATCAAAGGATTTGGATACCTATTCTTTTCTGAGTACTATCGGCGAGTTACAGCGTAAACTGAGGAACCGCCGTGTACCGAACGGTACGCACGGTGGTGTGGGAGGTCGGCTACTCAAATAATGGGTAGCCTCCTACCCGATTAGATAGTGGGAAGACGATGGAATCGTCCCCATGGCTTAGCGATGGTGACGTAGGGGATGTCAGCTTTAGCTTAACAAGTTACTTTTCGCGGGGCATGCAGATAATTTCTTTTACAACCGTATCAAAGAACTGGTTGGAATGAGCAGGAATTATGACACAGGCAGTGTCGGCCCCTTTCCCGCTGCCGGCTACAGACACAATTTCTTCTCCGTAAGGGACAAGCCCGGCATCAAGGGCCATAGATGCTATTTCGACACAAACCTTTACCCCCTGCCCAAGCATGCGCAGGGATGCAGCGATAATTTCTGCAGGATAGAGCCCGCCAAATTTTAAACGGAGGGCTCTGTCCACTCCGGCCAGAAGATGGGTGGTGGTGAGGATCTGAACTCCTTTTTGCAGGAGTTCTTCTTTTATTTCAGGGTTCGTTTCGCTGACTCCAGGACCTGAAAAGCCAACATGATGAGTAACCCAGACCACCTGGACTTCCCTGTCTAAGAAAAGCTGAGCTGTTTTTCCGGTATTTGAGGCTGTAACTATGTACTTAATATCTAGCTCTGCAGCTCTTTTTAAAGCTGCTTCCACAGTAGAATTTGTATTCTGAGGACCTCTCTTTTCCCATAGCACAAGAAAACACTCCTTTCCAGCCTATTTTACTACAGATAAAATTATTTTCCAAGCTTCTTAACTCAGGGGTTTCCAGAACAGTCAAACAATATAAGTTGCGTTGACATAGTACGCCTTGATCTGCTATGATCATTAAAAGTTTTGCTTAAATAAAAAATGGGGGTGAAGTTTTGTGGATGAGCGATTTATACAAGAAGGAATAACGTTTGATGATGTCTTGCTGATACCGGCTCGGTCAAAAGTTTTGCCCCGTGATGTGGATATAAGTACGGTGCTGACTTCTCAAATAAGATTAAATATTCCTATCATGAGTGCCAGTATGGATACTGTGACCAAATCCCGTATGGCTATTGCTGTAGCCAGAGAGGGAGGGATAGGTGTAATCCACAAAAATATGAGTATTGACCGACAGGCTGAGGAGGTAGACAGGGTAAAAAGATCAGAGCATGGTGTTATTACGAATCCTTTTTATCTCTCACCGATGCATACGATCAATGATGCTGCGGCCTTGATGGAGCGTTACCGCATCTCAGGCGTACCCATTACCGTAGAAGGAAAACTCGTGGGTATTTTAACCAACCGTGACCTGCGCTTTGAAACAGATTTCAGCCGTTTGATAAAAGATGCTATGACCAGGGAGAACCTTGTTACTGCCCCCGAAGGTACTACCTTACAGCAGGCCCAGGAGATCCTTGCCCGCCATAAAATTGAAAAACTCCCCATTGTAGATGACGATTTTATGTTAAAAGGACTAATTACCATAAAAGATATTGAGAAAACGATTGCTTACCCCCGTGCCGCGAAGGATATAAACGGCAGATTGTTGGTAGCTGCTGCGGTTGGTGTTGCAAGGGATACTATCCAAAGGGTTGCTGCGCTGCTGAAGGCAGGTGTTGATCTCCTCGTGCTCGATTCGGCTCATGGGCATGCCGAATCTGTACTTCAGACTGTACAAACAATTAAGCAGGAATATCCCCAGTCAAGTATCATTGCAGGAAACATTGCCACTGCTGAGGCGGCACGTGATCTTATCCGGGCAGGGGCTGATGCCCTGAAAGTAGGGGTGGGGCCGGGATCAATCTGTACCACCAGGATTATTGCGGGAATCGGTGTTCCTCAAATTTCAGCGGTGCTCGATGTTTCCAGGGTAGCGCGTAGTTATAAGATTCCTGTTATTGCCGATGGAGGAATAAAGTACTCAGGAGATATTACAAAAGCTCTGGCAGCTGGGGCAGATGTTGTCATGATCGGAAGTCTTTTTGCCGGAACGGAGGAAAGTCCTGGCGAAATGGAGATTTTCCAGGGCCGCAGTTATAAAGTATACCGGGGTATGGGTTCTATTGGCGCCATGAAAGAAGGCGGACGGGACCGGTATTTCCAGGAGGACGATCAAAAAATGGTGGCTGAAGGAATAGAAGGAAGGGTTCCTTACCGGGGGACAGTGGCCGATATAGCATTTCAGCTGGTAGGGGGGCTGCGAGCCGGCATGGGGTACTGTGGAGTGCGAAATATTGAAGAACTGCAGACCAATACAAAGTTTACCCGCATCACCAATGCAGGGCTGCTTGAAGGTCATCCACATGATGTGCAGATCACGAAGGAAGCTCCCAATTACACCTTGCGGTAATATGCAAATGGGGTGGGAACAAAAGCGTTTGCGACCCGTAGGGTCATGGTGGTTAGCAGGTAAATGGTATGCTGCGAGCCGACAGACCTGCGTCATCACAACAGTAAACAGCACCGCCTTCGAGGCGGTTCTTTTTTCAGCGGAGGCAATTATCCCTTCTGCGGCATAACATAAAGAAAACCTTAAGATGTAAGAAGTTCTTATGGGAGTTGGTGATAGGTTTTGGCTGGAAGGGATCAGAAAAACTGTTTATGCTGTGGTTCGGTAAAAGGCTCCGGGATCACCGTATTGTCTTCTTTTATTTGCCTTGATTGTGAACAGGAGATCATTAGTGCTTCATTTCATGACAGGAAATACGGGCGTTTTATTGAAATTCTCAAAGAAATATGGAGTGGGTTAATAATAGAAGATATTCCTGAGACTGACGATGCAGCGAAGTAGCGATACGTAATGCGGAGGTGTTTAAGATACGCAGAAATCTTACCCAGAGGAAGACGCCACTGTATTCTGCAGTAAGAAATTACCTCAAAAAGGATCAATTGTCCTTTCATGTTCCCCTGCATGGCAGGGGTGACGGCGCCCCTGTTCTTATGCGTAGAGGTTTTCAGCCGCTCATGCAGTGGGATTTGACTGAGCTGGCTCCTCTTGACGATCTGCATCTTTCCCATCATGCCATCAAGGATGCCCAGCAGCTTGCTGCGAGGCTTTTTAATGCTGAAGAAACCTTTTTTCTGGTTAACGGTGTGACTGGTGGAATTCTTGCTCTGTTTTTGGCTTTTTGCAGCCCTGGGGATAAGGTTTTACTCACACGCATATCACATAAATCTGCTTTACATGGAATAGCTTTATCCGGGGCACTTCCTGTTTACCTTCCCGTGGAAAAAGATCCGCCCACCGGGTTACCCCTGAATGTATCCGCAAAGATGGTAGAAGAAGCTCTCCAGGAACATCCGGATACGAAACTAATACTTATTACATCACCTTCTTATTGGGGAATTACTGCTGATCTGCATGCTATCAGGAAAATCGCCATCCGGTATGACGCAATGCTTGCCGTAGACGAAGCGCACGGCACGCATTTTCCATTTTACAGGGAAAGCCTGCCACATAGTTCCGCTGCAGGCGTGGATATATGGTTGCAAAGTGCACATAAATCTCTCGGCGCCCTTACACCGGGAGCATTCTTACATCTGGGCCATAAAAGATTTGCTCCCCCGGTAAAATTTTGGCTGCAGGCTTTGCAGACAAGCAGTCCATCATATCCTGTCATGATTTCCCTCGACCTGATCAGGATGCAGGCCGCGCTGATGGGGAAAAAGCTTTTTTCTAAATCTTGGAACTGGTCTCTGCGTTTGCGCAGTGGTTTGGAGAAAAAGGGATTTAGACTGCTCTCTCCGGAAATATCAGACAGCAGAGATTTTAAATTGGATCCCTGCCGTATTACTTTTTTTTGTCCCCGGGGAGAAGGACGCCTCCTGGCGCGAAAGTTGGCGAAGCATCGTATCGAGGTGGAAATGTGTGACGACAGTTATCTGCTGGCCGTTGTGGGTCCTTCACAGCTTGCTCTGTCATCAGATTTTGTTGTCAGGGCTATTACGAATGCAAGGAGCGAAATAACGAGTTTATCTGCGCCGGTTTTTTCAGAGTATTCTTCATTTTTTTTTCTTAGACGAACTGCCGCCTTCGTAATGTCACCCCAAAAAGCCCTTCGATCTCCATGCATCTCTGTGGCCCTGGAAGAGTCTGTGGGGAAAACAAGTGCAGAAATGGTTGTGCTGTCACCTCCCGGTATTCCCATTTTGTCCCCCGGAGAAGAGATTACTGAGGAAGCAGTTTCCTATCTTCTACTTAAAAGGACTCAAAAAATGCTTTTTCAGGGTGCTTCTAATCCTACCCTTCTAACAATTAAAGTTGTTGCAGGAGATATTAATATGGTAGAATAAATAAGATGAAATGAAGCCTTCATAGTCAGCGGGTTGGATGGTGAGTTATGGCAGAGAAAAACGCAAATAACAAAAAAGGTTTATTTATAAGTATAGAAGGCCCGGATGGTGCCGGGAAAACTACTCAGGCGAGGTTGTTAAAATCGCGCCTTGAAAATTTTGGATTGGAAGTGATTTTGACCAGAGAACCTGGGGGAACCCCTATTGGAGAAGAGGTCAGGAATCTGCTTTTAAATCCGGACTTTTTTGAAATGACAGTTCCATGTGAGGTATTATTGTATACTGCTGCCAGAGCTCAGCTTGTAAGCGAATTTATCCGGCCTTCATTGCAAAAAGGAATAATTGTTATAAGTGACCGTTATATGGATTCTAACCTGGTTTACCAGGGTCTCGCCGGCGGTGAGAACCCGGATGTAATTAAAACGATTAACATGTGGGCTACAGACAGCCTCATTCCGGATATTACTTTTTTACTGGATTTGGAAGCCGAAACGGGGCTGGAACGTTTGCAAAAAAATGAGAATGGGGCAAAATGGCAGGGTGACAGAATAGAGCAGCGGAATCTGGAATTTCATCAAAAGGTACGACAGGGTTTTTTGCAGTTAGCATCCGGGGAAGCCGCTCGTTTTATGGTTATCAATGCCGGGGACGGACCCCATATTGTTCATAAAAAGATTTGGGAGAAGACGCAGTTACTCCTGCAAAACGAAAATCTCTTATCTTAAGATTCCTATCTCATAAGAGGTGAGCATGCAAATTGGGTTTTGAGGAAATAGTCGGCCAGGATTTAGCCATAAAGGCCTTACGCCGTTCTCTCCTAAGGGGGGAGATAGCTAATGCGTATTTATTTTCAGGAGCTCCCGGAAGCGGCAAAAAAAGCATTACAAATCTTTTTGCCCAGGCCCTGAATTGTGGCAGCGAGGATCCTCCTTGCAGGAATTGTCTTGTTTGTCGAAAAACCATAAGTCACAATCACCCTGATGTTTACCACATTAAACCGCAGGGCACATCCATTAAAATCGGGCAGCTGCGCGAAGTTAAAGAGAGCCTTTATTATCTTCCTGAAGAAAGTGGCAAAAAAATTTGTATTATTCACGATGCGGATCTTTTAACACTACCTGCATCTAACAGTATTTTGCAGATTCTGGAAGAGCCGCCCGGGGATCTGGTTTTTATGCTGCTAAGTTCCAGGCCCTGGGCTTTACTGCCAACCATTATTTCCAGATGCGTTCATTTTGCGCTTCTGCCGCTGCCGCCGGAAAAGATGAGCTTTTTATTGAAGAGTCATGGATTTCCAACCACTGAGGATAGTGAAATTGTAATTGCCCTGGCTGGCGGTAATCCGGGTAAAGCTCTTCATATGTCTTCCGGCAGCGGGTGGGAAAAGAGCTATGAAGAAGCATTTTCATTGGTGAAAGATATTGAGGGAGGACCTGTTGAAAATATTTTTGTCAAAGCTGAAGAATTATCCAAGAGAGATGATTTAAGAGAGCTTCTGGAGATTCTTCTGATTATTTATCGCGACAGGCTTATTTATAAGATGAATGGTTGCCTTGATAATGTTCTCATAAAGAAGTTCCTTCAGTTAAATAATAGTAGAAAAGAACACAAATCCTGCAGCGAAGGCAAAAACTTCAATTTGCAGGAAAATACCTTTTTCCTGGAAAAAATTTGTCGTAACATATTACAGCTTGAGGGAGAACTATTTAATAACATTAATAAACGTTTAGCTATAGAAGTATTGTTTTTGAAGATGAGAGGAGCTGTTTGAAGATGCCAAAGGTTGTTGGAGTGCGCTTTCGTCGTGCGGGCAAAATTTATTATTTTGATCCTGGTGAGTTGGAATTGAAACAGGGTCAGGATTTAATTGTGGAAACCAGCCGAGGGCTGGAGTTTGGAGAGGTAGCACAGGAAAACAAAGAAGTCAGTGCGGATGAAATAGTGCCCCCTCTAAGGCTTGTCCGCAGGGTTGCTGCGGATGTGGATTATAAACAGCTTGATGAAAACAGGCTAAAGGAAAAAGAAGCCCTGCGCGTATGTCATGATAAAATAGAAAAGCATAAGTTAGACATGAAACTGGTTGATGTGGAATTTACTTTTGATCATAATAAGATAATATTCTATTTTACATCGGACGGGCGGGTGGATTTTCGGGAATTGGTTAAGGATCTGGCGGCTGTTTTTCGGACACGTATCGAACTCAGACAAATTGGGGTTAGAGATGAGGCTAAAATGTTAGGAGGGCTTGGCCCATGCGGGAGAGGTCTGTGCTGCTCTACATTCCTTGGGGATTTTGGCCCTGTTTCCATTCGCATGGCCAAGGACCAGAATCTATCCTTGAATCCCACGAAAATATCAGGGATTTGCGGCCGGCTTATGTGCTGCCTCCGCTATGAGGCTGAGCATTACGAGTGTGCCCGGGCAGGTTTCCCATCTATGGGAGAAGTTGTTACTACCCCACATGGTGAGGGTAAAATTATCAGCCAGAATATCATGAAAAAAACAGTTTATGTTGAGCTGTTGAATGAATCCAAGCATGAGGAATTTCCTGTGGATGAAATTGTTAGGACGCCTCCCTGTAAAGGCAGGTAATTATGGAGAAAAAAGACACTGAGCGTTATTTCGGGGAAGGAACTCTCTACATCTGTGGAACACCAATAGGTAATCTGAAGGATATTACACTCAGATCCCTTGAATATTTAAAAAAGGCCGATTTTATTGCTGTAGAGAGTATTAATCATTCCAGGAAGCTTTTAAGCCATTATGGAATAAGGGCTCCTCTTATCTCTTTCAGGGAGTCCAATAGGGAAAAGAGGAGTAAGGAGATTCTTCACAAGCTCAGACAGGGTGCCAGTGTAGCTTTTATTACCGATGCCGGCATGCCCACTATCTCTGATCCCGGCACCTATCTTGTGAACATGGCTATCCAGGAGCAGGTTTCTTTTACTGTTCTGCCTGGCCCTTCTGCTGTCCTCACTGCTTTAATAAAATCGGGATATTCCGGAAACAAGTTTGTTTTTTGGGGTTTTTTAAGTCGTAAGGCAGGTAATCTAAAAAAAGAAATTCAATCCATCGCTGAAGAAGAAAAAACAGGGGTTATTTATGAGGCCCCTCACCGATTGGTTAAGACCCTTAAAGAGATGGGAAAAGCCCTAAAAGGAAGAGAAGTAGCTGTATGTCGTGAACTGACAAAGAAATTTGAGGAAGTACGCCGGGGAACTGCCGATGATCTGTTCCTTCATTATTCTGAGCATCCTCCCAGAGGTGAGATTACAATTGTAATTTCATCGGTTGATAAAACGAGAAATGAACCGGAAGCCCTGAAAGAAGAATGTATAACTAAGCTTATGGTCGCTATACAGAAAGGAATTACTCCTAGAGAGGCAGTTAAGCAGGTCGCTGAGAGTTTATCCCTCCGCAGGAACGAAGTGTATAAAATTTATTTAGAACTTCAAAAAAATTAAGTACAAAAATTAAAAAATGCAAGGGAGCCGTTCCCTTGCATTTTTTAATAATGATAATAGTGAAAAAAATAACTTAGTATTATTGCTACATTTTATCGACACATTCCTGGCAAACGATACGACCGCTAAACTGTTTAACGTTATCTGCATTACCACAAAAGATGCATGCAGGTTCATACTTCTTAAGAATTATCTTTTCCCCGTCAACGTAAATTTCCAAAGCATCTTTAATGTTGATACCCAGGGTCCGCCGTAATTCTATAGGAATAACAACCCTTCCTAATTCATCCACTTTTCTAACTATTCCTGTCGACTTCAAACCCTCGCCCCCCTTTTTTACAGTTTTCGACATTTATTGTCAGCCGCATTATACTAGTAATTCCCATGAAAAGCAATACCTTTCTTGCACAAAAAAGTAAATTTTGTCAAAATAAAACTAGTAAATAAGTCTAAAAAGTAAAATATGTAATTGTATGTCAGGAAGTGGATGATCTTACGTTTGCTACGCCACTGGGACGGTCCCATGGCTACGCAAATTGCAAAATTTCGCTGAAGTGATATTTACTTTTTCCAGTAGATTTGAATAAGATCATTATTGTTTAGTTTTGCCGTGAGTGAGGCAGGTTGATCATTATGGGTCATAATTAACTGTCCCTGAGGCCTGCTTCGATCGAAGTTGATATAATTAAAAATATCTACGAATTTAAGATCTTTGGTTTGTCTCAGGTTCAAAGTTTTATCATTGACTGTAACATTGACTACAGACATGTTGTTTATGGATTTCAGGCTCTTGTCAGAAAGCATCTTTTTTTGAGCCAGGTCTCCCTGCCGATCAGCTTTTTTTATTAGGCTGACAGTGATCCTGTCCTCAGGCTGCAGTTCGTATGTTAAAGGGCAGGTTCTTTCATTTACCTGAAAAATTATATCCCCGGGATCAAGTTCAGACATATTAAAAAAGTCCTGCAGAGTACCTAAATTACCTAATTCAACCCTATCACCTTCTTGGACAATCATTTCAGAGTCGGCTTCTTCTCCGTTGATAAAAATGCGGAAAGAAACATGAGTGAGTTCACCGTTAAAGTAAATAGAGCAGCCTTGAGAAGGTAATAACTCTTTAACTTTAACAAGCGGCGAAAGCCCTTCCAGAGCTTCTATAACTTCAAGTTTATCGTTATTTTTTATAATCGTTTCCAGAGAAGCTTCTTTGCCGTTTACAAGGATACGGGCGTTTTCACCCGGAAGTCCGGGAAAAATCTTTTCTTTTCCATTGAGAATAAATTTGAGACCTGCTCCCCGGTGTCCAAGCAGTTTTTTGGAGTTAAAGCCTGCTGTTATAAGTGCATTGCCAACCTTGAGATTCTCCGTATCCAGAAGTCGGACTACCTTTCCATTAACAGTTAGATAGGAAAATCCGAAATATTCTTTTTGTAAGGCTGAAACAGCAATGCCGAATGGTGTAATGAATTCGGGACCGTTTAATTTCTTGCCCGTATAGATCACCTGGCTAATGAACTCCCTGCCTCGTATGGCTACCATTTCAGGGGATAATTGGAGTTGTTCAGCCAATTTTTTTCGTAAAAAAGGTGTATAACTGCCCCCTCCGATGCAGAATACCGCCCGGGTTGGGCCCTTGTTGTATTCTTTAATTACTGAGGCAATTTCGGAAGCTATTTTTTCCACCGCTGGTTCGATTACTTTTAAAATTTCTTCTTCCCTTATAGTATGGCTGTTCCCTATAATATCCTTAAAGGATATATTTCCTTTCTTCTGAGAAAGCATCAGCTTAACATTTTCCGCAGTATTAAAGTCCAATAGAAAAGTCTCTGCGATCTGTTCGGTTACTTCATCCCCTGCCAGAGGAACCATGGCGTATCCCACTACAGAACCTTTATGAGTGATAGCTATATCTGAGGTTCCTGCTCCTACATCTACAAGAGCAAGATTTAAGGAACGGTACTCCAGTGGAATGGTGACGTTCAGGGCGGCAATGGGTTCCAGGGTCAGGTTGCTGACACTCAGCCCCAACTCTTCCACAACAGTTAAGAGGCTGTCAACGACTACCTGTGGAAGAAAAGTGGCCAGCACCTCTATCCCCATTTTCCTTCCTTTCTGGCCAATTAAACTTGAAATAGGGTAGTCATCAAGGTAGTAGGCTGCAGTAGTAAAACCGACGCAGTAATAAGCGTCTGCCGAATCAATTTCATCCTCAATGACCAAGATCTCCTGCGCTTTTTCAACGGCTTCCAGTTCTAATGAAGAAATCTCTTCTTTTTTGGTTTTCCTGCCCGGCTCAATTTCCCTTTCTGCAAGAGAACGGCAGGTTTTCAGAGCCCTTCCCGCTGCAGCAATAGCAACACTCTTCAAAGAAACACCTAATTTCTTTTCAAGAGCTTCTTTTACGTTCCTGGCAGTATTCACAACCCCTTCAATATTATGGATCTGCCCGTCAAACATATCTCTCCGGGGATGGTAGGCAATCTCCGATTCCAATACTTTTATTTTGTTGTTTTCCGGATAACAAACAAGACCCACAATACTCCGGGTACCTATATCCATAGCAAAGATTAAACGGTTGGGATCAAGCACAATGCTTCTTTTCGACAATTTAAGACACCTCGCACTCAAATGTTATGCAAAAAGAAAGAAATTTTTTCCTTATTAAATATATTTATTTCAATCTTTTCTTTCAATTTCCTGCAAAAAAAATAATTTGTTTGTGACAAGTGGGAAGAGGAAACCAATGAGTAGTAAAATGGGACAGGGGGACAGTTTTATCTTACCCCCGTCAAGTAGACATTAATAAAAAAGAGGCTAGGCAATCTTGATTCTGTATTCTATAGGGCTGAGGTTGTCTAATTTTTGCTGAGAGCGAGACCACAAAAAGGCAAGTTATTTCCACCCTGGGACAATTGACCTGTCCCTCCGTCCCACCTCCGTCCCAAAGCTTAACGGGATCCCACGTTATGGTATATTTGCCTTAAATATTTGTTTATGGTATATTTAAGTTTGGTATGGCAATCGTGTAGTATCTCCAGTTATCTTCTTGAAACCAGTGCAATGGTATTACCTAAAATAAAGGAGGGGCCCTCCGGAGTTATGTCGAAGAAAACGTTTTATATCACTACACCCATTTACTATCCAAGCGATAAGCTTCATGTGGGGCATTCTTATACGACTGTCGCCGCCGATGCCATCGCGAGATTTAAAAGGCTTACCGGTTATGATGTATGGTTCCTGACCGGCACCGACGAGCATGGGCAGAAAATACAGCGCAGCGCGGAGGGCGCAGGGAAAGATCCTCAGCTTTTTGTTGATGAGATCGTTGCGTGGATCAAGGAACTATGGTCCGCTCTTGATATCTCCTATAGTGATTTTATCAGGACTACAGATTCCCGTCACAAAAAAACGGTCCAGTACATTTTTAAGAGGCTTTTTGAACAGGGGGATATTTACAAGGGGCAATACGAGGGTTGGTACTGTACGCCCTGTGAATCTTTCTGGGCTGCCAGGCAGGTAGAAGAAGGGAACTGCCCAGACTGCGGCAGGCCTGTGGAGTTGGTGAAAGAAGAGGGTTATTTTTTTCGCATGGGAAAATATTCCGGGCGTCTCCTGGATTACATAAATTCAAACCCCGAATTTATTCAGCCTCCTTCACGCAAAAACGAAATGATCAATAATTTTCTGCAGCCAGGGCTTGAGGATCTTTGCGTTTCCCGCAACACTTTTGATTGGGGTGTTCCTGTCCCATTTGCACCGGGAAATGTAATCTACGTCTGGCTTGACGCTCTGAGTAATTATATTACCGCTCTTGGTTATTCCACAGATGATGAGACTCTCTTTAATAAGTATTGGCCTGCCGATGTTCATCTTATGGCTAAGGAAATTGTCCGTTTTCATACCATTTACTGGCCTATTTTTCTAATGGCACTGGACCTTCCCCTGCCTAAACAGATTTTTGGCCATGGCTGGCTGATCATGAAGGAAGGTAAAATGTCCAAATCAAGGGGTAATGTTGTTGATCCCATGGTTCTTCTTCAGCGCTATGGATCGGACAGCCTGCGTTATTATCTCTTAAGGGAGATTTCCTTTGGGGCTGACGGGGTTTTTACCAATGAGTCTATGCTGCAGCGGATAAATTCGGATCTGGCTAATGACTTGGGTAATCTTCTGAGCCGTACGCTAACAATGGTGGAGCGTTTTTTCTCTGGAGTTATTCCGGCTCCGGCAGGGGATGAGCTTCAAAGTGATAAGGAACTCCGTGAATTGGCTCTATCCACACCTTCGCATATAACTGAGCTAATGGACAAACTTCAGCTGAACAGCGCCCTGGAAGTCCTCTGGACACTGGTGAGGCGTTCTAACAAATATATTGACGAAAACACACCCTGGCTGTTGGCCAAAAGGGAAGAGGATAAAGAGAGACTGGGTACAGTTCTCTACAATTTATGCGAATCCATACGTTTTATAAGTGTTCTTCTTTTGCCTTATATGCCGCGCACTCCGATGCGTATCTGGTCCCAGCTGGGGATAGAAGACCTTTCCCGGTTACACGGGTGGGAAAGCCTGGAGAAGTGGGGTTCTATGCCGACCGGTGTCAAAGCGCAGCGTACTGATGACCTTTTCCCCAGACTGGACATTGAGATGGAGATGGAGTCTTTGTTAGAGGGGAAAGGAAGCGAACTGAAAAAAAAGATAAAGATTAAGGAGCAGAGCCCTGTGGAAGAAAAAACAGAAGTCAAAACAGAGCTGATCTCCATAGACGAATTTGCCAGGGTAGAGATCAGGGTTGGGGAGATTCTCACTGCAGAACCGGTTCCTAAAACCGATAAACTTCTTAAACTCCTTGTAAACCTGGGAGAAGAGCAAAGACAGGTAGTGGCAGGTATGGCTCCATATTATTCCCCTGAAGAAATTACCGGGAAAAAAGTTTTGTTTGTTTCAAATTTAAAGCCGGTAAAAATTCGCGGACTGCTGTCAGAAGGGATGGTTCTTGCAGCAACAAGTCCCGATGGCAGGGTATTGCTTACAGCTGTTGATGGTGATATTCCACCGGGAAGTAAAATTTCATGACAGAAATTAACACATTCCCTTATCTGGTTGATAGCCATGCCCATCTTGATTTTCGTGATTTTGACAGGGACAGGGATGAAGTTATAGAAAGAGCAGAAAAGATGGGGCTAAAGCTGATCATAAATATCGGCTTTGATCTGGAATCTTCGCAAAAATCTCTTGCTCTTGCTCATAAATATCCCCCGGTTTATGCCGCAGTGGGAATACACCCCCATGATGCCGCCAAAGCTCCTGCCGATTATTTGCGCAGGCTGGAAGAGATGTCGCAGCACCCCAAGGTTGTAGCCATAGGAGAGATGGGCCTGGATTTTTACCGGGATCGCTCTCCCCGCAATCTTCAAAAGGATGTTTTCCGCCGGCAATTAAAACTGGCGCAAAAAGTTAACCTTCCTGTTGTAATTCATGACCGCGATGCTCACGAGGAAGTAATGGCAATTCTAGAGAAAGAGGGTTTGCCTGATCCTGGTGGAGTGATGCACTGTTTTTCTGGCGATCTTGCCCTGGCCCGGAAAGCATTAAAAATGGGTTTTTATATCTCTATTGCCGGTCCCGTAACATACCCGAAGAACAATAAGTTAAGTCAGGTTGCAGCAGCAATCCCTGAAGACAGGCTCTTAATAGAAACAGATGCTCCTTTTTTAACACCCAACCCTTTCCGGGGAAAACGGAACGAACCATCTTATGTAGCATATACTGCAGAAAAGGTAGCAGCTCTAAGAGGCATTACAGGTGATATAATTGGGAGCCTTTGTCTGGAGAATGCCAAGCGATTATTTTCCATAGAATAACTTAAAGGGGAAATATTTCGCTGGAGGTAATCACTCATGTTCATGCAGAAAAAATTGTTACCAAAACGAATGCTTTATATAAGTTACTATCTTTTATTCTGCATTTTTGCCTTAAGCATCGCAACCTATTGTTACATGCTTTCTTTTGCCATGGAAATAACAATAAATGATGATGGAGATATATATTTGGTGGAATCGAAAGCGGTTTATGTGGCAGATTTGCTTGAGGAGCAGGGGATAGAAATAAGGCCGTTTGACAGGCTTTCACAATCTTTGGGAGACCCACTGGAAGAAGATATGCATATTTACATCAAGAGGGCTTTTCCCGTTGTAATAAAAACAGAACAGGGAAGCTTTGAGCATTATACCCATGCTGTCACTGTATGGGAGACTTTAAAAGAACTCGATTTTCTGCTGGCAGGCGGTTTTTCTGTTACTCCGGAATTGAACGAGCCCATCTCTCCGGGAGAAAATATTTCTATCTTACAGCATCTAACAGTTATGGAGGTCAGTTTGGAGGATATTCCCTTTGCTGTTGAAAAAACAGAAGATCCAAATCTCTTAAAAGGAAAAATAACTACTCTCCAGGAAGGGACAGCAGGGCGCAGGGAACTTACTTTCAAAGTTGTTTATGCCGGCGATGAAGAACTATCCCGTGAGTTTATAGGCGAGTGTGTCATTGAAGAGCCGGTCAATTCTATTGTAGCCCTGGGGACAAAAGTTTCACCGTCTCCTTCTCCTCTGGTTATTGCTTCACGGGGAGAGAGCAATGAAGGAATTGCTTCATGGTATGGTGAGCAGTTCCATGGCAAAAAGACTACAAGCGGAGAAGTATTTAACCAGAATGAATTCACTGCTGCTCACCGGAATCTGCCTTTTAACACTTATGTAAATGTTACCTTTTTAAAAACAGGCAAAAGCGTACTGGTCCGCATTAATGACCGGGGACCGGGCAGTAGAGACAGAATTATCGATCTTTCAAGGGCTGCAGCAGAAGCAATAGGCTTAAGGCCTCACGGAATAGGGAAAGTGAGAATTGAAGTAGTGGATGTTAAGAAGAATTAAGGTTTCGTAAAAATCCTTTAGATAATAACAGGGCATCCGTTTATAAGGGTGTTTTTTTTATGTACGGAAAAACCCCCTCTTTTTGCGCCTGTATAAAACTAGCCTGTCCTGTCAATAATAAGAATTATTGCGTTTAGAGAATGGCTAATTAAAAATAAGGCGCAAATATTTATGGAGGGAGACTTATGGACGAGAACGGTTCTGTTCCTTTATGTACGGAGGGGAATGAGGAGAGAAATAAATGGAAATGGAAGGACAATAAGCGAAAAATTGTAAAAATTGCAAGTTTTGTGCTATTCACTGCCCTTGTGGTTTTCGCTTTTTATATGCAGCATTATAAGATGTTCGTAGTATTGGAAGGAAATGAAAAGAAGCAGTATTATACTTTTACTGAAACAGTAGGTGATTTTTTAGATGAGAAGGGCCTGAAAGCCGGTGATTACGATCAAGTAGTTCCCGGCAGAGACGAACCAATTCAAAGCGGGGATACAATTTCCATCAAAAAAGCAATACCCGTTACGCTGATCGTTGACAGGGATGTTAGGGAAACCTTTTCCACGGCAGTTGAGGATTTATTAAAGGAGAATTCATTGGAGTTGACAGAAGAAGACACAGTATCCCCTGCACTAAACCATATTCTGAGTCCAGGGGATCAGATAAAGGTCGCCCGGGTAATTAAAGAGATTGAAAGGGAGAAGGTATTCATACCATATAGCACTGTGAGAGTTTATAATCCTTATCTGGACCGAGGCATTGTCAAGGCAATCGAAGAAGGGTCAGAGGGTATAAAAGAAATTGTCAACGAAATTGTTAAAAGAGACGGCCTGGAAATTTCCAGAACAGCTGTTTCAACTGAGGTAGTTGAACAGCCTGTGAACAGAGTATTGGAATACGGCGAGAATACTTTTTTCTCACGTGGTGATCGGAACTATATCTTCGAGACAGTATTATATGTTTCTGCCACAGCATATTGCGCAGGGACCCCAGGGTCCGGATGTCCCGTGGATCACAGGGGCGCTTCCCATTGTACAGGGTTAAATAATGACGGCTATACCTATACAGGGATAAAAGCAGTGGCCGGGGATGGAAGTCTCACGTACCCCCATATTTTAGCAGTGGATCCTTCTGTTATACCCCTAAAGACTCTTGTCTATATTGACGGTTATGGTTTTGCCCGGGCTGAAGATACAGGTAGTGCAATTAAGGAAAACAGCATTGATCTTCTTTTTGACCAGCATCATGATGCCTATATGTTTGGACGCAAACAATTAAAAGTGTACATACTCACAGAATAGGCTATATCTGCATATTTATTGCATATTTATTGCATATTTACGTTACATATTACGTTACATATTTATTGAATAATTTTAATTGACAAACTAAATATAATGTGGTACAGTAATTTTTGCGAATCCCAACCTCGCATATTCAAATTTTTAGGGGGTATGTAATTTTTTGTTGGGTAAGGTAAAATGGTTTAACAAAGAAAAGGGTTATGGGTTTATCGAAAGAGAGGATGGAGAAGATGTCTTCGTCCACTACTCTGCCATTCAGGAAGAAGGTTTTAAAAGCCTGAGCGAAGGGCAGGATGTTGAGTTTGATATCGTTGAAGGAAGTAGAGGTCCTCAGGCGGCTAATGTAGTTAAAGCATAGTATAAGCGCAATTATAACTACTGAATTCTGAATGCTTGATTTAATACCTAACCTCGGGAGTATGAAGAGGGGCGATTAATGTCCCTCTTTTTACTATTTATCTTTGTTAAGCTGAAGGGTTTTTCTACTTAATATGGAATATGATAATATTACTAGAACAATGTGTTAAGTTAAGTTTGGAAAGGGGAATGCTCTAATGCAGATTAATATTCGGGGTAAAAATCTTGAAATTACTCCGGCACTACAGGACTACGTGGGAAAACGGCTGAGTAAACTGGAAAAATACTTGGATGATGCTCATACAGATGCACAGGTTACTCTTAGTGTAGCTAAGGAAAACCACATTGTGGATGCTACAATTTCTATTGGTGGTTTATTGCTGCGGGGTGAGGAATCTACCCAGGACATGTATGCTTCGATCGATTTAGTTGTTGATAAACTTGAGCGTCAGATGCATAAGTATAAGACCAGGATTAACCGTAAGCTTAGACAAACCGGGCTTAAGGAACTTAATGAACAATACATAAACAAGAAGCGGGAAGAAGAGGAAAAGGATCCCATTATTGTAAGGACAAAACGTTTTGTTATGAAACCAATGCCAGTGGAAGAGGCTCTGCTGCAATTAAACCTCCTCGGACATGATTTCTTTGTTTTCACCAATGCTGAATCAGAAGAAATTAACGTCCTTTACAAGCGGAAAGATGGTAATTACGGCCTCATTGGCCCCATGGAATAGGGTGCAGCCTAAAGTACATTAATGACTTCTGTATGCCGGCGGAATGCCGGTTTTTTACTCATAAATATTATAGAACCCGGCGATGCTTTTTTTGCAGAAGGATGTGAAAAAAAGTGAAGGATAAGGTAAGTGTTGTTCTTTTTGAGGGAGGAGAACCGCTCAGCGAAATTGAAAAAGAACTTGTAGCTGTCCGTCAAGCTGTTTTGCTGGACAATATTATGAAGATGCAGCAAATACCTGAAGTTGGCGGTATTTATCTTCTTACAAATTACCCTTTGTTAGCCGAAGAAGCAGCTGAGATGGGGGTTACAATCTGGAAAAACGAGATTCCAGAGGAAAAGTTTCATTTTGGCAATGAGCTTTCTAATCTAATTAACAGGGAAAAGTTGGAAAACATTTTCTATATGGGTGGGGCAAGTATTCCCCTTGTGACGGTTAGTGAGCTTCAGGAAATATGCCTTCTGCTGTTGAATTCTGAGTCCATTATCTATGCTAACAATGCTCAGTCGGCGGATATTATTGCCTTTACTCCAGGCAGCCTGATCAATCAGATTGAACCTCCTAAAATGGATAATATTTTAGGCATGACCTTACGGGACAGCACCGGTGTTCAGCAGAAGCTTTTTAAAAATACGGCAGGTTTATTGTTCGACCTGGATACTCCGGCAGATTTGCTTGTTTTGGCCGGCAGTCCATTTACAGGTCTTAGGGCGCGCCGTGTTTTAGATGGCCTGCAGCTTGATCTCTCCCGTTTGGACAAGGCCAAGGAAGTTCTTCGGGGAGATTACGAAGAAGCATTAATTTTAGGACGGGTGGGCGCACCGGTTATTGCCCGCATTAATCAAAATTTAAAACTGAGGCTGCGCATTTTTTCAGAAGAAAGAGGAATGAAGGCCCTTGGCAGGGAAGAAAGCGGCGAAGCAATTTCTCTGATGGGGTTTTTTCTCGAAGAAGTTGGCTTAAACAAGTTTATTAAGTATCTTGAGAGGGTGGCCCAATGCGCCTTTTTGGATACGAGAGTACTTATGATACATTTGGGTCAAAGGCTCTCAGCCGAGGAACGTTTCCTTTCGGACCTCGGCCGCTGGCAGGAAATGAAGAACCCTGTTATGAGGGAGTTTACCAGGGCAGTCGTAGAATCAGAGATACCTATTCTCTGTGGAGGTCACTCCCTTGTCCTCGGGGGATTATGGGCTCTTGTGGACGAGATAGGCCCTACACATGATCACTGGTAAGTTAGATTTTAATTTTCGGGGTATTTCCAGTTACCCCCTGGGAAGGAGGTTACTGTTAATCGTGAAAAATTATGATTTGTCCAAGCTTACTGAGCAGCAGTGCAGGGATCTGCTGCGCCGTTCGGAGATAGATATCTCAGAGTACTCTTCTATCGCACTGGAGGTCATTAATCGTGTGCGGGAGGAAGGGGATAATGCTGTTATAGAATATACGGCTAAATTTGACGGTGTTTCCCTGGGCGAAAAAGGTTTGCTAGTCTCAGAGCAGGAAATCGAAGAAGCTTATCAAAGGTTTGACACTAAGACAAAAGAAACTTTGCATTATGCCGCTGAAAATATAAAAAGATTTCATTTGGAACAGCTTCCTTCAGAGATGTGGATGAAAGAAATTGAAGAAGGTGTCCTGGCGGGGGAGAAAATTACTCCAATTACAGATGTCTGTCTTTATGTTCCAAGAGGGAAGGGGAGCTTTCCCTCCGTGATGCTCATGTTAGGGATACCTGCAGTAATCGCGGGAGTTCCGCGAATTGTGGTCTGTACGCCTCCCGGCATCGGGGGTGAAATAGACACGGCAACCCTTGCTGCGGCTCACATTGTGGGAGTTAAGGAAATATACAGGGTCGGTGGAATGCAGGCAATTGCAGCGGTGGCCTATGGTACGGAAACGATTCCCCGCTGCCGCAAAGTAATCGGACCGGGCAATGCCTATGTTAATGCGGCGAAAAGATTGCTCTATGGTGTCTTGGATGTGGGGCTTCCGGCAGGACCCAGTGAGGCCATTATTCTTGCAGACGAATTTGCCGACGTGCATACAGTATCCCTTGACCTTCTCATTGAAGCGGAGCACGGCCCGGATTCCGCCTCTCTGCTCGTTACGCATTCTAAAGAACTGGCAGAAAATGTAGAAAAATATATCCCCGAACTGATCAATAATTTGCCCTCTGAGAAACGGGGTTTTGTGGAGAAGGTCTTCAACAATTATGGAGGGATCGTTCTGACCGGGAGCATTGGAGAATCAATTAATTTTATTAATGACTATGCTCCGGAACACCTTGAAATTTTAACCGCTGATCCTTTTTCCATGCTTCCCAAGATAAAAAATGCAGGAGAAATTTTAATGGGTCCTTACACACCTATTACCCTCTGTAATTTTCTCCTGGGTCCAAATGCCATTCTTCCCACAGGTTCATTTGCAAAAACTTTTTCAGGAGTATCAGTCCACGATTTTCTAAAGCGTTCTTCTTTTGGCTATGTGACTGAGGATGGTTTTGCCAGAGTAAAGGAAAAAGCTGCGCATTTTGCGGAACTGGAAGGTTTTTGGGCTCATGCCATGGCTGTAAGAAAGAGAGTTTAAATTTGGGCAGGTATTTGAAAAAAAGGAAAGGGGGGAATCCGGCAAGAGAGCCCTTGGGTTTTTTACCGGAGAAGTATGCAGGTAATATCAGAAAGAAAAACTGCTGAATCGCAAATCATTGCCAAAATTGATTTTGGACCCCGTTACGCAGATCCCAAAAAGGGATTAAATACGACAATGCCATTTTTAAACCATATGATAGAACATGTGATCGCGCGGGGGGAGTTTAATCTGGAGGTTAATGTTGAATTAAAAGACTTTTACCTCTTTCATGTAGTTTGTGAGGATATAGGGATCACGATTGGTAAAGCTATGAAAGAATATGTTGAATCAAGATTGGATGATGGGATCTCAGGATATGGTTCTGCATTTGCAATTATTGATGAGGCCCTTTCTCAGTCAGTGATTAGCTTTGAAAACAGGGCTTATCTTGATTTTTACCATCCTGAAGTTGTAATTCCTACTCAGACAGAAAATACTAATTCGGAAGATCTGAGGACTTTTTTTGAGGGCTTTGTGCAAGGCGCTTCCTGTACGCTGCACTTAAATATTCTCAAAGGAATCAATGGACACCACATTTGGGAAGCAGCATTCCGTTCCTTTGGAGAGGCACTTTCCAAAGCATTGAGTTTAAGAGAATGGAGAAAAGGGATCACTTCAGGTGTTGCCGGCCCCATAAAGACTAAGATTTCTAAAAGTGATAATAGGTAAGGGGACACACCTCATCGAGGAATGTCCCCTATGGAATGCCTAATGGATGTCCCTATGCTTCGAGTCTGGAGGAAATATAATTTGTCTAAAGAATCAGAGCATCCCAAAAAAGTTATCTTCGATATGGATGGCGTCATTTTAAGTGAAGATTGCTACTGGAATACTGCCGCCCTTGTGGTCTGGGAATTGCTTTACAGCGATCGGTATCTGGGCAGGCCCCCCGAAGCAGGCCTCCCAACCTTTAAAACCGATCTTTCTCCTCAGGAAATTTCGGCAGTCAGACGGGTTGTCTTCCAGGATGAGCAGGTAATTTCCTTTTTTAAAAAACGTGCAGTTAATTCCAACTGGGATCTGGCTTTTTATACTTTTGTTTTTCAATTAACCTTGCTTTTTCAAGAGATAAGCGGCAGGGATTTAGCAGGTGGAGTTCAGGTTGAAGATCATGGGATTATGCTGAAGCATCTCTCTCACCTTTCCAGCCTTTTATCATCGCGGGATGATTGGAGTCCTTCATTTGCTGCAGTCATAGAGAACTGGGCAGGTGAGGCCAGGTGGAAGGATTTAATGGGAAAACTTTCTTTACAGGTGCCCGGAAGTTTTAAGGGGCTTGTGGAGAATTCTTACAAAGCCTCCTCTCCTTTATGGGAAGAAGTAAGGGACATTTTTCAGGAGTGGTATTTCGGAGAGGAACAATATAGGGAATTATTCAGCAGGGAGCCTGGCTCTCCCGGGAAAAAGGGGCTTATGCATGAGGAAGAACCTCTGCTTCCTGTAAGCAAAGTGAAAGATACCCTGCGCCAGCTGAAAGAGAAGGGCATGGTCCTGGGAATAGCAACAGGACGGCCCTATAACGAACTTAACCTTCCTCTTCAGAAAATGAATATCTGGGAATCATTCGATAAAAAATCTGTAGTAACCTTCAACGATGTGCAGAATGCGGAACAGGCATCCAGCCATAACTCAGATAATATTTCCCTGGGCAAGCCTCATCCCTTTTCCTTTCTAAAGGCTTACTGGGGGGACAGGTTTAGCGACGATGATCTGCTTTCTTCCACATTTCCCCGCATAGAACCGGGAAAATGCTGGGCTGTGGGGGACTCCATGGCTGATCTCCTTGCCGCAAAAAAATCGGGGGCTTCCTTTATTGGGGTTTTAACAGGACTCAGAGGCGCAGTAGATAAAAGTGCCTTCGAAAAAGAGGGCGCCACAGCAGTGCTGCCGGATGTAACTTTTCTTCCACGTTTTTTTGAGGACAATAAATAACCCTGCCTGATTAAGACGGCAGGGTTACTGCTTTTATTCTTGCTGAAACGAGTTCAAATACAATGTAATCAGTATTTAGGTTTCAGGCGCAGTGACGCTGTGAGAAGCGCTATCCCAAAGGCGAGGACAAGATAGTTGGCCTGTTGTGCTCTCTCAAATCCTTTTAAGATAATGGGGCCCACAGAACTGGCTAAGCCGACAGAGATATATCCGGGTATAACTGCGAGGGCAACCTGAATGAGGATAAAGGAAATAATTGCCAGTATTGCCGGGGGTAAAAAAATTTGAAAGTTACCATAGAGGTAATAAAGGGCAATAAGACAGAACCCCATAAAAGACAGTGACAACCAGAAAATATTTCTAACGATATTTGCCTCTATACTGGCAAGAAATACCGCTGCCTCCGGTGGATAAGGTGTTGCTTCCGTTACGACGATTAGGGTATCTGATGCAATCATACCGACTAAAAAAGTGGTTGTTACAGCTGTAATTAGGGCAGCAGCGAAACCAACAGACAATAGTATTTTCAATAAAAGTTTGATGCCTTGCACTTAGCAGCCCACCTTTCCACATTGGGATATAACTAATAAGTTCTTCGTCTTTCCTGGTGCAGATTCCTGCTATGAGAAAAAATTAACTTGTTGCAATAAAATACCTTCTTAAGAAAATTCAATCATTGGTGTCTTTTGCGTCCCGCTTGTATTTTTGTTCTGGTTTTAGTAGAATAATTCTAGATTGTTATATTTTCTGGAATCCCCAAGTGTTTTATCATTAGGAGGAGTTTAGATGGGTTTATTCACAAAAATATTTGGAGATCCCCACGTAAAAGAAGCAAAAAAGCTTCAGCGTTATGTTGAAGAGGTAAACTCTTATGAAGAGCGCATGAAAGCTCTTCAGGAAAACCAGTTTTCAGAGGTTACCGCTCAATTGAAAAAAAAGCTTGCTGACGGGTCAACCCTGGATGATATCCTGCCCGAAGCTTTTGCCCTGGCTCGTGAGGCTTCCTGGCGAGCTCTTGGCATGAGGCCCTTTGATGTGCAGGTATTAGGTGGCATTGTTCTGCATCAGGGCCGTATTGCAGAGATGAAGACCGGTGAAGGGAAAACTCTTGCTGCAACAATGCCTGCTTATCTCAATGCCCTAACCGGTAAAGGGGTTCACATTGTTACGGTGAATGATTACCTGGCCAGGCGGGACAGTGACTGGATGAGGCCTGTCTACGAACTTCTCGGGCTTAAGGTTGGACTTATTGTCCACGACATGACCCCTGCAGAGCGCAGGGAGCATTATAGCGCAGATATTACCTATGGGACAAACAATGAATTTGGTTTCGACCATTTGCGTGATAATATGGTCATTTACCGGGAACATCTGGTCCAGCGTCCCCTGAACTATGCAATTGTTGATGAAGTTGACAGTATCCTCATAGATGAAGCCCGGACACCATTAATCATCTCCGGGGCTGCGGAAAAGTCTACGGAAAAATATGAAAAGTTTGCTGCTTTTGTTCCCCGTCTGAAAAATGAAGAGGACTATACCATAGATGAAAAAGCTCACACAGTAATTTTAACCGAAGAAGGGGTTGAACGTGTTGAAAAGCTTCTCAATATAGATAACCTCTCTGATGAAAGCAATATGGAGGATTCCCATCATTTAAACCAGGCTTTGAAGGCTTATGGACTTATGAAAAGAGACAGGGACTACGTGGTGAAAGACGGGGAAGTTGTCATTGTTGATGAGTTTACAGGCCGGCTTATGTTCGGCAGGCGTTACAGTGACGGATTACACCAGGCTATTGAAGCCAAAGAAAAGGTAAAGGTGGCCCGGGAAAGCCGTACTCTCGCCTCCATTACATTTCAGAATTATTTCAGAATGTATGAGAAGTTGTCCGGCATGACAGGAACTGCTGTCACAGAGGAAGATGAATTCCGAAAAATCTATGGTATGGATGTAGTGATTATTCCCACCAATGAAGAGATGATCAGAAGAGATTTGCCCGACCTTATTTATCGCACCGAACAGGGCAAGTTTAATGCCGTAGTGGATGAAATAGTCAGTCGTCATCAAAATGGGCAGCCTGTACTGGTGGGCACAATCACCATTGAGAAATCAGAGGAACTAAGTGGCCTCCTTTCAAAGAAGGGTGTTCGTCACCAGGTCCTTAATGCAAAATATCACGAAAAAGAGGCTGAAATAATTTCTCAGGCAGGTCAAAAAGAAGCCGTAACAATTGCCACAAATATGGCCGGACGAGGCACGGATATTGTCCTTGGCGGAAATGCTGAATCAGAGTTGGAGAAAATTAAAGATGACGCCGATTTAACCGATGCAGAAAAAGAGAAAAAAATAGAACAAATTCGCGCACTCTGGAAAGTCCGTCACGATGAAGTGGTACAACTGGGCGGACTGCATATTATCGGAACTGAGAGGCATGAGTCCAGGCGTATTGATAATCAGCTCCGGGGGCGTTCCGGCCGCCAGGGAGACCCTGGTTCTTCCCTCTTTTTTGTATCCCTTGAAGATGATCTGATGCGGCTGTTTGGCGGGGACAATGTTAAATCCATGATGGAGAGATTTGGTATGGAAGAAGAAGTTCCTATTGAACATCCCATCATCAGCAAAGCCATAGAGAACGCACAGAAGAAGGTAGAAGGACGAAACTTTGAGATCCGTAAACATGTTCTTGATTATGATGATGTTCTTAACCAGCAAAGGCAAGTGATCTATGGGCAGCGACGTCAGGTTTTGGAGGGTGAAAACCTGCGCGATAATATTATGAAAATGATTGAAGACCTGGTGGATAAAGCTCTTTCTACCTATGCAGACGAAAAGATAGATGAAGAGTTATGGGATTTAAACGGGCTCTTAACTCATGCTGAAAGGATCTATCTTCCCCCCGGGCACTTCAGCTTAAAGGATTTTGAGGAACTCTCCAGGGAAGAGTTGAAGGAGATAATTGTCCAGGCAGCAGATCACGCCTATCATGAACGGGAGAAGGAAATAGGTTCGGAAACGATACGTGAACTGGAACGGGTTATCCTTTTGCGTACCGTAGACAGTAAGTGGATGGACCATATTGATGCAATGCATGAGCTTCGCCAGGGGGTATGGCTGCGGGCCTATGGTCAGCGCGATCCCCTTGTGGAATATAAATACGAAGCTTATGAAATGTTCAGTGAGATGATTAACTCAATTCAGGAAGAAGTGGTGCGGCTCTTATTCCACCTGCAAGTGAGCCGGAATCCTGAACGTCAAAGAGTGGCCACACCGATGGTAACACTTAGGGGCGATGGCACTGGTGCCATGGATGAAGCGAGAGGCACAAGAAATGTTACTCCTGAAAAGAAGAAGCCCGTAACTGTTACTAAAGTG
Source organism: Bacillota bacterium (assembly GCA_030656575.1). GTDB lineage: Bacteria > Bacillota > Dethiobacteria > DTU022 > UBA8154 > JAUSPO01. Next base: position 100,170 of record JAUSPO010000030.1, read on the forward strand.
GGCCGAAATGAACCATGCACCTGCGGCAGTGGTAAAAAATTTAAAAAGTGCTGTGGTAAGGATCTTCATTAGGTTGAAAGGATGGTATTATGCTTACTGTTTTAAAGGAACAATGGTCAAAACAAAAAGAGAGGTTTGAAGAATGGGGGAGGTCTCTTTGACCTCGAGGATAAAAGGAAAAAGGTAAAAATGCTCGAGGAGACAGCCGGTAAACCTGAGTTTTGGAACAAATCCGAAGACGCCTCCAAAATCATGCAGGAGATTTCTTTGTTAAAAGAAAGGGTCGAGTCTTATGATCGCTTAGCAGAATTTCTGGAAGAATGGGAAGTCCTTCTACAGCTTTATGAGGAGTATGATCACGAAGATAATCATGAACTCCTCAAAGAGGCTGAGGATATAAATTCACAGATAGATAAACTGCTGGAGAAGGAAGAACTTCGCCTCCTCTTTAAAGGTCGCTACGATGAGAACAACGCCATTCTCGCTATCCACCCCGGGGCCGGAGGTCTGGATGCCCAGGATTGGGCAGAAATGCTTTTGCGCATGTATACCCGCTGGGCAGAGAAGAAAGGCTATACAGTAGAAGTGCTGGATCTGTTACCCGCTGATGAAGCAGGGATTAAAAGTGTAACGTTCCTTGTCCAGGGAGAAAAAGCGTATGGATATCTTCAGGCGGAGCGTGGTGTTCACCGCCTCGTACGAATATCTCCATTTGATACGGGCGGCAGGAGACATACATCCTTTGCCTCAATAGACGTTCTGCCGGAAGTGAAAGAGGGTGTTGATGTGGAGATAAATCCCGATGATTTAAGGATCGATACTTATCGTGCCAGCGGGGCCGGGGGGCAGCATATCAATACCACTGATTCTGCTGTAAGGATTACACATATACCTACAGGATTAGTGGTACAGTGCCAGAATGAGCGGTCACAACATAGTAATAAAGAAAGCGCTATGCATATACTACTGGCAAAATTGGCTGATTTAACACAGCGACGGCAGAAAGAAGAACTGCATGCCTTAAGGGGTGAGCAGAAAGAGATTGCCTGGGGCAGTCAGATACGTTCTTATGTTTTTCATCCATATTCCCTTGTAAAAGATCATCGCACAGGTGCTGATACAGGGAACATCCAGGCAGTAATGGACGGGGAGATAGAGCTTTTTCTGGGGGCTTTTCTTCGCTACAGCTCACAGTTAGCAGATTAAATCAAAAACAAATAGGATTCCTCAGGGGGCCCGTCGAAATAATGCTTAGAAAATATATTTGGGATCTGATTGGCATTATTATTGGAACAGCTGTAATGGCTGTCTCCTTTAATATGTTTCTTATTCCAAACAAAATCGCGGCTGGTGGTATAAGCGGCCTGGGTGTTATTTTGTTCCACCTTTTCCAGGTACCTGTAGGACTGACGGTCTTATTAGCGAATGTGCCCCTCTTTATTTTGGCTTGGTCTGTGCTGGGTTGGAGAATTGTGGCCCACAGCCTGGCAGGCACGATTCTCCTGCCTTTTATGTTAGAGCTTACTGCTTTCCTTCCTCTTGTTACCAAAGACCTGCTCCTGGCTTCTGTTTTCGGAGGTATAGGAGCGGGATTGGGAATAGGTCTTGTTTTCCGTTCACAGGGTACGACAGGCGGGACAGCGCTGGTGGCTCAGCTTTTTAACCGCTTCTGGGGATTCAGCAGCGGGCAGAGCCTTATTGGAGCAGATCTGGTGATCATAGTCGCCGCCGGATTTTTCTTTGACGCTGAGGTAGCATTATTTGCTTTATTATCTCTTTTTGTCAGCGGTAAAGTGATAGATATTGTACAGGAAGGGTTTTCTTTTTCAAAAGCAGCCCTTATTATCAGCGAGAAAAAACAGGACGCCATAACCGAAAAAATTTTTGAAGAGCTGGGGCGTGGTGCAACCTTCCTGGATGGAAGGGGCGCCTATTCCGGGGATCAAAAAGGTATAATTCTTTGTATTGTTTCCCAATCACAGGTAACACGCCTCAAAAATATAGTCAGAGAGATTGATCCTTTAGCTTTTGTAATTGTAAGCAATGTAGGAGAGGTGCTGGGAGAAGGATTTGGACCAATATAATCATTTTAGAATACATTTAATAAAGGGGGAATAAAGGTGCCGGCAATTTTGGCTGCTGTATTGGAAGAATTAAGAGTGAAAGCAAGGGACTTACGCAAAGATATTATCACAATGATTTATAAAGCCGGTTCTGGCCATCCGGGAGGTTCACTGTCTGTTATCGATATTTTAGTGGTCTTGTATTACAAGGTTATGAATATTAACTCTGGTAATTATCTGGATCCCCAAAGAGACAGGCTGGTTTTAAGCAAAGGGCACGCATGTCCTGCACTTTATGCTGTTCTGGCAGACAAGGGGTTTTTCTCTCGTACTTTTCTTGATACCCTGCGCAAAATCGATTCCCCGCTTCAGGGGCATCCCGACATGCTAAAGACTCCGGGGATAGAAATCTCCACTGGATCACTTGGTCAGGGACTTTCTGCAGCTAACGGCATGGCCCTGGCAGCCCGTCTGGATAATTCCAAACGCCGTACATACGTAATTCTTGGGGATGGTGAGCTTCAGGAAGGCCAGATATGGGAGGCAGCCATGTCTTCAGCTCATTACAGGTTGGATAATCTTACTGCATTTTTAGATTATAACGGCCTGCAGATAGACGGATGGACCCGTGATGTGAAATCAACCGATCCTATTGTGGATAAATGGCGCTCTTTTGGCTGGCATGTGCTGGAAGTTGACGGCCATGATTATGCTTCTCTCCTTGAAGCAGTGGGAAGGGCCCATGCTTATAAAGGGGCTCCCACGATGATCATAGCCCATACTGTGAAAGGTAAAGGGGTTTCCTTTATGGAAAATCAAATAGATTGGCATGGCCAGGCTCCGAATAAGGAACAATACGAAATAGCGCTTGCAGATTTAGAAAAGTGAGATGGAGGGGAATACTTTGACGGAAAAGGCAGCTACAAGGGATGCATACGGCAAGGCTCTGGTGGAGTTAGGACGACGGATTGAGAAGGTTGTTGTCCTTGATGCAGACCTTTCAAAATCAACAAAGACAGTATTGTTTGCCGAGGAATTTCCCCTGCGTTTTTTTAATATGGGGATTTCTGAAGCTGATATGATGGGGACCGCTGCGGGTCTGGCAGCTTCTGGTTATATTCCATTTGTGAGCACATTCGGCGTTTTTGCCACGGGCAGAGTTTATGACCAGGTGCGTAACTCTATAGCCTATACCAAGTTGAACGTAAAAATTGCAGCTACACATACAGGTCTTACAGTAGGCGAAGACGGGGCTTCACACCAGACCGTGGAAGATATTGCCCTGATGCGCGTTTTACCAAATATGATCGTCGTTGTGCCTGCTGATGCTGGACAAACCTATCAGGCTGTTGAAGCTGTTGCAGAATATGAAGGCCCTGTTTACCTGCGCCTGGGGAGGCCAAAAGTTCCGCACGTTGTCCCTGAAGGCACACCCTTTGAAATTGGCAAAGCACAGATTCTCAGGGAAGGAAAAGATCTTCTTTTTATTGCAACAGGAATTATGGTGGGAGCTGCTCTGGATGCGGCCGCGCTCATGGAAAAACAGGGCGTCAATGCCGCGGTGCTAAATGTACATACTATTAAGCCGCTGGACGAGAAGCTTATTCTCCAAATGGCAGCCGAAGCAGGAGCCATTGTCACTGCCGAGGAACACAGTATTATGGGAGGTCTGGGAGGTGCGGTTGCTGAAATTATTTCCGAAAATTACCCTGTGCCTGTGATAAGAGTAGGGGTAAATGATACCTTCGGAGAATCCGGCTCACCTGACGACTTACTTATCAAGTATGGTTTGACTGCTGAAAAACTGGTCGAAGCTGGACAGAAGGCTTTGGAGATGAAAAGAAGGTAGTGTGTAGAATGGGGTGTTGAGGGCTGGAGTTCGCTCCAAGTTCTACGGTTCAGCTCGGGTTTCCGGCACCTTCCCGGCAAATCCCTATCAAGGTCTTCTGAAAGAAAAAGACAAGGGGACAGGGACTTGTCTGATGAAATAATGTTTTAAAAAGCCAGGTGAAATTTGGAGAAAAGCGTGATACCCAAGAAATAAGTAACCGATCAAAGATCTGCGGGAGAGCAGGCATAAAAAAAAGAATAGACAAGTCTCTGACCCCTTGTCTGACCCCTTGTCTGACCCTTTGTTCAAAGTCGGTGGAAAATGCACTGGTCAAAGCACAGAAAAGGTAAGATAGGTACTAGTTGTGGGCCTTGCGTTCCCGTTTGCGTTCGGCCAGCCTGATCTTCCGTCTTTCGATGGCATCCTGATTGCGCCTTTTCTCCTCGTCGGTCTTTAGAACAAGAGGGGGAACGCTTTTGGTCTTTCCATGCTCATCTAGCGCAACAAAGGTGAGGTAGGCCGAAGAGGTGTGACGGTTGTGGCCTGTGATGACGTTTTCCGCTTCCACCCTGACGCCTACCTCCATGGAGGATGTTCCGACAAAGTTCATGTTGGCGCTCAGTTTGAGGAGCTCACCCACATAGACAGGACTGTGAAAATCAAGCCTGTCTATGGATGCGGTCACGACGTTACATGAGGCATGTCGTGCTGCAACTATGCCGGCGGTGCTGTCAATTAAACGCATAATTGAACCGCCGTGAACATTTCCCGCCAGATTTGCGTCGGTTTGTATCATCTGTTGTACGATAAACACTGTGCTTTCGCTTACGGTTTTACCTTTCATGGCAACCTCCGGTTCTCTATCGGACAGTTCGTGACCAAAGTGGGATTTAGGAGATCATTTACTGCAGATTTCTGGATTAATTATAGCTATATTTTGCCATCTAAGTCAACTGAGTTAGAAAACTAGGTATGACACGGTTTAGTTGTTTTATTTAATAATTCCCCTATTTAAAAAGTTGTCAATAACCCCGTCCCCTTGTCAACCACAATTACAGCGGCAGGATAAAAAATATGGCAAAGAAATGACATATGCTTCCGGCCAATACAAATAAGTGCCAGATGGCATGATGCAGCAGTTTACCTTTTTGGACATAGAAAATAATCCCCAGGGTATAAGAGAGGCCCCCCGCTCCCAGGAAAATTAATGATATGCCGGCCAGGTTTGCAAACAGGGAACGGATGGAGAAGACAATCAACCAGCCCATCAAGAGGTAAAACAAGGTTGACAAAACGGCATATTTGTTGACGAAAAAAACCTTGAGGACTACCCCCAGTATGGCCAGGCCCCAAACCAAACCGAAGATGACCCAGCCATATTCCTCTCGCAGGGTCACCAGGGTCAGCGGGGTATAAGTTCCAGCAATTAACAGAAAAATGGCGGCATGATCAATTATGCGAAAAATATATTTAACCCTTTTGTTCTGAATGCTATGATAGAGCGTTGAGGCCAGGTAAAGCAATACCAGGGTTGAACCGTAAATACTGAAACTAACAACATGCCAGGGCCCCCCGTACCTGGTGGCAAATACGATTAGTATTACCAGGGCCGCTATTGCCAGGACTGCTCCGATTCCGTGGGTAATGGCGTTGGCTATTTCATTGATAATTAAGGTCTTTCTGTTAGAATATTTCATCGCTTGCTCCTATAAGGATGTATTTAAAAAGTATACCATTATTTCACTACGATGCCTATCAAACTGATCACACCCAAAAGAGCGGTAAAGGATAATATTGCTTATTCCTTCTTTACATCCCTTTTGTTACTTCAAGGGGAACAAATTCGACAGCTTAAAATAACATAATAGTAGTTTAAAGTAGCTCCAGTCCCAGGGATTTTGGATATCCTGAAAGTGAGGAGTGCAATGCTTGATCTTATTATTATCGGTGGAGGACCAAGTGGAGCTTCTGCAGCACAAAAAGCAGCATCGGTGGGTTTAAATGTACTTTTATTTGAAAAGGAGAAGTTCCCAGGTATAAGCCTTGCGGAGGGGCCGTATCAGAACGAGCGCTTTCTTACATTGGACATAGTATTCCCGAATCATTAATAGAAAACGAAATTTTTGGAGTTAGAATTCAGTATAAAGGTCAAACGATTGAAAGGTTAAAAGACGACAGGATTATCATTCCGTCGGTGTGCCCTAAAGGAAAGCTTGCCGGGAGAAGAACACTATTATGCGGAGATGCTGGCGGCTTTGTGGATGCTTTTTCCAGAGAAGGCATTGCCTATGCCATCCGCTCGGGACAAATCGCTGCCGAAAAGATAGCGGAAATTATCAAGGAAAAAAGAACATCAAGCATGGGCTCTTATGAAAAAGCATGCCGAAAAGAGTTCGATGAAAACTTGCAGTACTCTCATACAGTATCAAAGTATATATACAAATTTCCTGCGCAGTTCTTTAATGCATTTATCCGTGATGACAGGCTTTTAGATCAACTCTTGGACATTCCCATTATGAAAACAACGTATAAAAAAATCCTGTTCAATTTGCTGCGAAATTCTTATCATCATTTGCCAGGGCTATCTTTAAAGAATTAAAGGGGTAACGTTCTATTGCTCGTCTTGCGATTCGGGCTCAGGAGAGGGAGCAACTCTTCTTGTGCGCAAGAGATAGGGATGGAAAAATATTTCCACTACCGCAATAAGGGCACCGAAAAAAAGTAGAGACCCTAAGTTAGGATTAAACACGGTCGTCACCAAGCCCATAATATAAGCAACAACAATACCAAGGGCACCATCTCCAACGGATGCTATCAAATAATTAAAACCCGGTAAAACATATAAGTCTCCGACTAGATGGTTCACAACGGTAGCAGCTACGGCTACAAAGAAGACCACTCCTGCAGGGTTTACGTCAAAAAAAGAAAAGGCAATGATAGAGACAATAAAGGTGATAATAAATCTTACGAGCATAACTTTCCACGTATTCAGAATAACATCTCCTTTTCAAGATTATTATATACCTTGTTAATTTCCCTTCTTTTATGACATTTATGCAAATACAGAGTCCCTTGAATAAAACACAATTATAAAATACCTTTTAGAAACAACTAATAACCAATTTCCTCTTTTCCCATTCTACTGGTAAGGTAGTCTGCGGTCCTGGCTGCAATAGCCAAAACCGTTTCGGTGGGGTTGGCGCCACCGGAAGTTACGAAGACGCTGGCGTCGCAGATAAACAGGTTTGGTATATCATGGCTTTGACAAAAGCCATTAACTACAGATTTTGTTGGGTCATCTCCCATGCGGCAGGTTCCCATCAGGTGTCCGGTATCCGGAATTACAAAAGCCGGTTTGCCACCTCTTGCTACCATTATTGCATTAGCCTTCTGTACAGCATGTTTAATCAATTTATTGTCATTTTCCCCAAAACTAAAGGTTACTATAGGTCGCGGCAGTCCATATTCGTCTTTCTCATCACTTAAAGTTTCGTTACCTGTATTTTGTATTTTACTGCAGTAGATAGTTCGCCCAGGCACATTAATAAGCCGCCCGATGCAACCTGTCCGGTAATCGCCAGAACTGGTGCCTTATCAAAATAAGCATCAGCTAAACCATTAATCAGATTTGCTGTACCCGGACCGGATGTTGCGACACAGACTGCTGTTTTACCGGTTAACTTAGCCTGGTATGATGCCATGAATGCAGCAATAGACTCATGACTTGTAATTCCAGAAGTTGTTGAGACAGATTAAGAGGAGGCATTTTATTAACTTCCTTCCAATACGTTAGAATTTTTTTTAGCATACCACAGCTTACCACTAATAATGCAGTAAAAAAAATCGTTTTTTGGAACCATGAATTTTTACTTTAAAGTCAGGAAATTATAACGATGAAGAAAAAACTGCATGGATAATGCAGGGAATAAGGAAGGAGATTATAATGAAAAAATTAAGAATGGGTATTATCGGTATGGGCATGGCTTTTGAAAGATTACATTATCCTGCTTATCAGAAATTAACCGATAAGTTTGAGATTCGGGCAATTTGTGACCTGGATAGACAAAAGGCGGAAAACTGGCGTAACACTCTTGGTTTAAATCCGGAAGATATATATAATGATTTTCATGAAATGCTTAAGCGGGACGACCTGGATGCAATTGATATTATGGTTCCCATTGAGCTGAACTATGAGGTTACGGAAGAGGTTGCTAAAGCAGGAAAGCCAATAATCTGTGAAAAACCTCTGGCCCCCACAAGAGAACAGGCCATGGAGGCTAGAGCGTTACCGAAAAAATATGATGTTCCTATTATGATTGCAGAAAATTATCGCTATAACGATGAAATCAATATAATTCGGGATCTGGTCAGGACTAAAGATATTGGAGATGTTTATTATTTAATCCAAAATAGAGTGGTTAACTTTCCTCATGATATGCTAAAAAATAAATTTCCCGCTAAAGAATGGCGGCAGCATCCGGAATTTCCCGGAGGAGTTTATTATGATACGGGAGTTCATGACATAGGAGCCCTTCAACATATTTTTGGATCCATTGATACTGTTCATGCATTTGGAGTAAAACAGGAAGAAGATTTCTCTCCTTATTCAGTAATCCAGGCTAATCTTCTTTTCAAAAGCGGAATTACCGGTCATTTTACTTTCTTCTGCGCAGGAAAAGAAATGCAGAGGCCTTTTGTTGGTTTGCGTATTTTCGGGAACAATGGCATGATTTATCTTGAAGAGAGAGATTGTGGTACCGTAAATGTTGCGTATAATGATGGAACCAGCAAACAAATTCCATATCAGCCCCAGATGGGATTCTACCATGAATTACTGAATTTCTACAAAGCGGCTATTGGGGAAGAACGTAATGCAGTAACTCCAGAACTCGAATATGGTGATGCAATGACTATTTATGCTATTTTAGAATCCATAAAAAACGAAGAAATAGTTAAGGTAGTTAAAGAATTAGAGTATGAACCTATGGGTGTATAAGAATAAATAAGAGTCTACTATTTCAGTTTAGGGGCACCCTAAATACTTAAGTGAGGGCAACCATGCACACACGGGAAATGGCATTTCCTGCCTGGTCCGGACTTGATATGCCGGCTGCTAATTGCAATGTAATAACTCCTTCATTTCCGGAACCCCTATCAGAAGAACAACTTGTTAAAAAAATTGAGCACGCAGTTGAAATGCTTGCGCGGCAAACGCTGTCTGCCGCGCAGCGTATCCTAATCATTGTAGAGGACTCGTCCCGCCCTTCACGCACTGCGCCTGTGATAGAAACACTGCTCCGGGTCATTGCCCCCCGCTTACCCAATGACGTCTCCTTTAAAATGCTTTTCGCCGGAGGTGCCCATTATGGGCTGGAAGAAAAAAATGAATTTAATAAAGCTCCAGCGAAATTTCCCGGACCAATCTTAACACATAACTGCTTGGAAACATCCTATTACGGGGATATCGATGGTAAGCCGGTTTTTCTGAATCGGGAAGTTGATACTGCAGATCTGCGCATCTCCATTGGCACAGTAAACATACATCCTGTGTCCGGCTATACTGGTGGAGCAAAAATACTTGTCCCAGGGGTTGCCGGCTTAAGGACCATTTTTTGCCTTCATGAATTAGAAAGAGGCAGTCCCGGAGAGGCGGTAACTCCGATGCGTCGTTTTATCACTAATGTACTTGAAGGCCATCCCATTGAACTTGGATTGCAGCTAATAGCAAATGGAAAAGGAGAGATCGTCAATCTCTTTGTCGGTCCTCTGCAGCAAGCCTGGGATAAGGCTATAGAGTTCTTGAAACCGTGCGTTACACGCAATATCCCGGAATTAAGCAATATTTGTATAGCTGAAGCAGATCCGTATGACGGTAATTTGCTGGGGATTTTTAAAACACTTCCAGTTCTTATTGCTGCAATGACTGCGAACGGGCATGGGGTAATCCTAATCAGAGCAATGGAGGGACTGGGTCACCATCACTGGCGTTTAGAGAGTGAAGTAGTAAATAGAGAAAAACAAAGATGGGAAGAACAATTGGCAGAGAGGCGTGTTACAGTAATTACAGAAGCTTTACTTGATGCTGCTGCTTGGAAGCATATCTTTCCCATGCAGTTGCAAGCTGTACAGCCAGGGGAAATAAAAATAGCTAAAAACAAAAAAGCACTGGTTTTGAAAAATGCGCCCCTGATGCTGATTAAAGAAAAGGATAGCCGGTAATTAAAAATATGCAAATGTTTGGAGCTCTCTTGGAGATATTAGCAGCACGATATTGAGTACCAATCCTTTGTGTTAAAAAACCCACAATGTCTTCTTCCTAAAACGAAGAGGTTTTTTTGTTTGGATCATTCGCTACGGAAAGTACTAATGCTTTTCCTTTTTTTCTCTCCGGGTCCTCACTTTTTTCACTCGGCGGAATTCTGTACGGTTACCGGCCTCGTCTTCAGCAGCTACAGAAAAGGTATAGCTTTTGCCGGGTTCAAGGTTGGAAACAATATAAGTGGTATTATCTGTCTCCCCCACAAACACACCGTTTACCAAAACACTGTATTTAATTTGCCCAGAGTTATCACTGGCAGGTGGCCATTTAATCGTTACACTGTCAGGCATTACCTTTGTAACTTTTATTACGTCTCCTTTTGACCAGGATGGATTCACTGTGTCATACTTGAGGGTAATGAAAGCCGCGTTTTGATAAGCGGCGTGACCATGTTCATCCTGCAGCCAGACATACAGATGCTGCTACTTCTTCTGCCGCCGTTACAGTAAAGGGGTTCTTGGTCACATATATGCCGTCGGTATCGCCAGTGGGCGGCACACCCAAAATTTAATAGAAATATTCCAACACCACCGATTGCTCCGGCAACTAGACCTGCAAAGAACCAATCACGAGTTTTCTTCATTATCTAACCAACTCACTTTAATAAATAGTAATTAAATCAAATTGATATTATTTTGTTTAATCGTAAAAATAATATGCCTATGATATGGGATATTAATCTTTAGGAAATGTTGTCAATAACCCCGTCCCCTTGGCAACTTCTGCAAAAGATCGACTCCTTTCCTTATGGAAGGGAGTTTTTTTTATTGGGGGAAAAAAAAATGTAAATTATTGCATAAAAAATTGCTTTGATAAGAAGGGATTATTCGGGGGCTTGTCGAATAGTAACTCTTATCCATTTTATGTGGAATGTGTTTAACTAAGTATGTTTCCGTTAAAAAGAGCAAGTTATTCCCCGCTTTTCATATTGTTCCAAAGATTTTACAGGATTCTTTTTTCTTAAAATGGAGTAAAAGTTTCTCTTGGGGGAAACTAAATTTAAAATTGCAGAAAATATTTTTAAAAAATGTCAGGAGGTGTAAAGTCTGGTGCGCTGAATTCTTATACTTTTTCGGGAATTTAGTTGTGCCAGGCGAGAAAATGGCGGTAATTTATTATGACAAGGATGCGGATTTATCTAATCTGAAGGGTGAAACAGTTGCTATCCTGGGTTATGGCAGTCAGGGGCATGCTCATGCCCAGAATTTGAAGGAAAGCGGAGTTAGTGTAGTTGTAGCCGATCTTCCAGGAAGCAAAAGCTGGGTGCAGGCTGAAAAGGACGGCCTCGTAGTCAAAAATGTTGCTGAAGCAACGAAGATGGCACAGGTAATCATGATCCTTTTAGGGGACAATGATCAGCCCGCTGTATTCCAGAATGAAGTTCTGCCAAATCTGACAGAAGGCAAGGCAATAGCTGTAGCTCACGGTTTTAATATTCTTTATAACCAGGTAGTTGCCCCTCCCTTTGTTGATGTGTTTATGGTCGCTCCCAAGAGCCCGGGACATCTGGTAAGGCGTATGTATCAGGAAGGAAACGGTGTCCCTGCGCTGGTGGCGGTGCACCAGGATTATACAGGGAAATGCCTGCAGAGAGCTCTTGCTTATGCAAAAGGATTGGGCAGCACAAGAGCAGGTGTTATTCAGACCACTTTCCAGGAGGAAACAGAAACTGATTTGTTTGGTGAGCAGGCCATTCTTTGCGGTGGCGCGACAGCGTTAATCAAAGCTTCCTTTGACACCCTTGTAGAGGCTGGTTATCAGCCCGAGATTGCATATTTCGAGTGTCTTCATGAACTTAAATTGATTGTTGACCTGATCTACGAGGGTGGCTTATCCTGGATGCGGTATTCTGTGAGCGATGTGGCCGAGTATGGTGATTTAACCAAGGGCCCCCGCATTATCGATGAAAGAGTCCGGGAAGAGTTGAAAAAATTACTGAAGGAAATTCAGGAAGGTCAGTTTGCGCTGGAATGTATTACTGAGTTCCGCATGAATCGCCCTCGCTTTACTGCTTTAAGGAGAATGGATGAGAATCATCTCATTGAAAAAGTGGGCGCGGAACTTCGTTCCATGATGCCCTGGTTGCAAAAAAAGTAAACAATTAAAACCAAAAAATGATCAATTTTCCATAATATGGCCAAAAATAAAAGAGGATATTACTGGATGCTGTCGAAGTAAAGTAAAACAATTACATTTTCCACCAAATATCTTTGAATTTTTTAAGTAAAAGGGATTGGGCCATGTTATGATCGAAATTAATCACCTTTATAAAGAGTACGGAAAAGATGTCCAGGCTTTAAATGATATTAATTTAGTTATTGACCGCGGTGAGTTTGTATTTATTGTAGGGACCAGCGGCGCAGGTAAATCTACCCTTCTGAGGATGATGATCAGGGAATCTTTACCTACGAAGGGAAGTATAAAAATCTTTGGCAGAGATATAACAAGGTTAAAAAACCGTGAGGTTCCCTACCTAAGGCGGAATATAGGTGTCGTTTTTCAGGATTTCAGGCTGCTAAATGACCGCAATGTTTATGAGAATGTGGCATTTACATTAAGGGTTATCGGGTCTCCTACAAAAGAGATTCGAAAAAGAGTCCCTCATGCATTGGAATTGGTAAGGTTGAAAGATAAGGCCTACAAAAAACCGGATCAACTCTCCGGTGGTGAACAGCAAAGGGTTTGTGTTGCCCGGGCTTTAGTAAATCGTCCTGCTGTACTTCTTGCGGATGAGCCTACGGGCAACCTTGACCCCGGCACCTCCATGGAAATCATGAATCTTTTGCATGATATTAATATCAGGGGTGCAACGGTTATTGTCGCTACCCATGCAAAGGAAGTTGTTGATCATTTTCAAAAACGTGTAGTTGTGCTCGAAGACGGACGTCTGATCAGCGATCAGGAAAGAGGGGTTTATTTCAATGCACATTAGGAGCCTCTTATATTTCCTGGGAGAGGCGCTAAAAAGTATTGTTCGTAATGGTTGGATGAGCATAGCTTCTACCGGAGTTGTTGCTATCACCCTTCTCATACTGGGCAGTTTTATGGTATTGAGCGTAAATGTTAACCTTGTAACCCAGGACATTAAAGAACAGGTACAGATAGCGCTTTATATCGATGAATCAGCCGATGAAGAAACCAGGGCGGAGTTAGAGAGGATGCTTATAAGACATCCTCAACTGGAACAAGTGCGTTTTGTTTCAAAAGAAGATGCCCTTACACGCCTTAAACAGCAGTTGGGAGATCGTGCTTACCTGTTGGAGGGGTATGAAGATCTGGATAATCCACTGAGGGATTCTTATGAGCTTCGTACTATTATTCCGGAAGATATATCGGATGTGGCACGGGAAGTCAGTAATTACCCCGGCGTAGGTTACCTGGATTACGGAAGTCAGGTAGTGGATCCTCTCTTTCAGTTCACGGGGCTGCTCCGCTGGATAGGTCTGGTTTTTATGGCCGGGCTTGCTGTTACGGCTATTTTCCTTATCGCCCACACCATACGGCTTACGGTGTATATAAGGCGTAAGGAAATAATGATTATGAAATATGTGGGGGCGACGGACTGGTTTATACGCTGGCCATTCATTTTTGAGGGTTTGATCCTTGGTCTATCCGGCGCCGTGATACCTATCATTATTCTTTTTTATAGCTATCAGGTTGCAGACGTTTGGATGCAGAGCAATATAGTATTTATTGCCCTCATTCCCCCCCATGAAATTATCAACGAAATGGTTAAAATTCTCATTCCTTTGGGAATTGCTCTAGGCGTACTTGGAAGCTTTATTTCCGTGAGAAGGTTTTTAAAGGTGTAAAAGTAAAAGTAAGGAGGTATAAGCAGTGTTTTTCCCGAAATTACGCAATCTTTTAATTTTATTAATTATTATTGTATTCAGTACAACCTGTTTACTCACTGGTTATGCTTCTCCTCTGCAGCAGACGATCAAAAACACAGAAAATGAACTGGCCCGTATCCAGCAAAATTTGGACGGCAGGGGAAAAGTTCTTGCGGAGTATCAGAATGAAGAGAAGAAGCTCGAAGGAGAACTGTCGCAGCTTGAAAAAAGTTTAGCTGCTCTCCGCAGGGAGTTAACACAGGTAGAAGCCCAAATTGTGGAAACAGAAACAAACATACAAATTACAGAGCAGGAACTGGCTGAGGCAGAAAGGCAAATAGAACGGAAAGATGATTTATTAAAAAGACGACTCAGGGCAATGCATGAAAATGGGGAAACAGGCTATCTTGAAGTTCTTTTTAACGCTTACAGTTTTGCTGAATTTCTGACCAGATTAAATGACCTGACCATCATTGCGGAAAATGATTTCGATCTTTTAGAGCAGGCATATCTGGAAAGGCTTGCTATTCAAGAAGTAAAGGACAAGCTAGAAGGAGAAAGAGCAGGTTTACTTGATTTAAAGGTTCAAAGATTGAATCGTCGTGAAGATATTAATAAACAGTTGGCTGACAGGGAAAAATTGCTGGGCGATCTCCAGAAGAACATAGATGCTACAGAAAAAGCCATCAAAGAACTTGAGAATGAGGCACAAAAAGTTGAGGATATGATCAAGAAGCTCCAGGAAGAGATGCGACGTCAGACAGAGCGTTTCAATTCTTCCGGAAAGCTGCTGTGGCCTCTGGCCGAATATGGAACTTCATGGATAACTTCCGGGTACGGCACACGGGTTAATCCAATCACAAGAAAGCCGGGAGAGTTTCACGGCGCTATCGACATAGGGATTCCCCGTACACGCTGGCCTGCATCTTCAAACTATAACGGAAACCCAGTTTATATCAGGGCCTCAGATAGCGGCGTCGTAATCTTTGCGGGCATAAGCGGAAGCCTTACATATGGTTACGGAAGGCTGATCATAATCAGTCATGGCAAAGGACCTGATGGAAAAGAACTTGCCACGGTTTACGCTCACTGTCATTCCCTCCTCGTAGCACCCGGGCAAGAGGTTGCCCGTGGGCAAAATATCGGTATAGTGGGTTCAACCGGTTCCAGTACAGGACCTCATCTACATTATGAAGTGAGGGTGGATGGAGTAAGGCAAAATCCTATGAGTAGTTTCTAGATCACTTCTAAATCCTATTGGGTGGAATTATTTCAATAGAAAAGGTATAATAAATAAGGAGTGAATTTTACACTGTGGTTTTTTGATAGAAAGATGGTGTTTCCATGAAACGACGGGAACTTATAGCTATGTTGCTGTGTTTGCTTATTATAAGCAACATAGCAACATATATTTTTACCCGTTTTTTCTTTTCTCCCACTGTCCTTGAGGTAGAAGTTCCAGGACAAAGAGAAGAGAGCGGTTTATTCTGGGAGGTGTGGAATATCCTGGATGGCAGGTATTTCCAGCCCCTCGAAGAGAAAGAACTCATGAGGGGCGCTATCAAGGGAATGTTGGAGTCTTTAAATGATCCCCATTCAGCATACCTGACTCCTGAATCGTTTCAGGAATTGCTCATTCATGCCACCGGCTCTTTAAGCGGCATAGGGGTGGAAATTGTTGAAGATGAAGGGGAGATACTCATTTTAAGGGTAATTAAGGACTCCCCTGCACAAAGGGGCGGATTGTCCGAAGGAGATAGAATTGTGGAGGTGGATGGCAGAAGGGGTCTGCTCCTTGATGAGGCAGTTCAGCTTTTGCGCGGGCCGAGTGGGACAACAGTAAATGTGGTTGTCAGGCGGCTTGGAGAACAGCAGCTTTTGCCCTTTGATTTAAAGCGGGCAGATATTGAAATGGATACGGTTTTCTCACGAATGATTGAGGATGGGATCGGGTATATACAAATAACCAGTTTTGATCAGGATACGGGGAAGGATTTTTTAAATGCCCTTGCGCTTCTGGAAGAAAATAATCTTCGAGGGCTTATATTTGATCTGCGAAGCAATCCTGGAGGCTTGGCCGATGAGGCAATTGAAGTAGGCAAGGTAATTGTACCATCCGGAGAGATTACCAGAGTAGTTGACCGCAGCGGGAATATTCAGGAGAGATTTTATTCAGAGGCGGAGAAAAAGGATTATAAAATTGTCGTTCTGGTTAATGAATATACTGCCAGTGCAGCAGAGATAATTGCGGGAGCCTTACAGGACCGGGAAAAGGCTCTTCTGATCGGCTTACCCACATTTGGTAAAGCTTCGATGCAGTATTTGCAGTTTCTAAGTGATGGGGGAGGATTACGATATACCATCGCCAAATATCTTACTCCCAGTGGGGGAGACTGGCACGGGCGCGGTTTAACGCCTGACTTTGAAGTTACACTTCCTGATGAATACTACCTTCAGTACCAGTTCGTTCCCGGAAACCTGAAGCCGGGGGATACGGGAGAAAGAGTTATTCAATTACAAAAAATGCTTACCTTTCTAGGGTATCCGGTTAAAACCACAGGTCTATTTGATGACCAGACTGTGAACAGTTTAATGGAATTTCAGAGAATTAATAAATTAGTTCCAACGGGAAGCCTGGAAAATTCCACAAGAGAACATCTGCGCTCCGGGTTGTCGGAAAAAGCCGCGGAAGTCGATAATCAGTTACAGTATGCAGTTGATATTCTTAAAGGAAAGTAAATATTAGTTAATTAGAGAGGAGCATGGCAGTTGACTTTTTGGATTGATATATCAATATTAATGATCAAAACCATGGCCATGGCTGTGCTGAATCCCTTCTTCTGGCTTGTTGTTTTTATTGTCTTTATGCAGTATCGTCGGGTTGTAACAATGGAGAAGAAACTTTTTGGCCGACCCATTAATAATATGTGGAAGCAAACCCTTTACTCTGTTGTATTTGGGCTTATGGGAGGTTTTTTTGGCAGTATCTTTCTTCTCTTGCTGGGGATTTCCCTGGATAGAATAGGTATTACCTATATCTGGCCCATAGCCATCCTGCTGCTGCTCATAAACCCCCGTTTTCTGTGCTTTGCCTATGCAGGGGGGATTATTGCTGTAGCTGCTATTGCTATCAGGGGCCTGTTACCCTTTTGGCCGGTTCTTGGCGATATTAGTTTTTTTGTAGGTTTAATTGACATTCACATCCCGAGCCTCCTGGCTTTGGTGGGAATTCTACACCTAACCGAGGCATTTTTAATTTATGTAAGCGGTCACCTGGGAGCAAGCCCTATTTACCTTAAGACTCCTTCAGGGCAGGTAGTTGGTGGTTACAGCATGCAGCGTTTTTGGCCTCTTCCTTTAATGGGCTTGTGGACCTTGCTTGTTGCTGAAACCTCTAACATATTTGTGGGAGGAGTTCCCATGCCTGAGTGGTGGCCTCTTCTGGGGACGGTGATGAGCACTGGTGGAGCAGAGGAAAAAATAATTTATCTCATGGTTCCCCTCGTGGCGGGATTGGGTTACAGCGATCTGGCTTTATCCAGCCACCCTCAGAAAAAAAGGGTAAAAACTGCCTGGAATCTTGCTATCTACAGCCTGGTTCTATCAGCTCTGGCCATTACTGCAGCGTTTGTTCCCTTTATGATCATTCCCGCGGCCCTCATGGCGCCCCTTGGTCATGAATTCCTGATCAGGCAGGGGAATAAAGATGAATTCTCCAAACCACCACTTTTTGATTCGGACCATAACGATGGTTTAACTATAATGGCTGTCATTCCTGATTCTCCTGCAGAAAAGGCCGGTTTGCAGAGCGGTGATAAGCTGGTGGAAGTCAATCATCAGCATATTGAATCGGAGTTAGATTTTTGGAATATCTTACGTGTAAATTATTATCGTGTTTTTTTAACAATTAAGAGGAGTGGGAAGCAAATAAATCTGCCGGTACAGATTCATCCCCTGCCGGTGAGCCAGTTTGGTCTCATTTTTGCTCCTGGAAGGCTTGCAAATGTATATGTGGAGATGAAACAAAGTTCCATGTTAAAGAATATCCGCCGGCGCTTTTCAAGGCGTAAATAGGGGTCTTTTCACTGTAGGTATATTTTAATATCTGTAGGTTAAAATAACCTATTGAAAAATTGTAAAGGATGAGGCGGATTATGCCTGTGTCGGATGAAGTCAATATCAAACTTGACAAGATAGTAAATAATTTACGTCAAAGCCGTTTTAAGCTGGAGCAATTATTAATTACAATGCAGCAGCAGCAGCAGACCCTTCTGGACAGCATGCAGAAGATCATGGAAGAGCAACTGACTTTACAGAACAGTATCTCAGGGAGTCTTTCACAGTTTGAAGAAAAAGCAGGGGCAAGCCAGGGACTGCAGGGGTTTTTTCATGGGAATCCTCTATTAAAGAATTCAATTATGCAAAAAAGGGTTGCCATGGAACAAAATCTACAGAAATTAAGAGAGATGAGCTTTCAAATGCAGCAAAAAATTCAGCTCCTGGGGAAATCTATTCAAGATGTTGGACGATATATCTCTCCTGAGATTGAACATGATGAAACAAGTGTGGAAGAAATTATTAAGTTTTTGGAACAAACTCCTGAAAAGAGGGTCTTGGTAGAGAAGTAAACTTTCTTTATAGTTAAGCTGAAGCATCCAGGCTGCGGAAACCGTGGCCTTTTTTTGTAGCTGTTATCACTACATCGAAAGATTGCTTGTTTCGTTACATCGCTAAGCCACGGGGACGGTTCCATCGTCTTCCCACTATCTATGGTAAGGGGACACACCTCTTTTAGAGGAATGTCCCCAAGTCCTCCGCTGCGCTGCGGTGACGCTCGAACCGTCCCCATGGCACCGCTTATCTCTTTTCCCCTTGTTTCTCCTACGTTTGAGTCTTTTTTCTTTTACTGTTTATGTGGTATAATATTCTGATAGGCTGCTTGTAGTTAATAAAATTTTAGAGGAAAAGGGAAGGGTTTGGGGAACCATGTCAAAGTTTCAATTAGTTTCTGATTTTTTACCCCAGGGAGACCAGCCCCAGGCTATTGAAAGATTATACAGGGGGCTGCAAGAGGGCTTGGAACACCAGGTTTTGCTGGGAGTCACTGGTTCTGGCAAGACATTTACGATGGCAAATATCATTGAACGCTTCCAAAAACCCACGCTGGTGATGGCTCCCAACAAAACCCTCGCCGCTCAGCTCTGTAGTGAGTTTAAAGAGTTTTTCCCCCACAATGCAGTAGAGTTTTTTATAAGTTATTATGACTATTACCAACCAGAGGCCTATATTCCCCAATCGGATACCTATATTGAGAAAGATTCAGCCATTAATGATGAGATAGATAAGCTCCGGCATTCTGCTACCAGTGCCCTTCTTGAAAGGGAAGATGTGATCATTGTCGCCAGTGTTTCCTGTATTTACGGACTCGGTTCACCACTGGAATATGGGGAACAGGTTCTTTCACTGAGGGTAGGTATGCAAAAGAGCCGTGATGAGCTGCTGCGCAAACTAGTTGCCATTCAATATGAGCGAAACGATTATGATTTTTCCAGAGGTACCTTTCGCGTCCGGGGTGATACGATCGAGATTTTCCCTGCTTCCTTTACTGACGCTGCTATCCGTGTGGAGATGTTTGGTGATGAAATAGAGAGATTAAGAGAGATCGATGTGGTTACAGGGGTTGTGCAGGCGGAACGTGATCACGTGGCTATTTTCCCGGCATCCCATTACGTGACGGGCAAGGAGCGCTTGGGGGAGGCAATCAGAGATATTGAAGAAGAATTAAGCCAGCAGTTGAGAAGGCTCAGGTCTGAGGGAAAATTACTGGAAGCGCAGCGCCTTGAACAACGGACAATCTATGATCTGGAAATGATGCAGGAAATGGGTTTCTGCACAGGTATAGAAAATTATTCCCGCCATCTGGACAGGCGTCCCTCCGGCAGCAGGCCGTATACCCTCATTGATTATTTTCCCCGGGATTTCCTGCTCTTTGTGGATGAATCACACGTGGGCATTCCACAGGTTAACGGTATGTATGCAGGGGATTTTTCACGTAAGAAAACTTTAGTGGAGCATGGGTTCCGTCTTCCTTCCGCCCTTGATAACAGGCCCCTGAAGTTTGATGAATTCAGCGCTCTCGTAAACCAGGTTATTTACGTTTCTGCTACTCCCAGCCTCTATGAGACGGGAAAAAGCGCGCAGATTGTTGAACAGATTATGAGGCCAACAGGTCTGGTTGATCCTGAGATTCATATCCGCCCTGTGGATGGACAGGTTGATGATCTCTACGGTGAGATAAAAAAGAGGGTTTCCAAAAAGGAAAGAGTTCTTGTAACTACTCTTACAAAGCGAATGGCGGAAGATCTCACCGATTACTACCAGGAGATGGGGCTTAAAGTTAAATACATGCATTCGGATATTGATGCTCTGGAGCGTCTGGAAATCATCAGAGGCCTGAGAACAGGAGATTTTGATGTGCTCATTGGAATTAACCTTTTAAGGGAAGGCCTAGATCTCCCGGAGGTTTCACTTGTGGCAATTCTGGATGCAGATAAAGAAGGATTTTTGCGTTCTGAGCGTTCTTTGATCCAGACTACAGGACGCGCTTCCCGTAACATTAACGGCCAGGTTATTATGTATGCTCATAAGATTACTCCTTCCATGCGTGCGGCCATTGACAAAACGGAAAAGCGCAGGGAAAGGCAGGTTGCTTTTAACCTGGAGCACAATATTACCCCCAGGTCCATAGTCAAGTCTATCAGGGCACCTCTTGAGGCTACCAGGGTAATGGAAGAATCTTCTGTCTACTCTACGGAAAAGATCAGGGCTATGGGGCAGAAGGAGCGGGAGAAGCTGTGGCGTGAGCTTGAAAAAGAAATGAAGTCTGCTTCCCGTGAACTTGATTTTGAAAAAGCAGCGGAGCTAAGGGATATTATCTTTGAAATACGTTCCTCGGGTAAGAAATGGGCACAAAGGTAAGGAACACACAGGAGGCGCAAATGGATAAAATAATTATTAAGGGAGCCAGGGAGCATAATCTAAAAAATATTAACATTGAGATTCCCCGTGACAAGCTGATCATAATAACCGGCCTAAGCGGATCGGGCAAATCGTCATTGGCATTTGATACTATCTATGCTGAAGGGCAGCGCCGCTACGTGGAATCTCTCTCTGCCTATGCGCGGCAGTTTCTGGGGCAGATGGATAAACCGGATGTGGACTTTATTGAGGGGCTCTCTCCTGCCGTTTCTATTGACCAAAAAAGCACTTCACGGAACCCCCGGTCCACAGTGGGAACTGTAACTGAGATATATGATTACCTACGTCTTTTATATGCCCGAATCGGCCGCCCCCACTGCCCGCACTGTCAGAAGCCAATCACAGGCCAGACTGTCCAGCAAATAGTGGACCAGCTTACCGGACTGCCGGAAGGGTCCCGCCTGCAGGTCATGGCTCCTCTGGTGCGGGGACGTAAAGGGGAATACGGAGCACTTTTTGAAGAGCTGCGTAAAAAGGGCTATGTACGGATCCGTGTGGATGGAGAGATAAGAGAGCTGGATGAAAATATATCATTGGACAAAAAAAAGAAGCATCACATTGAAGTTATTATCGATCGCCTCATTGTCCGTGAAGGCATGGGGATGCGGCTGGCCGATTCACTGGAAATCGCCCTGGACTTAGGTGATGGTTTAGTGATTGTCCAGGAGATTGAGAAAGGGGACGAAAAGATTTTCAGCAGCAGCTTTGCCTGTATAGAATGCGGCTTTAGCTTTGAAGAGCTCTCCCCGCGCATGTTTTCCTTTAACAGTCCTTACGGTGCCTGTCCCCAGTGCAGCGGCCTTGGCATCACTTTGGAATTCGATCCGGAACTTGTTATTCCCAATGACCAGCTTTCCCTTGCGGAAGGGGCTGTTCATCCCTGGGGAGGAAGCCAGGGTTACTACAAGCAATTTTTGGAGTCTTTTGCAAGTCATTTTAATCTGGACCTGCGTAAACCCTTTGCCTTGTTTAGCGAGGAAGAAAAAGAACTGATTTTTAATGGTGCTCCGGAGACTATTTCTTTTCGCTATGCAAGCCCATACCGTGGGAGGACAAGGTATCATAAGAAGGCTTTCCCCGGCGTATTAGGCCTTCTGGAAAGACGTTACCGGGACTCTGAAAGTGATGCAAGCAGGGCTGAGTTGGCTCGTTATATGAGCAGCAAACCCTGTCAGAGCTGCGGAGGCGCCAGGCTTAAGGAAGCCAGCCTCTCAATAACCGTAGGGGGAAAAAATATTTCTGAGCTGACAAGTTCTACTGTTGAGGAGACTCAGAGTTTTCTTTCCATGCTTACATTAACGGAAAAAGAAAGCTATATTTCCCGCCAGGTATTAAAGGAAATATCCACCAGGCTTGGGTTTCTCCTCGATGTGGGCCTGGGTTATCTTACTCTGAACCGCAGCGCTGCCACCCTCTCGGGCGGTGAAGCACAGCGTATACGCCTTGCCACCCAGATAGGTTCAGGTCTGACAGGAGTAATCTATATTCTGGATGAGCCCAGCATTGGTCTGCATCAGAGGGATAACTGCCGCCTGCTGCAGACTCTTTTCAGGCTGCGGGATCTGGGTAACACGGTTATCGTTGTGGAACATGATGACGATACGATGCGCAGCGCTGATCATATTATAGATATGGGACCGGGAGCCGGAGAAACGGGGGGGTATGTTGTCGCCGCCGGTTCTCTGGAAGAGATTATGGCCGAGGCATCCTCGATTACAGGAGATTACCTGGCTGGAAGGCGTTCTATAGCACTGCCTCAGGCAAGGCGGGATCTGCAGGGTCGCTGGCTGGAAATAAAAGGGGCTCGGGAAAATAATTTAAAAAACATTGATGCCAGGTTTCCACTTGGGGTTTTTACTTGTGTTACGGGAGTTTCCGGTTCGGGAAAAAGTACTCTCGTAAACGGACTTCTTGCCAAAGCTCTGGCACAGAAACTGCATAGGGCAAGAGAACGTCCCGGGGAATTTTTGGAGATCAGCGGTATAGAAAACCTGGATAAGGTTATTGAAATTGACCAATCGCCTATCGGCAGGACCCCCCGTTCCAATCCGGCAACGTACACAAGTGTATTTGACGGGATCAGGGAACTTTTTTCACAAACAACGGAGGCAAAGATGAGGGGTTATAAGCCCGGACGTTTCAGCTTTAACGTAAAGGGCGGCCGATGTGAGGCCTGCCGCGGGGATGGTATTCTTCGAATTGAAATGCATTTTCTGCCTGATGTATATGTGCCATGTGAGGTCTGCAAGGGCAAAAGATATAACAGGGAAACCCTTGAGGTGGCGTATAAGGGGAAAAATATCAGTCAGGTTCTGGAGATGAGCGTTGAAGATGCCCTGGAGTTTTTTAAGAAGATACCCCGTATTCAGAGGCGCCTGCAGACCCTTGTTGACGTGGGGTTGGGCTATATCCGCCTTGGACAGCCGGCAACAACTCTCTCCGGTGGGGAAGCCCAGAGGGTTAAACTGGCCAGCGAGCTTTCCCGGCGCAGCAATGGGAGGACTCTGTATATTCTGGACGAACCCACAACAGGCCTGCATGTTGATGACATCAAAAAGCTTCTCGCTATTCTGGAAAGATTAGTGGATAACGGAGATACTGTGATAGTGATCGAACATAATATGGAGGTTATCAAGATGGCTGATTATATTATCGACCTTGGACCCGAAGGCGGAGAAAAGGGCGGAGAAATCGTTGTGCAGGGAACTCCTGAAGAAGTGGTGGAGGTTGAGAAATCCTATACGGGAGAATTCTTAAAAGACTATCTTAAATTGCCGGTCTAAACTGGAGGTTTGTTTTCGTGGAAGATCCGAGAGAGCTGCTTCTTGCGCAGGTGCAACAATTACCTCATAGCCCCGGGGTTTATCTTTTTAAGGATAAAAAGGATAAGATCATTTATGTGGGCAAGGCTCTGAATTTGCGCAACAGGGTTCGTTCATATTTTCAGAAACCTTCCCTCAGTGCTCCCCGTTTAAGAATACTGGTGGAGAATATTTCTTATTTCTCTTTTATTATTACGGATTCTGAAGCGGAAGCTTTTATGCTGGAGTCAAATCTTATTAAAGAGCATTCGCCCCGCTATAATGTTCAGTTTAAGGATGATAAGCATTATCCGTACCTGCGGCTTACCACAGAGGAACCTTTCCCCCGGCTGGAAGTGGCACGCAGGGTTGAACGGAAGGGTTCCAAGTATTTCGGTCCTTATAGTAAGGCTGGATCCATGAGGGAAACTATTAGGTTGATCAAAAAGCTCTTTCCCTTGCGCAGCTGTCGGCAGCAGTTGGTTGATGGAGAGACGAAAGGGCGCCCCTGTCTTAATTACCAGATTAAACGCTGCCTGGCTCCCTGTCGTGGGGACCTGTCCTCTCAGGAATATTCCAGTGTGGTTGAACAGGTTGCTCTTTTTTTAGAAGGGCGGCAGTTATCCCTCCTCAAAAAGATTGAAAAAGAGATGAATGCTGCAGCAAATGAAATGGAATTTGAAAAAGCTGCCAGACTAAGGGACCAATACTTTTCACTTCAGCGGTTAATGGAGCGTCAAAAGGCTGTAACTAATGACCTGAAAGACAGGGATATTATTGCCCTCGTAGAACTGGCTCAGGTCTTTACAGTGGGGCTTTTTCGCATTCGTGGAGGAAAATTACTTGGATCAGAATATTTTCATCCAAAGGGAACAACTGATGCCGAAGCGGGAGAGGTTATGAAAGAATTTTTAAGACAGTATTATGATCAAGGTTCTTATATTCCACCTGAATTATTATTGTCCCATCTTCCTGCGGAAGATGTCCTTCTGTCTGAATGGTTAAGGATCCAGAGAAATAATAAAAAAGTGAAATTGAAAGTTCCTGTCCGGGGAGAGAAGAAGTCCCTTGTTGATCTTGTCAAAAAAAATGCTCTTTTGCACATAAAACAGGAAAAAGAAGATTTACAGGTAAGAGAGTCCTCTCTGGAAAAGCTGGCAAAAATTCTTGGCTTGAAGGATGCGCCCAGTAGAATTGAAGGTTATGATATTTCCCACTATGCCGGTCAGGGAACAGTGGGGTCCATGGTTGTCTTTATGGAAGGGAAGCCCTGGAAGGAAGGATACCGTCGTTATAAGATACGTCAGGCCGGGCCTGCTGATGATTACGGCGCACTGGCGGAAATGCTGCAAAGGCGCTTTCTGAATACAGAGCTTCCTTACCCCTCCCTCATTCTCATAGACGGAGGGCGGGGACAGCTTTCCACTGCTCAGTCGGTGCTGGAAGAGAATGGCCTTCAGGATATTCCCCCTGCTGCCCTGGCAAAAGAGCAGGAACATATATTTATTCCAGGCCAAAGAGCACCTCTTATTTTGCCGGCCTCTGACCCTGCCCTGAAGCTGCTGCAGCAGGTACGTGATGAGGCTCACCGTTTTGCCGTTTCTTTTAGCCGGGATTTAATGTTGAAAAGCAGTCTTTCTTCTTTTCTGGAGGATATTCCGGGGATAGGAAAGGTGCGCAGAAAAGCGATTCTTAAGCATTTTACAGATCTGGAAGCAGTCATTAATGCCTCTCTAGACGAGATTAAATCCGTACCTGCGATGAACAGGACTACTGCTGAAAGGCTATATAAAGAACTGCAAACAAAAAATTCTGTTTTAAGGAGGCAGTGATATGCAGGAAAAAGAAAATGAAGGTTTTGCAAAGCCAATCATAAAAAAAGAGCTCATTGTCAGCCTGCCCGGCAGGGAGTTAACGTTTCATATTGCCGCAGATATTGAAGCCCTCATTACCGATGTTAATGACGAGGATAAGGTTCCCTGTTGGGCTGATGTATGGCCGGCGTCTTACGGGATGGCTTATTTTATCTGGGATACTGTTGATTTTAGCCCTGGGGAGAAAGTGCTGGAATTGGGGGCCGGGATGGGCCTTCCGGGAATAGTATCCGCCCTCAAGGGAGCAAAGCTTACTCTTTCCGATTTCAATCCCACGGCTCTGGAGATGGCCGGACAAAATGCCCGTCTAAATGGTATTGAAGCAGTCCTCCTGCAGGAGGACTGGAGAGTGTTTGCCTCTAAGGAGAAATATGATTATATTTTAGCTTCCGATATTTGTTATGATCCAAAGCTAAACTATTTTTTAGGGAAGATCTTTTTAAATAATTTAAAGCCTGGGGGAAAAGTGATAATTTCCCATCACGATCGCAAAGCGACTAAAATGTTTATAAAAGAGTGGTTTGAACAAAATAGCGTTAATTTTCAACAAGAAACATATATGCGGCAAGTTGTACTGGCAGATGCACTTCTTCCCCGCTACGATATCGTTATTAATATCTTACAGTCCTCCCCGGCGAAGAGAGTACGGAGAGAAGCCTCTATGGTTAAGCAGTTTAATACTATGTAGGACAGCGCTTTTCCATAAGGCACTGTCTCCTTCGCTTCCCCGAATTCATCCCATCACTGTAAGCTAATCCGCTATGCATGGAGGAACATAAAGGTGTAAGGGCGTAGTAATCTTCTGTTATTTCCCTTCGTTTTTCTTTCAGGAGTGATTCCCAGAAACATTGTGTTATTTCTTCATCCTGCCGAGCTTTTAGCATATATTCCAGAAAATCTATTGTTAACTGCACTGGTTCTGCCGTTTCGATTCTTCTTTTTATCAAAGGTTCCAAATGTGCTGCCTCCTATTCTGTTAGAGATTGGGGTTCAATGTTTGTTGAGAACGTTTGTTGACAAGGTTCTTTTTTCACTGTAAGCTAATAATAAAAAGCAGTTGTGATATTTTAACGATTCGTGGGTTATTCTGAATCCTTACTTATGAATACTTGCTTACTTATAATCTCTACTTTATTTTGTGCGAAAGAGGAGAAAGATATGAAATATAAATTATTGGCCCTTGATCTGGATGATACTCTCTTAAATGAGAATTTTAAAATCTCTGCACGAAATATTAAGGCTATCAGGGCAGTTGTGCAAAGAGGGATGAAGGTAACAATTGCCACCGGTCGTATGTTTCATTCCACTCTCCCTTATGCCAGAGAGTTGGAAGTGGACCTACCTCTTATTACGTACCACGGTGCACTCATAAAAAATGCCGGCAGCGGTGAGGTCTTAAAACATTGTCCTTTGCCTTATGATCTCGCCCTGGAAATATTACAACTAGGGGAAGAGATGGGTTTTCATATAAATTTTTATTTTGATGACAGGTTGTTTATTAAAGAAGAGAATGAAAACACAAAATACTATCAGCAAATTGCATTGATACCTGTGGAATCGGTTGGGGAACTCTCCCGGTTTATGTCAGAGAAACAAATGGAGCCCACAAAGCTAACAATCATCAATCAAGATGGAAGAATGGATCAGCTGCAGCATATGCTTAAGAATAAATACATGCTGCAGCTTTCTGTTGTCCAATCACGACCCCATTTTTTGGAGATAACAAATAAGCTGGCTACAAAGGGCCAGGCCCTGCATTTCTTAGCTGGCAAAGAAGGTATTTTAACGGAAGAGATTGTGGCCATAGGAGACAGCTATAATGATCTTGATATGCTGCAATATGCAGGGCTTGGGGTAGCGGTGGCCAATGCTCCTCAGGAAGTTCAAAATGCTGCTGATCTTATTACAGCGGCCAACACTGATGACGGGGTGGCTCTTTTTCTGGAGCAGCACTTTCTTGATTAAAGGCTGCGGATAATACAAATTACCGGAGGGGTATATATGAGCGAAATCAAACTCGTCGCTGATCTGCATGTTCACACTCTTGCCAGCGGGCATGCCTACAGCACAGTGGCGGAAATTATTGAAGCTGCTGCAGAAAGAGGGCTGGAGGCAGTTGCTCTGACGGATCACGGACCTGCTATGCCAGGTGGGCCTCATCGTTATCACTTTGGCAACCTTTCTGCACTTCCCAAAAAGGAAAAAAATGTGGAGATCCTAAGGGGAGTGGAAGCTAATATTATCGATCTGGACGGTACTATTGATCTGCCTGAAAATTATCTGAAGTACCTGGACATCGTCTGGGCAGGCCTGCATTTTCCCTGTTTGCCACCTGCCACAAGAAGTTTAAACACAGAGGCTCTCATCAATGCTCTCCAAAATCCTTTTGTTGATGGCATCGTCCATCCTGGAAATCCTGACTACCCCATCGATGAAGCGGCTGTTGTGCAGGAAGCTATCAAGCAGGGTAAGCTGTTGGAAATTAATAATAGCTCTTTTGTAATCCGCCGCGGCAGCAAAACAAGGTGCTTTGAAATAGCAAAGCTAATCCATCGCTACGATGCTCTGGTAGCTTTGAACAGCGATGCCCATATTGCAAAATATGTGGGGACCAACGAAAAAGCTCTTCAGTTAGCCATAGAATCGGGAATCGACCCCCAACAGATCATTAATACGGACCTTCAGCAGTTGAAGAGATTTCTGAAAAAACGGGGGAAGAGGCGTTTTCTCTCATATGAATAAAATCTCTCTGGAATTAATCAAAAAGACGCCATTTTTTAAAGATCTGGGTGATGAAGATTTACACTTTCTAACCCAGAATATTAAATTAAGAAATTTTTCTAAGGGAGATATCTTATTTATGGAGGGAAGGCAGTATCTCCCTTCATAAAGGAAGAATCTATTTAAAGAAGGAATTTTTTGACGCGTTAGACGAAACATAGAAGCTGCAAGCCGACAGCGATTGAAAGCAGGTGTTAAATTGTTCAAGGGAAGATTTGTTATCATCACGGGTTTTTCCGGCGCAGGTAAGAGTGGGGCTCTGCATAGCTTTGAGGATCTGGGCTTTTTTTCCATGGACAACCTCCCTCCTGCATTAATTCCTAAATTTGCCGAACTCTGCATACAATCGGGAGGTAAAATTAACAGGGTTGCCCTTGTTTGTGATATCAGGGGAGGGGAACTTTTCAGGGGCCTCTTTGATGCTCTGGATAATTTGGAAGAAATGGGATTTGATTACGAGATTTTGTTTCTGGAAGCTGCAGAAGATGTATTAATTCGACGTTTTAAAGAAACAAGACGGCGCCACCCTCTTTCCGAAAGGGGAGCCATTGTTGAATCCATCCGTGAAGAAAGTTCACTTTTGGAAGAAATAAGGGGTAAGGCTGATGTTGTGATCGATACAACAGAGCTTGCCACTGCTGATTTAAAAGAAAAAATTTATCGTCTTTATGCACCAGAGAAATGGGAGAAGAATATATCTATAAATGTCATCTCCTTTGGCTATAAATATGGACTTCCCCTCGATGCAGATCTTGTTTTTGATGTGCGCTTTTTGCCTAATCCCCATTATGTCGATTCTCTAAGCCATCTGGACGGTAATAACCAGTTAGTTTACAACTATGTCTGGAAGTGGGCCATTACCCATCGTTTTTACCAAAAGTTAAAGGATCTGGTCCAGTTTTTAATACCCTGCTATATCAAGGAAGGAAAACCAGAGCTGGTTATTGCTATAGGTTGTACCGGGGGGAAGCACCGATCCGTATCCCTGTCAAATGAATTATCCCGTCTGCTTACCGGAGAAGGATATCAATCCAGAACAGAGCATAGGGATATTAATAAGGCGTAGCTTAGGGGGAAATCTTTTTGGAAGGTGATCGGTTTGATTAATTCCTGGGCAGAAAGAATTCGCATAGCTGTTAAGTGGTTATATCCAGGCCTTGGTGTAAAACGTTGGTTACTCCTGACAATGGCAGGGTTACTGCTTTTTATGGGCAGCCTTATTTTGTTATGGACTCATGGTTCTTATGAAAGCAAAGTGCTGCTTTATCTGGAACTATTTAAGGGTTTTTCTCTTCCTCTTTTTATGATCATCCTTTTAGTTCTTTCCGGCCTGATTATATTTTTTTGGGGATTACAACGGACGGGAAATGCTATTGCCAGCGTGCTTTTACCCCATCACGGCAGGCGTCTTATCGAATCGTTATATACGAGGCACTACCTGGAAAAAGGCCCGAAAATAATTACAGTTGGTGGGGGCACGGGAAGCTCTGTATTACTTAGG
Organism: Bacillota bacterium; assembly: GCA_030656575.1. GTDB lineage: Bacteria > Bacillota > Dethiobacteria > DTU022 > UBA8154 > JAUSPO01. Next base: position 130,211 of record JAUSPO010000030.1, read on the forward strand.
GGGTTAAAGGAATATACTTCTAATATAACGGCTGTGGTTACTGTGACTGATGATGGAGGAAGTTCCGGGCGTCTCAGGGGTGAGATGGGAATACTTCCTCCCGGTGATCTGCGTAATTGTCTCCTCGCCCTTGCTGATACAGAACCACTTATGGAAGAGCTCTTTCAGCATCGTTTTCATGGTGGGGAAGGGCTTGGAGGTCACAATTTTGGGAATCTACTCATTGTGGCCATGACTGAGATGATGGGTTTTGATCGGGCTATCCGGGAATTCAGCAAGGTCCTGGCCATCAGAGGGACGGTTCTGCCTGTTACATTAGAGCAGGTTACTCTTCAGGCACAATTTTGTGACGGCACATGGGAAAAAGGAGAGACCAGGATTGTTAAACACAGGAAGCCTATTTCGCATCTTTCTCTTTCTCCTTCATCCTGTACTGTTGTGCCGGAGGTACTCAGTGCTATAAAGAAAGCGGATGCAATTATCCTGGGTCCCGGCAGTCTTTATACGAGCGTTTTGCCTAACCTCCTTGTGCCGGGGGTTAAAGAGGCGATTAAAGAATCAACTGCACCCTGTTTCTACGTCTGCAACATTATGACCCAACCAGGTGAAACAGAAGGGTTCAGCACCTCTCAGCATCTTGAAGTATTCAGAGAGCATGGTTGTTTGGATCTCATCGATGCGGTGATTGTAAACACAGATACAGGCATCTCTCAGGAATTAGCTCAAAAATATCAACTGGAAGGCGCTGAAACGGTAGAAATAGACCGCAGCCTCCTCTCCCGGTGGAATGTTGGAATTATCGAGGCGCCGCTTTTGGAACGGGGTGAGCCTGCCCGCCATAACAGCCGGAAATTAGCTACGCTGATCATGGATAAAATAATTGAAAGGGAAACAGGGCTTGACGGATTCTGGGCGTATACTTTTGTCAGCCTAAACGGCAATTTCCATCGTACTAAAAAAGAAATCTCCCATTCTCGATATAACCCTTTTTCCTCTAATTACAAAAAACTTCGGCGAGCTTTCTATAATGCTTTCGCTCGCGATAAATATTAGGTCTGGAGAGTGAAGTGTAATGACATCTTTTGCCCACCAGATAAAAAATGAACTGGTTAGACAGCTTTTGAGCAAGCGATGCTGTGCAGCTGCTGAGCTAAGAGCGTTTTTGCAGATCAGCGGTAAACTGTCTCTCAGCTCAAAAATGACAAAAATTATTTTACAGACCCAAAGCGCTTCAGTGGCCCGCCGTGTATTTTCGCTCTTTAAGCTCTGCTTCAGAATCTCACCGGAAATCTTATCCTGCCGCCGAAAACAATTTCAAAAAAACGGCACCTTTATTCTTCAGGTGATCGGAAAAAATGAAGTTTTCAAGATCCTGCAGGAACTTGGTTTTATGAAAATCCACCCACAGAATGATAAGCCCGTTTTAGTTCCCCATTTTAATCAGCAGTCTGTAATACACGAACTTAAAGATAAATGCTGCCGGCGGGCCTTTTTAAGGGGTGCTTTCCTGGCTGGTGGTTCTCTGAGCGATCCAAAAACAGGATACCATCTGGAAATTGTGGCTCCTTCTGAGCCCTATGCCAAAGCCATAAAAAATGTAATGGCATCTTTTCGCCTTAAAGCGCGCTATTTTCAAAGAAAAAATGATTATGTGATCTACTTAAAGGGCGGAGAAGGGATCGGAGAATTTTTGAGGATTATTGCAGCACACAACGCCCTTTTGACTTTCGAAAATATCAGAGTTGTAAAAGGTGTGAGAAACAAAATAAATCGTCTCGTGAACTGCGAAACTGCTAACCTTACCAAAACAGTTTTTGCTTCCCATGAACAAATTCGTAATATAAAACTTATTGAAGAAAAAATAGGGTTGAAAAAATTACCTCCTTCCTTATTACAGGCAGCACAGCTTCGTCTTAGCTTTCCTGAAGCAACGATGCAGGAATTGGGAGATTTAGCTGAACCTCCACTCAGCAAATCAAGCATTAATCATCGTTTGCGGCGCATAAATGCCCTTGCCGAAAAAATTGAGGAGAATGGTCAGCTGTGACATTCTCTTTTTTGATTTTTTTCTAAAAAGCAGGTTTTATATATTAAATGTCGTATTGTTTAAGATATAAGATATATTCTATTTTTTATTTCTGAATATCAGAGGTTTTTCAGGATGATGAATTTTGACTTAAAAATTGAACAAACCCAGAAAATTGTGATGACTTTTGAATTGCAGCAGGCTATTAGTCTTTTGCAATTTTCCAGTCTTGAACTTATGGATTTTATTCAGAAAGAAATTACCGATAATCCGGTAATGGAGATCCAGGAAAAAGAAGAAAACCATTCCGAAGGCGAAGAGGAGATAACTAAAAAAGAAGTAGACTTAGAAGCAGACTTAAATGAAAAGACGTCTTTTGAATGGGAAGATTATTTTCACGATTTCCAACCATCTTTCGTCCGTGTAGGGTCGGAAATATATGCAGGCGGGGATGCCCGTTCTCCGGACTTTCCCTGTCGGGATAACAATCTACAGGAACATCTTATCTTTCAGCTTCGCATCTCTGCTGCCAACAAAGGCAAAACCCTTATTGGTGAATATCTTATCGGTAATCTTGATTCGAACGGCTACCTGCAGGGTGAAATCTCTGAACATGCGCATTACCTGGGGATAGAAGAAAGTAAGGTCCTGGAAGTTCTTCAGTTAATTCAGTCTTTTGAACCTATAGGTTCGGGTGCCCGAACTCTTAAAGAATGCCTGCTCATTCAACTGCAGGCCTGTAAATGCGTACCCCCTTTTACTGAGATAATCATACGGGAATTTCTTCCTAAACTGGCCGGGGGGAAGTGCCGGGAGATTGCCCATAGTATTGGTGCAGAAATGAAAGAACTGCAGCAGGCCGTTGATTTTATCCGAACCCTTAACCCCAAGCCTGGTTCCAGCCTTGGAGGGGGCGAAGAGGTAAGGTATCTTACGCCGGATGTGATTGTGGAACGAGTCCAGGGAGAATATGTTATTATGGTCAACGATAATATTCCACAGTTGATTATTAATCCTTTTTACAGAGATATTATTAAGCACGGCAAAGAGGAAAACGTCAGTAATTTTATTAAAAAACGAATGGAAAGTGCGCTCTGGTTGATCAGAAGCATTGAGCAAAGATGCCTTACTCTTTATAAAGTGACTGAACAGATCGTTAAAATTCAGCGGCCTTTTCTGGAAAAGGGGATCCGTTCTTTTAAGCCTTTAACCTTAAAAGATGTGGCTGACGAGATTGGTATTCATGAATCCACTGTAAGTCGTGCCACCACAAATAAATATGTGCAGACTCCGAGGGGCCTTTATCCCTTAAAATTCTTTTTTTGCGGCGGTCTCGGAGGAACTACCGGGGAAGTACACTCAGTATTAAGTATCAAGTCTTATCTAAAAGAGCTTGTTGAGAAAGAGGGCAGTGATTCTCCTTATAGCGATCAACAGATCACAGAACTGCTTGGAAAAGAAGGGATTAAGATATCCAGGAGAGCGGTCACCAAATATCGAAAAGAAATGGATATTCCCTCGTCTTTTAAACGGCGCAGACATTAGTGAGACATGGGGACGGTTCGAGCGTCACCGCAGCGCAGCGGAGGTCCGCCAGGGAAGACGATGGAACCGTCCCCGTGTCTTGCGAAAAAGATTGGGATAAAAAAAGATCATGCGGGTCTTTTTTTATCCCATTTTTCATAGTATAATGTAGGGAGAAAGGAGCAATGTCTCTAATGGTACTGGCAGCTGAGCAGGAATATTTGAGTCTTATAGCTCCGGAGCTCCCTGAAATCCTTGTGCGGCGCTACCGTCTGTTGCGTAAAATTTACTATTCTGCCCCTATTGGCCGGCGAAGCCTGGCTTCATATTTTAAGATGGGAGAAAGTGTACTGCGCAAAGAAACTGATCTTTTACGGGAGCAGGGTCTTATTGCTGTAGAAACCAGAGGTATTTGTCTTACATCTTCCGGAGAGTCTCTTGTCACAGCGATTACACCATATATCAAATCATTTTTGGGGTTAACAGTCCTTGAGGAGAAGCTCTCCGGGTTATTAAAAGTTAAGCGTGTCATTGTGGTCACGGGAGATTTGGAAAACGACGAGGTTGTACTGTTGGAAATGGGTCGCGCTGCAGCCAAAATCCTCCGGAAATGTTTAAAGCCCCATATGGTCCTGGCTGTATCCGGCGGGACATCCTGTGCAGCGGTTTCCCATATGCTTTCTGAATCAGGCGGCCCTTCCGGGATTACAGTTGTCCCTGCAAGAGGCGGTCTGGGAGAAGATGTGGATTACCAGGCCAATACTATCGCAGCAAGGGTTGCCCAAAAATTAAAAGCAAATTACAGGCTGCTTCACCTGCCTGATTCACTCAGTCAGGATGCACTGGATATGCTGCTGCGTGAGAAGAAGATTAAAGAAATTCTTGATTTAATTAACACAGCGCGAATTCTTGTTCACGGTATTGGGACGGCGGAAGAGATGGCCCGGCGCAGAGGCGCAGGGACTGAAGAGATGAAAAGAATGAATGAAGAAGGAGCGGTGGGAGAGGTTTTTGGCTTTTTTTTCAACACCAGGGGTGAAATTGTGGACAGTATCCCAAGCCTCGGCCTTTACCTGGAAGATCTGGGAAACAGAGTGGATAATGTTATTGTTGTGGCAGGGGGAAGGAAAAAAGCTGAAGCGATTATTGCGGTAGTGGGGAATCACCCGAGAGATCTGCTTGTTACCGATGAAGCTGCCGCAAAAAGGATCTTAGAGCTATATGGACATAAAGAGGGGGAAACAATTTATCCCAATTCTAACGGGATAAAAATTTAGCATCATGCTTATATTAAGGAGGCAGACTTATGACTGTAAAAGTTGGGATCAACGGGTTTGGAAGAGTGGCGAAGGCTTGCTTGCGGGCATCTTTTGATCACCCGGATGTAGAGGTTGTGGCTGTAAACAGTATACGTGATCCCAGGCTGCTGGCTCACCTGTTAAAGTATGACTCTGTTTACGGTACTTTTGATGCAGAAGTGGAAACCCAGGGTCAAAATTTATTTGTAAACGGGAAGAAGATCGAAATTCTGGCCCAAAGAGACCCATCACTTTTGGCGTGGGGTGAAACAGGGGCAGAGATAGTCCTGGAGGCTACGGGAGCTTTTAACCAGCGGGAGGGAGCGTCAGGGCATTTTATTGGAGGGGCAAAGAAGGTGATTATTTCTGCCCCCGGAACAGGAGTTGATCTCACTGTAGTTTTAGGAGTAAATGAAGGTGACTATGACCATGAAAAGCATGACCTTATCTCCAATGCCTCCTGCACTACGAACTGCCTGGCTGTTGTTGTTAAGGTTTTACAAGAAAAATTTGGAATACGTCGGGCTTCAATGACTACTATTCATTCATATACAAATGACCAGGAGCTGTTGGATATCAATCACAAAGACTTTCGCCGGGCCAGGGCTGCCGGTGTTTCCATGATACCAACATCTACGGGAGCTGCACGGAATATCGGCCTCGTCTTACCCGAATTAGAGGGGAAAATTAACGGGTTGTCCATCAGGGTGCCTACTTTTACAGTATCTCTGGTTGACCTTGTTGCAGAGCTGGAGGTTGATGTTACAGAAGAAGAGGTTAATGAAGCTTTTCTGCATGCTTCCCGTGGTGAGCTTGAGAAGTATCTGGGTGTTACATTTGAGCCTCTCGTTTCCATAGATTTTAAGAAAAGTACATATTCTGCGGTTATAGACGCTCTTTCTACCATGGTTATCGATAAAAAAATGGTGAAAGTATTAAGTTGGTATGATAATGAATGGGGCTATTCCCAGAGGGTTTTGGATCTTGCTGGCTATATTTCAAAATCCATGTAAAGTGAAAAATCTCACCTACGCTATGCTTAGAGGTGGGAACTAAAACTCAAAAGAAGAATCAGGGTAATCTGGAGGTGTGGAAACCTTGTCCAAGTTAACTGTAAAAGATATTTCTGTGGAAGGGAAAAGGGTTTTTGTGAGGGTTGATTTTAATGTGCCTCTCTCCCAGGATGGAGAGGTAATTGACGATAACAAGATACGTTCCTCTTTGCCCACCATACAATATTTATTGGAGAGAGGGAGCAGGGTTATCCTTGCCTCCCATCTAGGCCGTCCTAAAGGGCAAGTGGTAGAGGAACTGCGAATGAATCCTGTAGCAAAGCGCTTAGCGGAGCTTCTGGGCCGGGAAGTGCTTAAAAGTGAAACAGTAATAGGTGAGGAAGTTGAAAAGGCAGTGGATTCTTTGCCCCCGGGTGGTGTACTTCTCCTTGAAAATCTCAGGTTTGAACCGGGGGAAGGGAAAAATGATCCGGAATTTGCAGCTGCCCTATCCAGGCTGGCGGATATTTTCGTGAACGATGCTTTTGGCACAGCGCACAGGGCTCATGCTTCAAATAACGGCATCGCCCGCTACATACCGGCGGTAGCAGGTTTATTAATGGAACGGGAACTGATCAGCCTCACGAAAAGCAAGGAAAATCCCCCATCGCCTCAGGTAGCTATTCTAGGCGGGAAAAAAGTGGCTGATAAAATTGGTGTGATACGTTATTTTATCGGCCAGGTTGACAGTCTGCTTGTGGGAGGAGCAATGGCAAATACGTTTTTAAAGGCTAAGGGTTTGTCTATAGGGGACTCCTTATACGAGAAGGATAAAATTGAACTCGCTGAGGAGATTCTCCGTGAAATGGAAACCAGTAAGGCAAAAGTAATTTTACCTTCCGATGTGGTTATCGTGAAGGAACTAAAAGCTGATAGTCCCTTTAAGATTGTAAAAATAGATCAAATACCGGACGGATGGAGTGCGGTTGATATCGGGCCGGAAACGGTGGATTCCTATAAAAAGGTTATTAGGGAAGCAAAGATGATCCTCTGGAACGGACCCCTTGGTGCTTATGAATTCCATCCATTTAATCGGGGAACAGAAGAAGTAGCCAAAGCTATTGCAGCTTCAGATGCTGAGTCTATCGTCGGAGGAGGAGATATTGTCGCTGCCCTTGAGAAGATGGGTCTTTCTCAAAAAATGACTCATATATCCACCGGAGGAGGCGCCATCCTGGACTTTTGGGAAAAGGAAACCCTCCCCGGCTTGTCTGTAATACAGGACATAGCAAAATCGGGAGTTAAATAGTACCGTAAGGAGGAGCATGCTGAAGCATGAGGCAGAAAATAGTTGTAGCTAACTGGAAAATGTATAAAACTATTGCAGAAGCTGAAGATTTTATGAAGCGTTTTCCCGGGGAAGTATCCGGGGTTAAGGATATTGAAATAGTAATTTGCCCTCCCTTTATCAGCCTGCCCGGCCTTTCCGTTCTTATGAAAGGGACCTCTCTGATTCTGGGTGCACAAAATATGTACTGGCAAAAAGAAGGGGCCTTTACAGGAGAGATATCTCCTCTCATGCTGCGGGAGATCGGGGTAGAATATGTGATCATTGGCCATTCAGAGAGGCGCAAGTACTTTAATGAAAATGACTTGTGTATTAAAAGAAAAATAGCTGCCTCCTTTGCCTATGGGCTGAATCCCATTTTGTGTGTGGGAGAAAACTTTGAACAGCGCAGTTCAAATGAAACAGAAAAAATTATCAGAGAACAAATATTCAGCGCTCTGGAAGGTTTTAATTTGGAAGAGCATCAGCTTCCCAAAATGGTCGTCGCCTATGAGCCTGTCTGGGCCATAGGTACGGGGACTCCTGCCGGTGGGGACGATGCGGAAGCCATTGCCATTTACATACGCTCATTGCTTCGGGAAAAATGGGGGGAAGTATCGGATCAGATACGCATTCTCTATGGGGGAAGCGTTAAACCGGAAAACATTACAGAATTTACAGGTAAAGAGAATATTGATGGTGCCTTAGTGGGTAACAGCAGTTTAAAAGAAAATATATTTGCGGACTTAATCAATGCTGTTTTCCGGGAGAGGAGAGTATAATTTGCCTGCAGGAGGAAGCCGTTTTGTTTTGTTGGTGATTTTAGATGGATGGGGCTTGTTGGATACGAAAGAGGGAAATGCTATCAACCTTGGATATACTCCCAATCTGGATGAGTTTTTACGTAAATTCCCATCTACCCGTCTGGCTTCAAGTGGGACAGCTGTAGGTTTGCCCGAGAATCAGATGGGAAACTCAGAGGTGGGACATTTAAACCTTGGGGCCGGAAGCATTGTCCTGCAGGAGATGATGCGCATTAGTAAATCCATAGAAGACGGAAGTTTCTCAAAAAATAAAGTTCTGTTAAACCTGCTTCATATTGTTAAAGAGAAAAATTCGGCTCTCCACATCATGGGATTATTATCGGATGGAGGAGTTCACAGCCATAACAGCCATCTTTATGCCCTATTGAGACTTGCCAAAACCAACGGTCTGGAGAGAGTATATATTCATGCTATTTTGGATGGCCGGGATGCGCCTCCTAAGAGTGCGGCAGCATATCTGGAAGAATTGGAGAGTGCAATTGCTTCAATTGGGGTCGGGAGGGTTGCCGGAATTGCAGGACGTTATTTCTCCATGGATCGAGATCGCCACTGGGAGCGGATAGAGCAATCATACAGGGCCTATGTTTATGGGGAAGGCCATCAGGCAATTAGCAGCATGGCGGCCATCGGGGCAGCATACGACCGTGGAGAGACAGATGAATTTGTCTCTCCCACTGTTATTTTAAATGACGATTTTCCTTTTCCCGCTCTAATAAATAACGATGACGGCCTGGTTTTTTTCAATTTTCGAGCAGACAGGGCCAGACAAATCAGCAGGGCTTTTGTAAGAAAAGATTTCGATGCCTTTGACCGGGGAGCCAGTCCTACCTATCCTAATTTTGTATCTTTTACAGAATATGATTCCCATCTGAATATCCCTGTTGTTTTTCCATCGGATCATTTAAAAGGTACTCTTGGAGAAGTTGTTTCCAAATCAGGGTTAAAGCAGCTGCGGGTTGCTGAAACAGAAAAGTATGCTCATGTAACATATTTTTTTAACGGAGGCAGAGAGGAACCTTTCCCGGGAGAGGAGAGGATCTTGGTGCCTTCCCCCCGTGTTGATACATATGATCTCCAACCCGAAATGAGTGCTTCAAAGGTTACAGAAGAAGTATTAAAAGCCCTGGATAAAGATAAATACAATTTAATTGTTGTTAATTATGCCAACGCTGATATGGTAGGCCATACTGGCAAACTGGACGAGTCCATCAAAGCAGTGGAGACGGTGGACAGGGAAGTGGGAAAAATAGTTGATAAGGTCATGCAAAAAGGAGGCATTACCATAATTACGGCTGATCACGGCAATGCTGAAAAGATCTTTTCGGAGAATGGTACTCCACATACCGCTCATACTAACAATGATACACCCTTTATTATTATATCAGCCGAAAGGGAATACCTATTGCCGCCCCGGGGGAAGCTTGCAGATGTGGCCCCCACTATATTAAAGCTCCTTTTTCTGCCTGTGCCGGTGGAGATGGACGGAACATCGCTGGTATAAAAACCAGGAGTCAGGAGTCAGGAGTCAGGAGTCAGAATGAGAGAAAAGGGCGGAAAATTCTGTTGAAGAATACCGATACTACCCGATTCTGTTGAAGGAAGGGCACGGTGATATTTTCGGAAAACAACACTTCTTTTGAGAGGTTAATACATAAATTGAGGAAGAATATCCTAGGGCATTCTGAATTCTGACTAATTCTGAATACCTAAATTAAACGGAGGTGTTTTTTTTATGTCGACTTTAATACAGAATATTTATGGCAGAGAAGTCTTGGACTCAAGGGGTAACCCTACTGTGGAAGTGGATGTAGTGCTTGAGTGCGGTTCCATTGGAAGGGCTTCTATCCCCTCCGGTGCTTCCACCGGTACTTTTGAGGCAGTTGAACTCAGAGATAAGGACAAAAAACGTTACATGGGTAAAGGAGTTCTCACAGCAATTCAAAATATCAGGGAGAAGATTTATCCCGGGCTGAAGGGTAAAAACGCCATGGACCAGGGTGAAGTGGACAGAATCATGGTTGAGATGGACGGTACAGATAATAAGGCCAAACTGGGCGCAAATGCTATTTTGGGAGTTTCTATAGCTACTGCGCGGGCTGCAGCTGATGCCCTTGGTATACCTCTTTACCGTTACCTGGGAGGGATAAACGGCACCCTTTTGCCTGTTCCAATGATGAACATTCTTAATGGTGGGAAACATGCCGATAATAATGTGGATATCCAGGAATTTATGATTTTGCCTGTTGGAGCAAGGAATTTTCGTGAAGGACTGCGTATGGGGGTTGAAGTATATCACCATCTCAAGAAGGTGCTGCAGGAAAATGGTTTAAGCACCGGAGTAGGAGATGAAGGAGGTTTTGCCCCAAACCTGACTTCTAACGAGGATTCCCTGCAGTTCATTGTGAAGGCCATCGAGGAAGCAGGCTATGAGCCGGGAAATGAAATATTACTGGCTTTGGATGTTGCCGCAACCGAACTTTATGAAGGAGGCAAGTATCAGCTAAGAGGAGAAGGCCTGGAGATGACATCATCACTTTTGATCGATTACTACGCCAATTTAATAGATAAATATCCCATCGTAAGTATTGAAGATGGGCTGGCAGAGGAAGACTGGGAAGGTTGGAAAGAGATGACTACTGCTCTGGGTGATAAGGTAATGCTTGTGGGAGACGATATTTTTGTAACCAACCCACATCGCCTGGGAAGGGGAATCGAGGAAGGTATTGCAAACTCTATTCTCATTAAAATGAATCAGATTGGTACGGTTACTGAAACTCTGTATACTATTCACATGGCCGTGCAGCGGGGATACAGCTGTGTGATTTCCCACCGTTCTGGAGAAACGGAGGATACCGCTATGGCGGATCTCACAGTTGCTGTGAATGCCGGTTTTATTAAAACAGGTGCCCCGGCTCGCTCAGAAAGAGTAGCGAAATATAACCGATTATTACGTATCGAAGAGGGATTGGGAAAAGCGGCAGGCTTTCAGGGAAAAACAGCGTTCAGGTAAAAGAACGGTGCCTGTCACCCAACTTATTTACTTATTATAGCCATTGCGGATTCCTGAAACGATCCTCGATAAGGTTAAGAAGTTTGCTTGTAAGTTAGAACTTATTATGATAAAATAACCGTGGTGTTTACCATAATTTTTCTAGAATGAAGGTGGCATGTTGAAATTAGCTGTGATCATTATCTATGTGATTGTCTGTCTTTCTTTGATAGCCTCGGTTTTGCTCCAGTCAGGACGTAGTGCCGGTCTTTCCGGTGCTATTACGGGGGGCGCTCAGTCACTTTTCGGCAAAAAAAAGGGAATGGATGATCTGTTGGGGAAAATTAGCACTGGTCTCGCCATTGGTTTTATGATTTTGGCTATCGTCCTGACTATTCTGGCGAGTTAGCGGTGGGATAATAACTATGGAAGGAGAAGGGAGGTAATTACTTAGGCTTTTTAGTTATATTATTCTGATGTAAGCAAAAAGAGGCAATTTTTTATTTTTGGAGGGCGAAAAGAGCCTTATACAAAGGAGGAGGAAGAATGGACTTTTTTTCTTTAGTACCTATTGCTGGTGTTATCGGTATTATTTTTGCAATTATCCTCTGGGTTCGCGTAAGCAAGGTAGACCCGGGGAATGAGCGGATGCAGGAAATTGCCGCCGCTATTCATGAAGGGGCCATGGCTTTTCTTAACAGGGAATACCGCACTCTCGGTATTTTTGCCATCGTCCTTTTTTTCGTGTTAGGGTATGTTATTGACTTCAAAACGGCTATTTGCTTCGCAGTAGGCGCAATTTTTTCAGCCAGCGCAGGGTATGCAGGTATGAATATAGCCACGATCGCCAATGTGCGTACAGCCAATTCAGCCCGCAAGGGTATGAGTGAAGCTCTTAATGTGGCCTTTTCCAGCGGGTCCGTTATGGGGATGATGGTGGCAGGAATCGGGATATTGGGCTTGGGTGTCCTTTATCTTATTTTCCGTGACCCTACCGTTGTGAATGGTTATGCTCTTGGAGCAAGTTCTATTGCTTTGTTTGCCCGTGTAGGCGGTGGTATCTATACAAAGGCCGCCGATGTTGGATCTGACCTTGTGGGCAAGGTAGAAGCGGGTATCCCCGAAGATGATCCCAGAAACGCCGGAGTTATTGCCGACAATGTTGGTGACAACGTGGGTGATGTGGCAGGCATGGGTGCTGACCTATTTGAATCTTATGTAGGTTCCATGATTGCAACCATGACCGTGGGAGTCCTGATTTTCGGGTTACCGGGAGTGCTGCTGCCTCTTATGGTCGCTTCCGTTGGAATTATCGCTTCTATTATAGGCTTTTTCTTTGTGCGTGCCAAAGAAGGAGTGCGCCTTGGCGCTGCTTTGGAACGCTCAACTTTAGTGGCGGCGGCAATAGTAATTGTTGCTTCTTATTTCCTTTCCATGAATATTTTGGGTGAAATCGGACCCTTTATCGCCATTATTGCCGGTCTGCTCGCAGGGGTTATTATTGGTAAGTTGACAGATTACTATACTTCTTATCACTTTAAACCTGTTCAGGACTTAGCCAAGGCTTCTCAGACGGGAAGCGCGACCAATATTATCAGCGGTCTTGCCTTAGGGATGGGTAGTACTACTCTTCCTGTTATAACTATAGTAATTGCCATTGTTGTGGCTTACAGATTTGCTGGCATCTATGGTATTGCCATAGCTGCCGTGGGAATGCTTTCCACCGTTGCTACAACAGTATCCGTTGATGCCTACGGCCCTGTAGCTGATAACGCGGGCGGTATTGCTGAAATGGCAAAACTGGATCCTGCAGTAAGGAAGATTACTGATGAGCTCGATTCCGTAGGTAATACTACAGCAGCAATAGGTAAGGGATTTGCCATTGGTTCAGCTGCTTTAACAGCGTTGGCTCTCTTTACGGCATATACAGCGGCAGCCCAGATTGAGATAATCAATATTACTGAGCCCAATGTCATAGCCGGCCTCTTTATCGGGGGTATTATTATCTTCTTTGCCTCCGCTTGGACGATGAAGGCTGTAGGTAGGGCGGCTTTTGACCTTATTGAAGAGATTCGCCGTCAGTTTAGAGAAATTCCGGGTATTATGGAAGGGACAGCAAAACCTGAGTATGCCCGTTGTGTGGATATCAGCACAGCTGCAGCTCTCAGGGAAATGATCGTTCCCGGGCTCGCAGCTGTAATAGCACCCATTGTTGTTGGTATTGTTCTTGGTAAAGAAGCTCTTGGCGGGCTTTTAGCAGGTGCTCTTGTAACAGGAGTTCTCATGGCTATCTTTATGGCTAACTCCGGTGGCGCCTGGGATAACGCAAAGAAGTGGATTGAGACAGGGCAGCTGGGCGGTAAGGGAAGCGAAACACACAAGGCTTCCGTGGTGGGAGATACAGTGGGAGACCCCTTTAAAGACACATCCGGTCCCTCAATTAACATTCTCATCAAGCTTATGAGTATTGTGGCACTGGTATTTGCCCCGTTGTTCTTCTAAGAAGTAATAAATATTAATAAAAAATAAGATAGAGAGGGTAAATCGTGGTGATTTACTCTCTCTCTCTTTTATTTCATGCCAATGTCGGGTATAATATAAAGGTAACATCTGGCAAAAATAAAAGATATCATTCATAATAAGAAAGACTGACGGTGAAAAAAATCATGAAAGTAAAGAAAAAAAATGTCTTAAGTATAATGTTTCAAAAAAATTATAAACCATTGACTCTTGAGGGTCTTCTAAAGGCTTTGAAGATTACCGATGATGAAGAGATTAAGGAATTGTATCATATCCTGGAAGCTATGGAGAAGGAAGGCTCCCTCTTTAAAACGCTTCAGGGGCGTTACAGCCCTCTTCGCGGGATGGGTATGATCGTGGGCGAATTACAGGGACATGCTCAGGGATATGCGTTCCTGCTTCCGGACACGCCGGGGGAAAAGGATGTTTTTATCCCTCCGGAGAAGATGGGTGGTGCTATGCACAGGGACAGGGTCATCGTTCGTCTCACAAAGGACTCAGAGGATGGGCGTCGTAGGCAGGGTGAAGTTGCCAGGATTTTGACCCGCGGCAATACCAGTATTGTTGGCACATACCTGGGCAACCGGCGACGGGGCGTTGTTATTCCTGATGACCGCCGTTTATTCCAGGAAATTCAGGTTACCCGGGGAAGCCCAGCGGCCAAGCCCGGAGATAAACTAGTCGTTACGATCACCCGCTGGCCCGATTCCGCTAATAAGATTCCCGAATGTAAAATTGTTGAGGTAATCGGCTCGACAGGGGAGCCGGGAGTGGATATTACCTCCATTCAGAAAAAATATGGTCTTCCCTCCTCCTTTCCTGAGAAGGTCCTGAAAGAGCTTCAGAATCTGGATAGAAACCAGATTCCCCAGGATCTCAGTCATGAAAAGCGGGAGGACCTGCGTTCTTTACCTATGGTTACCATAGACGGCGCTGATGCCAAAGACTTAGATGATGCAGTATCACTTCAAAGAAATGGAAGCGGCTACAGTTTAGGAGTACATATTGCCGATGTGGGTTACTATGTGAAAGAAGGTAGTGCCCTTGACAGGGAGGCGGCGAAAAGGGCAACAAGTGTTTACCTGCCCGATAGAGTCATTCCCATGTTTCCGCCCCTGCTTTCCAACGATATCTGCAGCCTAAACCCCGGCGCCTTAAGACTTGCTATGAGCGTTATCATGGAGATTAGAGAAGACGGAAAGCTGGAAAGCTATCGTTTTTTCCCAAGTCTGATTTCTGTGGATAAACGTATGACTTATGATGCTGTAAACGGAATCCTTGAGGGTGATCAAAATCTGAAAGAAGAATATACAGACTTTGTGCAGACCTTTCTGGATATGGCTGAGCTTGCAGATGTATTGAAGGAAAAGAGATTAAAACGCGGCGCTCTTGATTTTAATTTTCCAGAGGCTAAAATAACGCTGGATGAACAGGGCAGGCCTATAGAAATAAAGGTAAGGAGAGGTGGGCGTTCCGAATCAATCATAGAGGAGTTTATGCTTATATGCAATGAGGTAGTTGCCACACATTTTGATCGTGCCAAAGTTCCCTTTGTTTATCGTGTTCATGAGCGTCCCGATGAAGAAAAGCTCTATGCCCTGCGGGATTTCTTAACTATCTTTGATATAAAATTAAAAGGGGACTTAAGTAAAATCACTCCCGGTTATTTTCACAAAGTAATGGCAGATGTTAAAGGTACACCAGTTGAAAAAATAATAAACCATGTATTATTGCGCTCGTTACCCGTAGCCCGTTACAGTGAGTCTTCTCTGGGGCATTTTGGACTGGCGGCGCCCTTTTATACCCATTTTACATCACCTATCCGACGTTATCCGGATCTCCTGGTGCACCGTATTCTTCGCAGTTCATTAAATGATACTCTCACAAAAACAGAATCCCGTAGATTGGCAAATAAACTTCCACAACTTGTGCAGCATTGTTCCACTCAGGAGCGTGTATCTATGGAGGCTGAAAGAGAGTGTCTTGACCTTAAAAAGGTTGAATTTATGGAAGGAAAAGAGGGAAGTGAGTTTGCCGGTACTATCAGCGGAGTGACTTCATTTGGATTTTTTGTGGAATTGGATAACACCGTTGAAGGGCTGGTCCATGTTACAAGAATGACTGATGACTATTATATCTTTGACGAGAAAAGATATTCTCTGGTGGGAGAGCGCACCCGAAAAGCTTACCGTCTCGGGGATTCCGTAAAAGTCCGCCTGGATAAAATAGATAAAGAGGCCAGAACCATTCATTTTACGGCGTTACCTGATGAAAATGCGGGAACTCACCATTAGTCTTGAAAATATATGGGATCAATGTTATAATCGATTATAGAGTTAATCTCAAATAATATTACT
>JAUSPO010000042.1 GCA_030656575.1 Bacillota bacterium
TTTGACAGCCACAGAGTACACAGAGGGAATGTTGTTACGTTCTTTGTGCGCTCTGTGGCAGAAAGTCACAAAAAGTAGATATTGATTTGTATCAATCGACCGAATGAAGATTTTTCACTTACACTTTTTGCTAACGATTTCGATTATTCAATTTTGTATGTGTGGAACGTGCCGCCCGCGGGCGGAAGGTGTCGTTGTATATGAAAACAAAAAATGACGTGGTTTGAGAAATATAGATTTGAATCAAAAACACTAACGTGAAGCGTATCTGCGTTACCTGCTACCTATCGGGTAGCAGGCACTCAACTGCGGTAGCAAGTGAGTGTATCCGCGTCCATCTGCGGTTAATTTTTTTTCATTAATCGTAGACTCACGTATAATTACTTTTTTATGACCTTTTAAGGATTTAGCAAGAATATCTACAACATAAAGTGATGAAAACGTAAAAATAAAACCTTATAACCCTGCACGTAAACTTGATGTAAAAAACCATACTTGTGATACCCATGAAAAAGATCGTAATTATTGATTATGGAGTCGGAAATCTCCGAAGTGTCCAGAAGGGACTTGAATGTGCAGGTGCATCGCCCACCATCTCAAGCGACCCGCAGGAGATACTGGGGGCTGACGGCGTCATACTACCTGGTGTAGGCGCGTTTATTGATGCAATGAAAAAGATCGAGCCAATGCGCGATGTTATCCGCGAATACGTGAATTCCGGTAAACCAATGCTTGGTATCTGTCTGGGACAGCAGATACTCATGAGTCAGTCTGAGGAAGGTGGACTGACAGAAGGTCTTGATATCGTACCCGGACGTGTTGTCCGTTTTCCGCACACCGACCTGAAAGTTCCGCACATGGGCTGGAACTCGATCAACATAACACAAGAACATCCGTTCTTCGAGGGTGTGCCTGATAACTCTTATGTGTACTTCGTACATTCATATTATGTAGACACCGATGAAGCACACACACTTGCATCATGCAAATATGGCATTGAATTTGCAGCATCAGTTATAAACGACGCGAAAAATGTAATAGGAACACAATTCCACCCCGAAAAGAGCGGGGACATCGGGCTTAAAATGCTCAGAAACTTTGTCGGAATGTGTTGACTTTTTTATTAACTTTAACTTTAACTTTAACTTTAACATTAACTATAACCCTGCATCTTTAAAAAAGTCTGGTAAAAACAAAGGGGTCTTCGGGGCTTTCCTTCTGGGTTACCTTTTGGCCTCGCGGCATGTCCTTGTACAACGCCGGTTACTGCTACGGTATTAGCCTATTCAGCCGCAGAAGGGAGCTCCGTTGCCGGGTTTTTCCTCCTTTTCGTTTTTTTGCTCTAGGACGCAGTATCCTTCTGTTGCTTGCTGGTACTTTTACAGGATTTATAAAAAACCCCGGCTTTATGCAGCGCTGGGGAGATATGATTCAAAAAGTAAGCGGCCTGGTTTTAATCGGCCTGGGGTTATACTTCCTATGGACAATTAGTGTATAACACATGAACCGGCAAGTAAAGTGAGAAGTTACTAAGAGTGATGATAATGACTGTGTATTTGGACTGCGCAGCTACTTCCTGCCCAAAACCCAAAAGAAGTCTATCGTGCGATTGGTTGCATCGTTACCAAAAATAAAATTTAAGAAAGGGGATTTAAAATGAGCGCAGAAAAAGCTTATAAACTAACTTTTTTCCATAAGTATTTAAGCCTTTGTGTGGCCCTTTGTATTGTAGTAGGTATTGTCCTGGGGTCAGTTCTCCCGGGTGTTGCGGAATTTCTCAATTCTCTCGCCATAGCTCAGGTAAACATTCCCATTGCCGTCTTGTTGTTTGCCATGATGTATCCCATTATGGTGCAGATCGACTTTTCTGAAGTGGTTAATGCCTTTAAGGCCCCTAAACCCGTCATTTTAACGTTGGTAGTAAACTGGGGCATTAAGCCCTTTACCATGTTTTTCTTTGCCTGGTTCTTCATGAGAGTTATTTTTGCTCCATATCTAGATGCAGATTTAGCTGGCCAATATATTGCCGGGATGATACTTTTAGGGATTGCCCCCTGTACGGCGATGGTCCTGGTCTGGAGTTACCTGGCCCGGGGATTTATGGGTTTAACCTTGGTTATGGTGGCCATAAACTCTTTAACAATGCTGGTCCTTTATGCTCCTCTGGGTAACTTCCTTTTAGGAGTAGCTGATATGGTGGTTCCCTTTCTGACAATATTCTTAAGCGTAATGCTTTATGTCGGTGTTTCTCTGGTGGCAGGCTATATAAGCCGTTCCCGACTACTCAAAACAAAAGGGATAGAGTGGTACGAAAATGTCTTTCTTAAACATATGGGGACTATTTCTATTGTGGCCTTGTTATTAAATTTTACTCCTAAATTTTACTAATAGCTTCTCTTAACGATTTAACTTCCAGGTGCGTATAGGTGTTTGCTGTAGTCGAGTAATCAGCGTTGTCAATGATTTTTTGAATATGTATCGTGTCCACTCCGGCCTCTACCATGAGGCTGCCAAAAGTATGTCTACAGGCGTGTGGGGTCAGCTTACGCACTTCAGCCAATGCCAACGCGGGATAGTAGTACTTCTTTCTGTATTTCTTCGGAGATAACCCTTTCCCGCCTTCCTCGCAGATCAGGTAGCCGCCTTCCTTCTCACACCATTGAGTAACGTACTTTATGATCTTCGGGTGAATGGGGATTATCCGGTCTTTACCGGCATCAGTTTTAATCCCACCGGTTATTATACCTTAGTCCAGCTTAACATTAAATTTTGTTAGACCCAACAGCTCAGATATCCGCAGCCATGTATAGATTATAATTAAAACGCTGCTTACCCACTGGTCGACATCCTCCTTCTTTCTGCTTATTGGTTAAGAGTTGCTGTATGTGGAGTGGCGTTAGTTTTGATAAAATAATACTGCCAAGTGTCGGCAATATGTGGCTTTTGATAGTGCTGTGGTAGCTTGCATGTGTCGTTGGCCTTACCGTAGGTTTAATATTTTCAAGCCAGTACTTAAGTATTCAGCCAGTGTCATTTTTGTGGGTTCAATATATGTTCCGGTTTCCAGTTTGTGTAGTAGTTCATTTAAAAATCTTTGTGCATCGGCTTTTTTCCCCTTAACTGTATATGACTTTTGTTTGCCGTCAATATATAAACGGACCTGCCAGGATCCTTTCAACTGGCTGCGGATACTTCCCCGCATAATACTCATCCTTTCCCGGTTTCGTAAGGCGTAAATAAGGCGAGCCCCTATAAAAGCCCTATGACTAGAGCATTTTTAGGGGCTCTCTTGATTGCTAATCAAAAGATAGACCATTTCGCTTCTTTTTCCATCCACGCAAGCAACGCTTTTTTGGGAATCATGATCTTGCGCCCGAAACGTATGCTGGGGATGGTACCGTTTCGGATTAAGAAATAGCAGAGTGAACGAGATATGCCCAAAAATTTCATTGTTTGCTTTGGGGTTAGTAACACAACGGAACGGCAGAGGTGATATTTCTTGCCGCCGTCGCTTAACCCCACAAGGCCGAAATGAAATACTCAGCTACGCTCACGAAACGGTGTCCATAAATCAAAGAATGGCTCATTAATTAATAAGTAGTAAATTAGGGCATAATTATGATATAATTGACTCACAACAATAAAGGAGATGAGATTATGCCTCAGATTATTCCAATTAGGGATTTGAAAAAAACCAGTGAACTTTCAGAAATGTGCCGTAAAGCGAAAGAGCCTGTGTTTATAACTAAAAACGGATACGGTGATATGGTCATCATGAGTATGGAAACCTACGAGAAGACAATGTTAATGAACGATATTTACAGAAAACTAGATGTAGCTGAACAATCTATTGGTAAAGGTGAAGTAATGGATGGCTTTGAATCTCTAAGAAATACAAGAGAAAAGTATGGCTTATAAACTTATTGTTTCAAAAGAGGCACACAAGGACATCGATGATATTGTTCATTACATTGCAGTAGAACTTGTTAACCCAGCAGCAGCGGCAGGTTTTCTTGACGATGTAGAAAATAGTTACCACGCTGTTGTTAATAACCCACGCATGTATTGCTTATGCAATGATGCCAGACTTAGCAAAGATGGATACCGAAAAATTGTTATAAAGAATTATCTTATATTATACCGTATAGATGATGAAGCAAAGTCTGTTTTTATTGTTAGAATAATCTATGGGGGCAGAAACTATGCGGAGTTAATATAGCGTCATTTTTCGTTTTCTGGACATTTGAAAATATTTACTGCTCAATCCCCCGAAGGGGATTGTTTTTTTAGAGAGCAAGTGCTATTCCAACCTGATTTTGTTTACACTATCAAGTCCAGAACATGTCTCGAGGGTATCCTTTTTCGCAGAAAATTAGATAAGAACTCATATTCCGCATAACTAATTTTACCAATTGCACAGTATAAGATTCTTCCGCATCGACCGATATAGTTAGCCTTTTTGATCACGCAATGTCGAGAAACCCTATAACTGCAGACTGCAATAAAGAGCCGCTGTTTCTAAT
>JAUSPO010000050.1 GCA_030656575.1 Bacillota bacterium
ACGAAAATATCCAAAATCTATCTGGAGCTTGCAAAGTTGATGAAGCTGCCGGTGCTCAGAACTAATATGACGCTGACACAGTTTCGATCCAGTACGAAACTTGATTTAAGTGTCAACTTGAAATAATAGGACATTTCTAAAGCACTGGAACCCCCGAAAATACTGAGGTTCCAGTGCTTTTTTGCACTCTATGTCCTAAACTCAGGATAAATATTTGGCTTTTATATGAAAATAATAAAAAAAATAGAATGGAAAGACATTCTTACCCTATTTGCGCTGAATCCATCTCGATATGAAAACTGGAAATAGGATATATGAAAAACACCATTTGGTTATGGGAATGGATAAAAAATGAAGACTCCGGCAAGCTTTCTTACTTGGTTACAGACGATGATATCAACGATGACAAACCCCTTCCCGGTTTTTTGTATACTCTGAGTCCGGGTAGGAGTGGCTTTTATCTACAAAATACGTAGTGTATCGATTTCCTAACATTATGTTCGTAAATACAACAGTCCTTCCCCCTTTATTAATAATATATTGGAGCAATTATTACTTTTTGAATATATTTTTTTAATTAGATAAATAAAAACAGAATATATTAAAAAACGGCTGGGAGCAGCAATAATGACAAAAATGTAAAAGTTAATTATTGATTAAACAGTCATTTTTATTTAAAATTTCACATTTATTTTTTGCCCTGGCATGGTAATTGCATATTAATATATAAATATTTAGATCCATCTCTCAAATCAAGGTGGTGTTTAAATGAGGTGTTAGATTGGTTTCAAGTTTTATAGTATGTTTCTTAAGATTTTTTTAAAAAAAAGGATAGGGGGAATTAACGTATGGGAACAACATTAAAGAAGGTATTTGTAATTATTTTAGCCGTTTTCTTACTGTGTGGTATATGGGGATGTGCCACTTCGGAAAAATCCGCCCCGGCAGCACCTGCCCCGGCTCCTGCTAAGGCAGATACACCCGCCCCTGTAACGATGAAACCGGTAGAGCTTTCATTTTCGCATTTCTTTCCTCCGGTGCATCCAGTAGAGACTGATTTAGTGCCGCAATGGGCGGCGGCTGTTGATGAGGCTACCGACGGGCTGGTTAAAATCGTAAGCTATCCCGGACAAACATTATTAAACGGACCTGAAACTTATGAAGGAGTAAAAACAGGCATTGCCGATGTGGGGTTGAGTGTTTTCGGTTATACACCGGGTCGTTTCCCCCTGATCGAAGCTTATGAACTGCCCGGGGTAATCTATAAAAACTCGAAAGTTGCCAGTTATTGTACCTGGGAAGGAATCAAGGAAATCCAGCCCCAGGAAGTGCAGGATACCAAGTTAATGTTCGCTTTTGCCACAGGCCCGGGTCACCTCATGACGCAAACTCCCGTCCGCACTCTGGAAGATATTCAGGGAATGGAATTGAGAGCTTTCGGGTTGACCGTAGAAACCCTTGGGGCATTGGGCGCGGTGCCGGTAGCCATGCCGCAGGCGGAAGTTTATGAAGCTGCCGCCAGGGGAATTGTCAAGGGCAACATGGCCCCCCTTGAAGTATTACAGGGCTTCAGGCAGGCAGAAGTCACCGACTATATAACGTATACGCCGTTCCTCTATAACGCTACGTTTTTCGTTACCATGAACCTGGATGTATGGAATTCTTTCCCCAAGGAGATCCAGGACAAAATACTGGAGGTAAACGAGAAAATCTTCGCGGAAGTGGCTGCCGGCCTCTGGGATAAATTAAACATTTCCGCTTTGGATTTTGCGATCAAAGAAACTGGGCAGGAAGTTTTGCCTGAACTCTCCCCCGGAGAAACGGCAAGATGGATTGAAAAGGTTATCCCGATCCAGGATAAATACATCAAGTCGGTGGAAGAACGGGGTCTTCCCGGAAGAGAAATGCTGGAAATGATCAAACGCCTGTCGGAAAAATATAATGAAATATACGGCTAATTCAGTGCAGGCTGCGGCGCCTAACCTGCGGTTAGGCGCCGGCGGAAGGGCGTAAAAATGTACTCCAGGCAGGGGCAAGGGATTGCAGCGGAGGGCATGCATGGGCCTTTGAGGACTGCAGCCGTGCAGGCGTCTCCCTTGCCCCGCTGGGGTAATCTCCGGGAAAGGCAAGACCATCCCCTTGGAAAAGAGGTGAGAAGTAAAAAGATGAAAAACTTTTCAGGTTTTATGGAGGGAATGAGCGAAAAATTAGACAGGTTTGCCGGGTGTGTATTGCTCGGTGTGATGACCCTGGTTGTGGCCAACGTCTTACTGCGAGCTATCTGGAGTGCTCCCATTAAAGGAACCTATGAGTATGTCGGCTTTTTTACAGCACTGGCAATTGGCCTTTCCATTGCGTACTGCGGGGCTAAAAACGGGCATATTGCCGTTACTTTCATCGTGGATAAATTTTCCCCCGCAATAAGAAAGGTTCTGGGACTCCTCGTGCATTGCATTTGTGTCGCCTTTATGAGCTTTCTTGCCTGGAAACTGTATGTTTATGGCGCAGGCCTGGCTTCCCGAGGAGATGTTTCATTGACAACCAGGATACCGTATTATCCCTTAATCTACCTTATCGGTTTTTGTTTTCTCGTCCTGGCATTTGTTCATGTCGGCAAAATAATAGGATTATTGGAAAAGGGTGAAAAAAAATGAGTCCTGCCCTCGTAGGCTTAATTGGTATATTATGTTTCTTTGTCCTTATTATTGTGGGGATGCCTATTTCCTTCGCCATGGCCCTTATCGGTTTTGTGGGATTCAGCTATTTAAAATCAATCGGTACGGCTTCCACGATGATCTCCATGGAAGTATTCAACATGTTTTCGTCATATTCACTTAGCGTGATTCCCATGTTTATGCTGATGGGCTACCTCGCTTTTTATTCGGGCATCGGTTCTAGGTTATACAATTTTGCTTATAAAGCCATTGGACATTTGCCCGGAGGTTTGGCAATCGCCACGCAGATGGCATGTGCCCTGTTCGGGGCTGTATGCGGTTCCATTACGGCAACAGCCGCAACTATCGGTACTATTTCACTGCCGGAGATGCAGCGTTACCAGTATTCCAACAAATTGTCCACGGCCTGTGTTGCCGCAGGCGCCGCCCTGGGCATATTAATCCCGCCCAGCGTGTTTTTCATCATCTACGGCATCGCCACGGAACAGTCCATAGGAAGATTGTTTCTGGCCGGCATATTTCCGGGAATACTGCTGATGCTGCTGTACATGCTCACAGTTTATATTATTGCCGTTCGCAATCCCGAGGCTGGCCCGATGGGGGAAAGGGCGACATGGTCGGATAGGTTTCGCGCCCTGGGCGGAGGGCTGTGGGAAGTTTGCGTGATTTTTATCCTTTCACTGGGCGGCTTGTTTTTAGGTTGGTATACGCCCACGGAGGCGGGAGCGGTTGGCGCTGCCGGAGTGCTGCTGTTAACAGTCCTGGAAGGAAATCTGAAATGGTACGGTTTAAAAAAAGCATTAAGTGATACAACCAAAACTACCGCCATGATCATGGTTATGGTTGCGGGAGCCGTTATTTTCGGCAGGTTTATGTCCATCAGCAGGATACCTTTTGTGCTGGCAACATGGGTGGGTGAACTGCCGTTGCCGCCCATCGTGATAATGATGTTAATCGTGGCTGTCTACCTGATCCTGGGCTTTTTTATTGACGCCATGGGCTTGATTCTTTTAACCATCCCCATTTTCTACCCTGTGGTTGTCACAACATTGGGGTATGATCCCATCTGGTTCGGTGTAATCATCGTGCTGGTTGTGGGAATGGCATGCATTACTCCACCCGTTGGCATGAACGTCTATATCATCAAGGGAGTGGTGCCCCATATTCCCCTGGAAGTAATTTTTAGCGGGATATGGCCATTTTTATTGGCACTGATCGTATGCTTTATACTGCTGTTGATTTTCCCGGGTATCGCAACATACTTGCCGAACACATATTTATAAACATCCATCTTTAAAGGCAAAAGACAGAATAATACTGAAGGAAAAGAGGCTCTGCAGTATGGAAATTTTTACTGACGGCATGAGCCGTAAACAAGCGCATTTTCTGCTCGACAGTATCGTGTGCCCAAGGCCAATTTTTTTGGTATCATCACAAAACGAGCATGGTATTGCAAATTTGGCGCCATTCAGCATGTCCACCATTGCCAGCACGAGACCGCCCATGATTTGCTTCAGCCCTGTTATCCGCCCGGACGGCAGGGAAAAAGATACGCTGGCCAATATCAGGGAAACTGGTGACTTTGTTGTTAACACGGTTACGGAAAATATCCTTAGCGATGTTTTAATTGCTGCCAGGAATTTTCCTGCGGGCATTAACGAATTGGAGCATACAAAGCTGACGACAGCTCCCGGGGTGCGTGTCAAGGCACACAGAGTTTTGGAATCCCCGGTTAATATGGAGTGCATACTTCACCAGATCATCCCCCTGGGAGATAACAGCCTGGTTATTGGAGAAGTAAAAGTTTTTCATCTAGAGGACAGGGTTTATACAGGCAGGGATCTAGATGCGCACAAGCTGACGATTATCGGGAGAATGGGAGGCAGCTTTTTCCTCAGGGCAACGGAGATCTTTGCAAAAACAGATGAGTGGGATCTGGCTGCCGATCTTGCCGTGGAAAAAGAATAATACTATTTTGCAGTGGGCTGATCTTTAATGTCAATATTATATTTCTTTAACTTGGCATAAAAAGAATTGCGGCTGATCCCTAAATATTTTGCCGCCCTGGATCTGTTGTAATATGCTTTTTCCAGCGCAGCATTGATTATTTTCCGCTCCAGTTCTTCAACCGCCGTATTCAGGCATAAATTGCTTGGCTCACCTTGTTGTACGCCGATATTTTTGCTTAATTTAAAATCATCGGGAGTTATTGTATCTCCCTGACACATGATTACTGCATGTTCAATCACATTTTTTAATTCTCTTACATTTCCGGGCCAATGATAATCCTGTAAGCACTCTATGGCATCAGGTGACATGGATATGGTTTTTCCATATTTTTTAATATAGTTATTTAAGAAATAAAAAGCAAACAGTGATATGTCGGCGAATCTTTCCCGCAAAGGAGGGATGAAAATAGGCACCACATTTAAGCGATAATATAAATCGGAGCGAAATTCGCCTTGCTGCACCATTTGTTCAAGATTCTTATTGGTCGCCGATATAATGCGAACATTGACCGGTATTCTCTTGTTTATACCAAGTTTCTCAATATATCTTTCCTGGGTAAAGCGCAGCAATTTAACTTGAGTATTTAAAGAAATATCACCAATTTCATCCAGGAACAATGTGCCGTTTTGTGCCTCTTCAAGTTTCCCGATTTTCCCGGAAGACTTGGCGCCGGTAAAGGCGCCCGCAACATAGCCGAAAAGTTCCGATTCTAAAAGAGTCTCGGGTATAGCCGAACAGTTTATGGCCACAAAGGGATACGTGCGTCTTTCACTTGCTTCATGAATGGCCTGGGCAAGAACTTCCTTGCCTGAGCCCGTTTCACCCCTTAGCATAATGGAAGCTTCCGTCCCGGCAACCTTGGATACTACATTAATGCAATACAACATTTTTTGGTCCTGGGAAATCACCTTACTAAAGCTGTCATGCATTTTATAAATACTTGCTTTTATACCTTTTCGGCCTTGGCTTTTTACAGACCTGAGATACTTGTTTAGATGGTATACGGAACCTATATTGCCGACGCCGATTACACCATTGACCTGACCATCCTTTCCTTTGATCGGTAAAAAACTGGCTACTATATCAAAACCAAGTGTTTCATTGTAATGTTCCTCTGCTTCTATGGGCTGTCCTGTTTTCAGTACATGCAGGAGCTTATCATGGGGATATTTATGGTATAAGTTTTTCCTGAGAACCTGACCCCGTGAAGCTCCCAGCTGGTATTCATAGGCAGCGTTTACGTAAACAACATAACCGTCTTTGTCAATAACGATTATGGGATCGTTGATCCGTTCCAGGATATCTGGAAAAGAATCTTTAAGCAGCTGAAAAACTTTATTCTTACTATATCTCATATGCATTTCCACCTTCTTTAGCCGTACTTTTATACACTGCGGCATCAAGGGTCCTGGAATATATGGTGCTTGTATTGATTAAAAATAAGGCCATGCAGGGTAAAAAGGTTGTTTTTGCAGAGATGGCTAATAGATTTAAAAAAAGATGGCATGAAAGTTGCAAAATAAAACAATAGAAATAGTGCAAAGCAACAGGATACGGATGTTTGATAAGGTGCTTGTAAATTACAATAAATTATAACATATTAATTTTAATTATTAAACGGTGATTAAGCATTACTATACGTCGCTAGCGCTTTTTCAGTTTTGCAACAGTTTTTTGTCAATCCTTATCATGTCGAACAAAAGCAAAGAGGAAGAGAAAATTACCGGCGCCGAAATTACGGCCATACCAGACAAAGTACTTGAGCTTGGGGAGGTGATATCGCTGTTGTCGCCGTAAAAGCAGTTGAAGCAGGCGTTCTCACGCCGGAAACGGATATACTTGCGGCGATCGAGGATTTGTAGCGGAGATCTAAGATTAAAACGAAAGTTTTCTTAACGGGGAGGATGGAATATTATGGTTAAGCATGGAGATACCATTGACAGTGTTTTTCGGAAAACAGCATTACAATATTCCGAAAAAGTTGCCCTTATTTTTCAGGAAAAGCGGATAACATTCTCCGAACTGGATAAACAGGTGGACAAAATTGCTGGTGTTTTGGGCGACAGGGGGGTCGGCAAGGGAGAAATGGTAATTATTTACCTTCCCCATATGCCGGAATGGGTTGTAATTTGGCTTGCCCTGCAGCGCATTGGTGCTGTAGCAGTTCCTGTAACTCATTTTTATGGACACGAGGAACTTGGCTATATTGTACAAGATTGCGGGGCCGGGACAATATTTTGCTCCAATAAAAACATTGATCAAGTGCTGAAAGCCTCAAGCAAGTACCGCCTTGCAAGTATAATCGTCGTGGGAGATAGGGCAGAGTTTAAAAAGCCCCCGGGCATGGAGTCGACTGAAATATTTGCTCTCGATGACTTGCTGAAAGGTCAATCTTCGCCTCCGCCCCAGGTTGAAATTGACGGGAGAGACGTGGCTGAAATAATATATACAGGCGGAACGACCGGCTTCCCCAAAGGAGTTCCCATAAAGCATGTTCTTTTTTTAGATACGATTAACGGGACCAGAAAAGCGGTGGAATCCATAATTCCCCGGACCAAAGCGATCACGGTGCAGGGAGCTCCACTCAACCATATCCTTGGTCAGGATTTGGGTTTGGGTTCGATTTTGTCCGGAGATACCTTGATCATATTGCCCAAACTTGACCTTGACGAATTTCTTTTTACGGTAGACAAATATCAGGCAACCACACTGTTTGGCACCCCCACTTTTTTCAAAATGGTGCTGGACCATGGGAAAATTAATGATTATAGCCTGAAATCAGTCTTATATGCCGTATGCGCCGGTGAGGCTTTGCCAAATGAAACACAAAAAAGATGGACTGAGAAAGTAGGCAGACCCTTATACAGCATTTATGGGGCCACGGAAACATGCGGTCTTGTTTCCGGGGTAACTGTTGGTGAACAAGCTCCCCCCGGCACTATTGGGAAAATAGTGCCAACCAAACAGGTAAAGTTAATAAACCCTGACACGCTTGAACCGGTACAGGTCATTGAACCCGGGGAACTGTTGGTATCATCGGAAAATATGGTTACAGCTTACTGGAATAAACCTGAGGAAACGTCCAGGCATTTTATTCCGCTGGAAGACAAGATCTGGTATAAAACCGGAGACATTGTGCGCATGGATGAGCAAGGTTGGCTTTTCTTTGTCGACCGTTCCGTAGATTTGATTAAACACAAGGGTTATCGGGTGGCCGCTACAAGAGTGGAAGCCTCTCTGCTTAAGCATCCGGCAGTTGCCGAGTGTTGTGCTGTAGGTGTTTTGGACGGCAACGTGGGTGAAAAAATCAAAGCCTTTGTCGTTCTTAAAAAGGATGTAACTGTCGATGAGTTGATAAAGTTGTGCAGCGAGAGTCTTGCTACTTATGAAGTACCCCATTACATCGAATTTCGCGATACATTGCCCAAATCTCCAGTGGGGAAACTTCTTAGAAAAAAATTAAGGGATGAAGAACGGCAAAAACAGAACTCAGCTGACAGCCATAGTTAAAATTATGGTTTTCCCCAAAAGAAGAACGCCGAGTTTAAGAAATAAATTGATAGGAGGTATTAACCCATGAAGGAACAAATTCAAAGACTTCGTGAGATCAAAAATGTGGCATCTTTGGGCGGCGGCGAA
>JAUSPO010000051.1 GCA_030656575.1 Bacillota bacterium
CTATTATTTTACAGCCTTTGGGTCCACTGGAAGCCCACGGGCCGCATCTTCCATTAGGCACTGACTTTTTCGGGGCCTTAAAGCTTTGTGAGATGGCTGTCCCAAAAATTATGGAGAAGGGTTTAAAAGTTTTGATAGCGCCTGTAATACCATATACTCTATCCGATGCGGCCATGCCCTTTGCAGGAACAGTAACTTTACGCCGGGACACAATTATTGCTCTCATCACAGATATTGCTGTTTCTTTTTCAAGGCACGGTTTTAAATATTTTGTGCTGCTATGTCATCACCTGGAAAAGCCAAACATAACAGCTCTGAAAGAAGCGGCATCTAAAATCATGTCGGAGACAGGTCTTTCCGTGCTGGTATCGAAGGCTATTTTAAATTCTATTTCATCTAGCTCCAGCTTGCTGAGAGGAGAAAGGCCGGAGTTGGACTTTCACGCCGGGGAAGCGGAAACATCGTTTTGCCTTTGGATCTGCCCCGAACTGGTGAAAAAGGAAATACAGGCGAATCTTGCCCCTAACTGGTCGAACATTGGAAAGAAGTTTGCGGAAGGTGCACGGGACTTTCTTGAAGCGGGAGGCCCTCGCTGTTATTTTGGTGATCCGCAAAAAGGCAGAGCTGAACTGGGCGAGCAGTTGTATGAACTCCAGTCCTCTGCTCTGGCAGAAGAAATAGCTGCCTGGTTTCCAGTGAAAGATTTGTTCCGCTAATTGCTAAACTGCGCTGTAGTAATAGCTTTGGAGAACAGACCTGTTTTTGTGTGAAAAATCGCCAAGGGCTTATTTTCCGCATGGAAATCAGTATTTGATGAAGAATATACATATATATAATAGAAGCCATTAAAGGAGGGAGAAAGAAGTGGGAGGATGGTTAAAAAGGTGGATTTTAAATATTGCAAGTATTGTACTTGCCGCATATTTGATAAAAGGGTTTGATGTTACTATTTTAGGGGCAATTTTTGGTTCTCTTACTCTTGGAATTATTAATGCCATCATTAGGCCTGTTATTATCTTCCTTACAATTCCAATTAACATTCTAACTCTGGGTATCTTTACACTGGTGATTAACGGTTTGATGTTGTGGATGACCAGCACAGTGGTGAAGGGTTTTGACATAACCGGTTTCTGGACAGCCGTTATCTCTGCCCTGGTGCTCTCTATTCTAAGCTTTTTA
Organism: Bacillota bacterium; assembly: GCA_030656575.1. Taxonomy (GTDB): domain Bacteria; phylum Bacillota; class Dethiobacteria; order DTU022; family UBA8154; genus JAUSPO01. The sequence continues at coordinate 1,180 of JAUSPO010000051.1, forward strand.
ATCAGCTTTATTGTTAAGGACTAATATTCCTATCTGGAGGTAAACGTTGAAAAGAATTAAGTTTATTGCCGCAGCTATTGGAGTAATCATTGTTCTAATTGGTAGCGTCTGGATTGGAAACCATTACTGGAAAAGTACGATTTTAGAATTAGGGTATCTTTTCCAGCAGCAGCACAATGAGTCATTTATTCGGGATATAGAACAAAGAATATCGCTTGGAAGCGGTTATTATTCCCCTGTGGAAGAAATCCCTGAAGATGAACTGACAGTGCCTGACTTTATCCTCCTGGGGGCAAGAGCGGAAGTCAACAGTAGAACTCGCTACGATGCCGCTTACGTATCTATTAGCTACCCCGGCGGGGACGTTTCTCCCGATGTGGGAGCATGTACTGATGTTATAATCCGGGCTTTTCGGAATGCGGGTATAGATTTGCAGAAGCTTATCCATGAAGATATGAAAGAAAATTTCAACCTGTATCCAAAGAATTGGGGTTTAAATGCTCCTGATCATAATATTGACCACCGTCGTGTCCCAAATCAGATACGTTTCCTGGAACGCTTCGGAACGCCTCTGACCACTGAGGTAGAAGGAAACCTCGATCAATGGCAGTGGGGAGATGTGGTTTACTGGCGTTTCTCCAATGGGCGTGACCATTGTGGAATTATCAGTGACCGTACCAATAAAGAAGGCGTCCCTCTGGTGATACACAACGCCAGTATTACCCGTGAGGAAGACTGCCTGCTGAAATGGGAAATAACCGGACATTTTTGCTTCCATTCCCTCCCCGATGAAGAAAACTGAAAACCATAAAAAAAACGGCAATAGGATCTGCTCCCAATGCCGCTTTTGAGGTTCTTTTGGTAAGATAATATATTCTTCTACATCCTCATAATCCCATCTTCTTTTTCATCTCCGGAGCCTTTTTCCACAAAAGATTTGCAGCAAGTTTCCATGCACGTTTCTACAGGAGTTTCTTCAAACTTGTTATAATCCAGTGCATCCATACTATCCGGTGCGAAGGCACCCATGTCATCTGAAGTGATCATGATCTGGTTTGCATCACAGACATTATCTTTCTTCCAGTAGTAGCAGTTATTTACGCTACAGTAAATGTTAGACATTGTTTTCCTCCTTGTCTTATTGTGCAATCCTTCTATTACACCTCTTATTTTTACCACTATCCTGATCTCTATACTTTGTATTTATAGAAACTCGGGCAGATAGAATACTCTTTACCCGCGGGATGAATTAATATATGATAAAGTAAAAAAGTGGAAAGATAATATCAAAGTAAATGAATTATGGATCTATCGTAAAGGAGCTGTGCAGAGTGTATTGTAAACGTGAGGAGGTATATTGGCATCATGGATCATGCGTATCTTGTTAAGCTGCTGGAAGATTATAAAGATGGAAAAAATGATTTGGACGAGGTTCTCCAGAAATTAAAAATACTTCCCTATGAAGACCTTGGATTTGCAAAAATAGACCATCACCGGGCCTTGAGAAGAGGTTTCCCGGAAGTTATTTTTTGCCAGGGCAAGACAGTGGAACAGGTTGTAAAAATTTTTCAAAGCCTGGCTGACTATAACCACAATATTATGGCTACAAGGGCAGGCCGGGATGTTTTTGAGGACGTGAGAAATTTATTTCCCCAGGCCAGGTATCATGAAATGGCTAAAATCATTAGCCTCACTGCTGAAGAAGGGAAAAAGTATCAACGAAAAATATTGGTAATTTCTGCAGGAACTGCTGATATTCCCGTTGCCGAAGAGGCAGCTGTTACTGCGGAGATTATGGGCCATTCTGTGGAAAAGATATATGATGCGGGGGTTGCGGGGATCCACAGGCTCTTAGTCCATTTAGAACAATTACAGTCTGCGGGAGTTATTATTGTTGCTGCCGGGATGGAAGGGGCATTGCCCAGCGTGGTGGCCGGTCTTGTAGATATCCCGGTTATCGCAGTGCCTACCAGTATAGGATATGGAGCTAATTTTAACGGTCTGTCAGCCCTTCTCACAATGCTGAACAGCTGTGCCAACGGCATTGGTGTTGTGAATATTGATAATGGATTTGGTGCTGCCGCTCTGGCAGATACAATTATTCGCAGCGGAATCTACTCAGATCCTATTTCTGAGTAGAACATCTGCCCTTTCAGGGGCCGAATAAATAGCGCTAACCTGTGCCATGATTGCCTCTCATTCTGTTTCCCTTCAAGATTTTCTTCATTCCCTCTAACCCTTGGATCTTTTTCATTAACTTCTTTACAATAACTACAAATTGGGGAAACTATCTTCTTGAAAAGTATATTGTCCGGTGACAGGGGGTGGTTGTTTTCGATATATTTTCTCATGGATTATGGGGCGGGGCATTATTCGGTTGGAGAAAATACTACTGGGCGGCCTTTTCATTTGGCATCCTGCCTGATGCTGTATCGTTCGGGCCTTTTTTGCTTTACCGTTTTCTAGCGGGTTTTCCCATTATGGGCAGTCCTCCTCCTGAAATAGTTCCAGCCTGGGTTTACAGTACATATAATATAATGTTACCCACAGTCTGGTAATAGCCGGTCTGGTTGTTTTCATCCTTTTTAGATTAAACAAAGCTCTTGGGTTTGCTTCACTGGCCTGGCCGCTGCATATCCTCATGGATATACCGGCTCATACCAAAGATTACTTTCCCACGCCTTTTCTATACCCCCTCAGTAATTTCATCGTTGATGGTACAGATTCTCTCTACCTTGATGGTGTTAACTGGGTATTACTAATTGGAGTATACGTTTATTTAAATCTTAAGAAGAAGTAGGAACTTGCCCTTCATTTAAGCATCTAAAAGTATATAGTTATTTAACAAAAACAAATTCTTAAGAAAAGAGGGAATATACATATAATATAGAAGGACTAAAATACACAGCTTTTTATTTTTATGAGACGGAGGCCAGTTTCTATGAAAAAAAGCAAAAAAATGATTGTGGTTATTGCTACCCTGGATACAAAAAGTTCAGAGGCGAAATACCTGAAGGATCTTATCAGCGAAAGGGGACACACTCCCATAGTAATTGATGTCGGAATCTTCGGAAAACATTCATTTGACCCTGATTTCAATCATGAAGCTGTAGCTGAAGCCGCAGGAAGCAGTGTGCAGGATGTTCAAAATTGTAAGGGCGAAGGGGAAGCTATATCTATAATGGCCCGGGGAGCTTCAAAGATCGTAAACAAACAAGCTGATGAGGGCAGGGTCGATGGTCTTGTTTCCATAGGAGGTTCGATGGGGACTTCCCTGGGCTTAGCGGTTATGCAGAGTCTTCCCGTAAAAATTCCAAAGTTAATGCTATCTTCCATTGCATTCACTCCCATGGTTACGCCAGGCTCCGTAAGTATTGATCAGGTTATGATGCAGACAATCGGTGACCTGTGGGGCTTAAACCGCATCACGAAGATGGCATTGCAGCGCGCGGCAGGTGCTATTTGCGGGATGGTGGAGGCACAGAAAGAAGAAGAAAAGGAAGAAAAAGGAATCATTGCGATCACAACTTTGGGAGTACACAGCTATGTGGACTATTGTAAACCATTGCTTCTTGAGAAGGGTTATGAGCCTGTTGTTTTTCATGCTGTGGGCACGAATGCGTGTGAAAAACTTGTCAGAGATGGTTATTTAAAGGGCTTATTGGATCTCGCGATCTACGAACTGGTTAATTTTGTTTGTGGAGGTGCTATCAGTGGGGGAGAAGAAAAAATCAAGGCTGCCTGTGAAAAGGGGATTCCTCAGGTTATTGCCCCTGGCGCACTTGATTTTTTTACTTGGACAGGGACGATAGATTCTCTGCCCTTAAAGTTTCAGAAGAGAAATATCCATATGCACAATCCCCTCGTCCTGCTCGTCCAGACCAGCAGCAAAGAGAAGCAGGAAATTGCAAGATTGATCGTTGAGAGAGTTAATAAAACAAAAGGCCCCACGGTTCTCCTTGTCCCCCTTAAAGGATTTTCCAGTTTGGACACATTGGGGAAACCTTTTTACGACCCCGAAGCAGGAAAGAAATTTGCCGGAGTAATGCACAAAGGAATAACCAACAACCTGGTAGAAATAGTAGAACTGAACTTACATATAAACGACCCCCTTTTCGGAGAAAGAGCCGCTCAATTACTGCTGGATAAAATGCAATAAAAACGGGGTCTTGAAATATTCACTTACTCAGGGGAACAACCGGGTCAGGCTTGCATTATTGCATTATTATTGGTTTGCTGATAAAATGGCTTAAAAATAGAGGAGTTGCTTATGACTGACGATTCGCAGATTGAGCCAATATATTCAACAGAGGAAAAGTCCTTACAACCATCTGTAGGTTCAGCTATGCGCCTGCTTTTAGCAACATTTGCCCTACTATTGATCGTTGGATCTGTTGTGCAAATGTTACATTTTGAAATTGGCATGCTTGTGACCCAGTGGATATTGATATTAATACCCGCCTTATGGTACTGGAGACGCTACCGGTTGAACGGGGCAGTATTCGCACGGGTAAGGACGCTGGAGAAAAAGTTTATCCCTACGATTTTGTTCCTGGTAGTGTGTGCCTGGATAGTGAACATGTATATCACAACAAGCCTGGCATCCATTCTGATCAATTATGGATATGAACCGATTGTGGCAATACCTTACCCCACCACTATCGTCCATCTGCTGCGATATTATTTTGTGATAGCAATTTCTGCCGGAATATGTGAGGAGGTCTTTTTCCGCGGAACGATCATGCCTTCTTTTGAAAAGCATGGTGCTGTCCCGGCACTTGTTTTAAGCGCTCTTTTATTTGCTTTATTTCATGTCTCTTTTATTAATTTTTTCAGTATCTTTATACTAGGTCTGATTATTGGGTTGGTAGTGATTAAGACCGGTTCTCTCTGGGGAGGTATTTTGTACCATTTTTTCAATAATGCGATTGCTGTAACCTACATGTATGCTGCCTCCAATTATGAGCTGGAAGCTTTTTTGGAACCGGTCAGCAACGTCGTTTTTTTTCTTGTAATGCTTCTTTTTTTAGTGGGCTTAATCTACGGTCTGAAGAAATTACAAAGGCAGTCAGGTGCTTTACCTCTTCTGCCGAATCGGGCTAACTGGCTTCCTAAGGGTTGGTTCAACTGGGCGTCAGGACTTACTATCACTATCTTCTTTGTTATTGCTGCAGTGGAACTTCTGCTGGGCTTTGGGTTTTTTGAGATGTAGAGTGATAAAGAGCCTTTTTTTTATATTTCTCGAAATCACACTCGAAATTATTCCTGTTGACAGGAATTGATGTTATGTTATAATATAATTGTATTAATACATTGATACAATTTGCAGGGGGTATGGTATTGAAAAACTTCTTCCATTTGAACGCGCGCAGCGGAGTACCTATGTATTTACAGTTGAAGGAGCAGATCAAAACAGCTGTGGCTGGTGGCGCACTAAGGCCCGGAGACCAGCTTCCTTCAGTTCGCGAATTAGCCGTAGCTCTTACTGTTAACCCCAATACCATAGCCAGGGCATATAACGAACTGGAACGGGACGGTCTGCTCATTGCGGAGCAGGGAAGAGGTACCTTTGTCAGTGAGAAGGAACCTCTGCTTAAGGAAGAAGAGCGCCATACTCAAATCAAAAGCCTCATCAATAAAGTTTTGATTGAATCTTATAATCTCAGGATAACAGCAGAGAAACTAAATGCTATCTGGGAAGAGCGGTTAAAGGCCTGGAAAGAGCGTTTGCGGAATGTTCAAAAGGGGGATGGGGAATAATGAACTGGGCGATCCAAACGAAGTCCCTGAGTAAGAAATATAAAGGTATTCCTGCCGTTGAGAACCTCAACCTGGAAGTTCCCGAAGGCAGCGTCTTTGCTCTTCTAGGTCCTAACGGCGCAGGGAAAAGTACTATCCTTAAATTAATTATGGGTTTGCAGCGCCCTACTTTCGGAGGCGGTTTTTGTTTGGGAATGGATATTCTCACAAGCGGACTGCAGATCCGGCAGAAAGTAGGTTATGTAGGTGAGGAAACCAGGTTTTATGGGTATATGACAGTAAAACAAATTATGGAATTCTGCCGGGGCTTTTACCAGGAGTGGGATGATGAGATGGTGGAACATTATCTGGATGTCTTCAAGCTGCCTTTTAGGGTTAAAGTTCATGAACTCTCCCAGGGTATGAAGAATCAACTGGCCCTTGTGCTGGCCCTGGCCCCCCGTCCGGAACTGCTGATTCTCGATGAACCTACGACCGGGTTTGATCCCATTAAACGCCGGATTTTCTTTGGCGCTGTTCTGGGGGAGATGGTTTCCAGGGGGAAAACTGTTTTAATGTCATCACACCAGCTTCTGGATGTGGAAAGGGTAGCGGATCGGGTCGCTTTAATACGTGATGGGATACTGCTAAAGACCTGCTCGCTTGATGAGCTGAGAGAGAATGAAAAAGAAATTCGAGTTGTCTTTCAAAAAGAACCTCCCCCGGAGCTATTTAAAAAGCCGGGTGTGAGCCAAGTGCATCGGGATGGATTGGTTTACAGGATCACTATTACTGAAAATCTGGAAGAGACCTGGCAGGAATGTGTATCTTTTCCCCATTATGTCATTGAGGTAATAAATCCTGATCTTGAGGAGATCTTTTTACGTTATATGGAAGGAGAAAAATAAATGATTAATTATGCTCTTTTCCGCAAGGAAATAACAGAAAACAGGGTCAAGTTTTTCATTTGTTTTTCAATACTGGCCGTTCTTGCGGCAGCAATTCCCTTATTATATACTTTTATTGATACTTTTTTCCGCAATATCGATATATCGTATTTTGTTGATCCACAAGAGTTAGATTTTCTCGTGTCAAGCTATGATAACTATGCCTGGAGTCAATGGACTGCCAAAAACCTGACCCAGCTTGCTGCCCTGACGTCAATTATATTGGGAATGGGTTCCCTTGCAGGGGAGATATCCTACGGAACTGCCCCGTTTTTGGTTAGTAAGCCTATTACCCGAAGGGGAATATTTATAACCAAGCTGTCAGCCGGAATATTTTTGCTGGGATGCTGCCTTTTTGGTTCCAGCATTTTATTAATACTCATTTCAATGATGAAGGGTTTTACTTTTAATATATGGGCGTTTCTGGTATCTACTGTAATCACTTTTGCCGGAGCCATTGTAATCTATACGGGGACTGCTGTTTTTTCAGTGCTCATTCACGAACCCGTCAAAGCGGGAGTGGTTGCTGCCTTGTTCTGGGGGGCGTTATCTATTTTCGGTTTTTTTAAGGCAGCCGCACCATTTTCATTTTTTTATCAGATGAAGGCAGTTCCATACTGGCTTTATGGGCAAAGCCCCCTCGTTCCCCTGGGTATCTTCCTGGTTATTTATGTTATTCTTTTTAGAACGGGAGTGTTTTTCTGGAGCCAACGTGAGTTTTAAAACTACCGGTTAATAATAAGAAGGAAAAAATTTGTAAGATTTAAAAAAGATAACAAACAAGGGAGGTAGTAGAAAATGTTGTTAACCACTACTGTTCTGTTAAATGCAGAGTATGAGGTACTGGGAGTTGTAATGGGAAACAAAGTCCGTGCGGTACATGTGGGGCGGGATATTATGGCTTTTTTTAAAAACCTCGTAGGAGGAGAAGTGAAGGAGTACTCAGAGCTAATGAGGAAAGTTCGCGAGTCAGCTACGGACGAGATGATTGAAGAGGCAAAAAAATTAGGGGCCAATGGGATAATTGGTATACAATATGCCTCGTCACAGGTGGCAAGCGGTATGGCTGAGATCATCGCCTATGGGACAGCAATTAAATTGTAGAGTAGGGGCATTTTCATTATAGGTTTGATTATGTCTGAAGAAAACGATTCCAAACTGATACTGATACTGGAGGGATACGATGTTAGAAGATCTTGTCCTCAAAAACCGAAGCTACCGGCGTTTTGAACAATCCGTAAGGGTTGAGGAAACAACCCTTCGGAAACTCATTGGACTTGCCAGGATGACAGCCTCCGCCATGAATAGCAGCCTTTAAAATATATTCTCTCAGCAAATCCTGCCCAAAATGAGGATATATTTTCCTGTCTTTCCTTCGCGGCCAGTCTAATAGACTGGAAAGGCCCGGAGGAAGGAAAAAAGCCTGCAGCATACATAGTAATTTTATGTGATACTTCTATTAAAGAGGATGCAGGCTGCGACCACGGTATTGCTGCTCAGACGATCATGCTCGGTGCAGCAGAACTGGGCTTGGGAGGATGTATGATCGCTTCCATCAACCGCGACCGCCTGCGTCGTTTGCCAACATACCTGATAAGTTCACTATCCTGCTTGTCCTGGCTCTCGGGAAACCCGCCGAAAAGGTCGTACTGGAAACCCTTCAAACCACAGGAAGCGACGGAGACACCCGCTACTGGCGCGACGAAAACAACATCCACCACGTCCCCAAAAGAACTCTAAACGAACTGATCATAGCATAGAGGTGTCAGGCTTGCATGCAAGCCTGACACCCGCTTAACCCAAAAAATTTGAAGCAAAATCCTCTATTTCTCTGCGGCTTCTCCATAATGCTGCAACCTCAAAAAAGTATTCGAAAGCACTTGACAAAATTATCAGAAAAAAATATTATATAAATAATACTGATGTCAGACATTGGTACATAATTAATTACATGACGAAGATGTTAACAAAGAGGGGGGTTTTCATGGACAAAAAGACTAAACTTAATTTTAAGCCTTACAAAAAAAGTTCCGCTCATAATTATGTTTTCGAGATGCTGAAAGATTACATTATTTCCGGAGTATATAACGCTGGAGATCAACTGCCAACCGAGATTGAGCTATCCCAGACTTTAGGAATAAGTCGTGCTGCTACGCGTGAAGGCTTAAGAGAACTGGAAGGGGTAGGGTTAATAATAACTGTACAGGGCTATAAAGGTGGTAGATTTGTTAAGAAAATTAACTCAGATATTATTGTGAATGGTCTTGATTTACTTTTACAAACCCAAAGAGCCAGTTTCGATGAATTGATGGAAGCAAGAAAAGCTATTGAATGTGTAACTGTTAAAATGGCAGCACTTAACCGTTCAGAGGAAGATCTTGAAGCAATGTCAAAAGTTCTTGATTTGAGAGTAGAATCAAAAGAAGAATTTTATAGAAAAACCTTTGAGTTACATGAAATTGTTGCTTTAGCTTCACAGAATATGGTTTTATTTTATGTAGTCCAGGCTATTCGTAAACTTATTTTTCAAACTTACTCAAATCTTACCTTGGAAGAAAATAATATTGAACTTGTTATGAAAACCCATCATGCAATTTATAACTCCATTAAAAATCGTGATCCTGAAGAGGCAGAAAAGGCAATGATATTAGATTTAGAAGCTTACAGGAAGCTTTATCTTGAAGTTCTAAAAAAACGAGAACTGTAAAAAGAAAGAAGGAGCATATTATGCCAAGAGTTGTTAGTTATTTACCTCAAGAATTATTTGAAAAGCGCAAAGTGGAGATACCTTCCGGCTGGGATTTTATTTTTGCCAAAGATTTCGGGGAGAAGGAGATTATTGAGGCCTGTAAGGAAGCTGATTTCCTGCTTGTGACAGCGGCAAATCCACCCATTAACGCCTCCATAATTCAAAATATTCATTCTGTACGCTTTCTGCAAGTGTTCGGTGCCGGTTTTGATAAAATTGATATCGATGCCGCCAGGGAACTAAACCTTCCGGTAGCCAATACCCCGGGACAAAATGCCACCACTGTGGCTGAATTTACCATAGGGGTGCTTGTTGCCCTTCAACGGAAAATGATAATAGGTAACCGGGAGGTAAAAGCCGGAAACCACGCCAGTATTGAGCGAGAGTTTATCACAACCGGACTGAAGGAAATAAGAGGCACAAAAATCGGGCTGCTTGGTCTGGGAGCTATAGGCCGCCTGGTTGCCGGGCTGGCTGTCTTTATGGGGGCGGAAGTGAGCTATTATGACCCTTATCGTCTTGATAAGAGCATGGAGGAAGAGTTAAAAGTTATTTACTGTTCATTTCAGGAACTGCTTGAGAATAGCGAAGTAATAAGTCTGCATCTTCCCCTGAATAAAGATACCCGCGGGTTAATATCCAGAGACGAACTTGCTTTAATGCAGCCGGGAGCTTTGCTTATCAATACTGCCCGGGGTGAAATTGTTGACCAGTCCGCCCTGGCAGAAGCACTGGAAAGCGGACATCTGGGCGGGGCTGCCGTGGACCATTTTTCACCGGACCCGCCGCCGGTGGATCACCCTCTCTTGGCCTTATCAGCAGCAGCAAGTGACAGGTTAATTGTTTCATCTCATATAGCAGGCGTTACAGCCGGTTCTTTTAGGCGTATGTTAATAGAGGCTGTGGGAAACCTGCAACGTGTGGCCGCAGGGGAAAATCCCAAGTACGTGGTTAACGGTATCACCCAGGCAAGAATTCCCAAAGAGGGAGGTATTTAAAAGTGAACTTTGCCCGGTATGGAATTATTAATGCTAAAAAATATCCGGATACGGAATATCTCGTAGAACGAAAGCCTTCCGAAAAAAAGAGAAGATCCCTGACTTGGAAAGAGTTTAATGAAGAGACAAATAAGGTGGCCAATTATCTGCAGAAAAAAATGGGGATACAAAAAGGTGATTTTGTGCTTCACCTGCAGATGAACAGCCTGGAATGGGTAGTAACATTTCATGCTATTTTAAGAGTTGGAGCCGCAGCTGTTCCCCTTAGCTTTCGTTTTGCCAGTGCGGATATTCAGTATGCTGCGGCGGCCTGCAGTCCCAAGGCATTTATTTTAGATGAAGGCTTCCTGTCCAAAGTAGAGCCTATTAAGAAAGAGATGGGAAGCATCAGCTCGTATATATGTATTGGGGATAATGTTCCTGAGGGGATGACTTCTTATCATGACATTATCAAGACTGGTGATCCTGCGGATATCCTTGTTGATGTGCAGAGAGAAGATCCTGCAGAATTGATGTTTACCTCTGGTACAACCGGCCCCCCTAAACCTGTTTGCCAGTCCCATGATACTCTCTACCAGATCGGTATTGGAAATGCGCTCACTTTTTCTCTGGGGTATGAGACTGTTTACTTTAATCCCCATCCTTTTTATCATAGCGGAAGCTTCTTTTTAAATTTTCCCTCTTACCTTGCAGGTGGTACTACTATTATTCTAACGGAACTTAATGATCCAAAATATTTACTGGATACGATCTGTGAAGAAAAAGTTAACGATGGCCAGGTTTCTGTGCCAACCATGTCTGATTTAGTAAACGCGATTAAAAAGGGAGTTATTGATATCACGAAGTACGACCTTTCTCATTTTACCGGAAGTATGTTTGTGGGCGCACAACCGGTACCTTCTTCGCTGTTCCAGGATATGAAAAAGATTTTTCCCTTCAAGACCGGTAATATTTACGGAATTACTGAAGGTGGAGGTGGGGGTCTTACAAATCTTTACGATGAAGACGTTTTAACCAAGCCTGGCTCTATCGGTAAACCTACTTTTAATGTGGAAACAAGGATTGTGGACGAAAACGGGAAGGATGTTTCTGTCGGAGAAGTTGGAGAGCTGATCATTTATGGACCCAGGAATATGAAAGAATATTTTAGAAATCCTGAAATGACTGCAATTACTCTTAAAAATGGCTGGCTTTACACCGGAGACCTGGTGAAAGCGGACGAAGAAGGGTACATTTTCATTGCGGACAGGAAAAAAGATCTGATCATACGGGGTGGGGAAAATATCTTCCCGGTGGAGATTGAGGATGTTTTGCGTCGTCACCCGAAGGTTGCAGATGTGGCAGTAATAGGGTATCCTCATGAGCGTTTGGTGGAGATATCTATGGCTATCGTGCAGCTCTATCCAGGGGAAACAATGGAAGAAAAAGAAGTCGTTGATTTTTGCTCCCAGCATGGGCTGGCAAAATATAAATGGCCTGAGAGAATAGTTTTTAACGATATTATTCGCAATGCTACCGGGAAAATAGACAAACCCAAGCTCAGAGAAAAATACATCGGCAGGAAAGAGATTGCCATGGGGGAATAGTTAAAGGGGTTGCCTGTTATTCTTTCGGGCACCCCATTTTTCTGTACGGGGTCAGGCTTGCATTATTGCATTTTATTCAGTTTGCTGATAAAATGGATAAAATGACCATATTACAAAGGATTTTTGGTGAGTTAAATGCCTAGAAAACCCAGAATACATTACCCCGGGGCTGTTTATCATGTAATTGCTCGTGGAAATAATCAAGAAAATATCCTGGTCTCTGACCAAGATAAAAAACGTTACAGAGAATTAATTAAAAAATACAAGGACCGGTTTTCTTTCCTTTTATATGGATACGTAATTATGGATAATCATGTCCATTTGATTTTAGAAGTTCAAGAGTATCCCTTGTCAAAAATAATGCAGGGCATTCAGCAATCGTATACGCAGTGGTATAACCAATGTAATAAAAGAGTGGGTCACGTTTTTCAACAGCGATATAAAGCAATACTATGCGATAAAGACAGTTATTTGCTTTCTTTACTGAAATACATTCACTACAATCCCATTCGGGCAGGAATTACCCCAACATTAGATTATCCCTGGAGCAGTCATCTGGACTACTTGTTTGGCAAAAATACTTTTGTAGATTCGCACTTTTGTTTAAGTTTATTTAATGATCAGGCAGCGACAGCAATAATTCAGTATATGGAATTTATGGAGCATTTGGAAAACCTTGAAATAATAAAGCATACATCATCAAATGATGAGGCCCTACAGATGCCTTTTAAAAATAAAGTAAGGGATACCTTAAAACTAAACGCTAGTATGGAAGAACTTGTTAAGATAGTAATAAAAAAAATAGGTGTACAGGAAGAAATACTGCTTGGTTCAAAAAGTAGAAACCGAAAAATATTACTGGCTAGAAATATAATTATTTATTTGGCCATCAAGCATGAAATAGCGCAGAAAGCATCTTTGATGGAATATCTTAACATAACTCCATATCAGGTAAGTCGCGGCTATTATGGAGCGGGGCAGGACGAAAGCCTGTCGATAATTCGGGTGATCGAAGAGGAAATGCAATAATGCAAGCCTGACCCCTATTCTAAAAGCTCAAAAAGATTTTGACCGAAAACTTTTTTTCGATCTTTTCCGTAGAAGATCTTTTCTAGCTTATATTTCTCCTCAGCTGGTTCCCCAAAAGGAAAATCGCTGCCGAATAATATGCGGTCAACTCCGTAATCTGCAGCAAAATCCTCTATTTCTTTGCGGCTGGCCAGGGCTGTATCTACATAGACCGCGTTGTTTTCAAATAGATCTGCAGCTTTTAATTTTCTATAGCCTCCATTTAAGCCACCAAAATGAGGAATAATTACAACGGTCCGTTTATTTATAATCTTCGCCAGCCTAAGGGTGTGATGAAATTCCTCTTCAATGATTACAGGCATACGGACTGTGCAGATATGCTCCAGAAAGTCCTTACAGGCTTCCGAATCATAATTATACTGAGGTTCATCGGAATGACGATGCCATTTTATCCCTATGAAGCCATCGCCGGGAAGCACAAAATCATTCCAGACAAACCAGTATATAAAAATATTTTTGGATTTAAGCGATTCCAGGTAAGAATGAACCTTATCCCGGGAATCACGGTAGAATTGGTTGTCTGTGAATTCGTAATCGCTGCGGTCATAGATTTCTTCAACGGGAGAAAAAAGAACCCCTCCATCAATATTTCCCTCTTTCCAACGGGGTTGCAGCTGCTCAAAAGGCAGGGTCAATCCACAGTGGGCATGAGCGTCAATTACAGGCAAGTAAATCAACTCCAATCACTCAGAAGTGTTTACTACAACTAAAGATATCCCTTTAACTATGTAACAAAGTGTAGCAGTTTATTGGTAGCCAAAAACTCTGCATATCAACGTCTCCCTAAATATTAAGAATTAGAGCGGTGTAATGTTTTTTTTTACCAGGAATAAAGGATTAATTATTGTTATTATAGAATAATTTATATACTAGTAATAAAAGGTGTCTTTTCCTAAAGGATGGATTCTAATGATGATTTCAAGGACGAGCTTTATTTTTGTATCTTCCGTTTTTCTTACACTGGTAACTGCTTTTAGCAGTCTTTATACCCTGAGGCTGGAACAGCAGGAACTTCACAATTTAGTCCAGAGCATTAGCAGGCATCCATCAGAATACAATGACCTGAAGGAGCAGCTCTTGGAAATAAATAACTATATAAGAGAACTTGAAGAAGATAATCGCCGGGTAAAAGAGCATAACCACCAGTTAGAAGATATTGTCTTTGCGCGAAAGAACAACTATCTGGTTGCCATAAATCTGCGCGGTGCAGATATCCCCGTCCTCTCAAAATCAGGCTTTAATGCGGATATGCTAGATCGGGCATGGAGGGAATTAGGAGCTGAGGGAATGGTCAGCATTAGTGAATCTTTTGTTCAGGCGGAGAAGGAGTTTGGGGTGAATGCGCTCGTAATTGCATCCATTGCAGCACATGAATCCAATTTCGGAAGGTCAAATTTAGCTGTTAATAAAAATAATATGTTTGGTT
>JAUSPO010000054.1 GCA_030656575.1 Bacillota bacterium
ACATGAACAATCATACCACTTTCTTTCTGTTGGAGTACTTCGAGTACTATGAGTACAGACCACGAGTTTTGTATGTACTCCAACAAAGAATTACATCTGTTCGAGTACTATAAGTACTATATTTTAGTATCACGAGTTATCTAGCTATTTAACTGTAAGTATAATTGCTGGGAGCGAATAAGACAAACAACCATTATCTGTATAAGACTGTAAAATAGAGGATGCCTCGCCCTTATTCTTTTATGTTAGACTTTTCTTGCAATTATCTTATGTAATTCCAATAAATGCTAATAATAACCTTGACTTTTTCTTAATATCAATAAGTAGGAAGAAACTGAATTAAGATGAGAAAGGAGGATAATATGAAAAACTACAAACTGGCCCCGGCAGATAAGATTCCTTTGATCGTATCCCTGCGAGATAAGAAACATTATTTTGCCCTGGACGATCATGGATATCTTGACCATTTTATATATGAAAATGAAAGTTGGCACTCGATTAAAAAAAACATTTTAGGTATTCAGGTCGCCGGTTTTGATGCAGGAACGGATAATAAGGGCAGGGTTTGCCTGTTAGGTTATGATCACAAAGGAAATCTTTTTTGTCTCACTGATGCAGAAGGTGAAGAAAAGCCTGAACCTTTTTGCCTGGATGGAAGCAAAAAAATTTGCTGGATTTCATTCTGTCTGGACGAAGAAGACCACCTGCATGTCTTCTGTCTGGCCGTTAACGAAAAACGTGAAATGTGGTGGATTTTTTACCTATGTAATGAAAAAGGCAAATGGCAGACACAATCAATTCTGGATTTTGGTAATTATCCTGGCGAACAATACGGTTTTATTTCGAGGGATTCTGAAGATCACATTTATATTATGCACAGGTTATTTGAAGAAGAAAAATATTCCCTGGTATTCCGCGATCTTGAAAAGGAAACAAAACAACCCGGCAGAACTATATACCTGGATGTACCGCAGCGGGACTGTTTTATGCCTAGTTTTCTTACTGACGGTAACAATACACTTCACGTTTCCTGGATGAGCCGTGAGAAGGGGATAATGTTTTTAAACTACACCAGTAAGTCCAGCACAGGTAAATGGGAAAGCTACACCTCTACTGAAGTTCCCAGCGAGTCAAGACCGATTGCACCAATCTACCTTGTGGAAGACAGACTTCTTCTATTCTGGGAAAATGAGAATATCCTCTTTCATTTGTATTCTCTCAATAATGGAAAGAACTGGAAATGGGGTAGAAGCAAAGCTGTGGATACGGCTCTTGAGCTAACCCGTTATCATTCCACATCAAATATCTCAGATAACCCGTCCAGGTTTGGAAATTTTGTTTTTACCGTAGGAAAACCACCGCAGGAAATAGTTCACCCAGAACAATTTACAAAGATTAAAGAAAAAGAAAGGGAGCTATCAGAAGAATTCCATATTCTTGAAGTTCTTTCATCGAGTCTTTTAACCAGGACCGGCAATCTACAGGCAAACAATTCCTATTTAGAACAGAAACTGAGCCGGCAGGAAAAAGAAATGCTCAAGATATACTCATGGGGTATTACAAAGGCTGAAACGCTGGAGGAGAAACTAGCTGCCAAAGATGTTGAACTTCAGAAGCTGGATAAGTTATTTAAAACCACTTTAAAGGATCTTCAGAGGCGTTTGATCAGGGAAAAAGAAGATATTCAGTTGCTAAATTCTGCTTTAACAAAAAAAACTCAAGAATTATCAGTAGAAAATAAAGAACTTAAAACCAGAAACTTTTCCCTATCCCAAAATATTAGAGAGCTCAAAGAACAAGTAATATCCCTTATGAAAGAAAATGAGGAATTAATAAACAGGAAAAAATCATTTTTTCATAAATTTTTTCGAATAAAATAAGCTAATCAGTATTCAATCATTTTTATAGTGCCGTGACTAGTTCTATTTCTTTTTTTGGGATGAGTTATTAAAAAAATAATCATAGAAAAGCTGATGCTTTTTATAATACTGTTGATTGGGGAAAGGAACTGAAACTGTCTTTTTGTTTTCCCGGAAAATGGGAACGGGGGCTTCATTAATTTCTTTCTCAAACTGAATCGGCGAAACGAAAAATTCATTGGATGCCTCTTCTTCAAGTCTTTCTTCCTGTATTTCCGGATCCGGAAGAGGTCTTTTTCTTTGGACACTTTCTTTTTTGATATTCTCTTCGAAAATAATTTCTTCTGTAAAAAGACCTTTTTTTTCCACACCAATTTCCGACAGGACATTAACAATAGACCCATTTACAGTAACATCAATTTTAAAAGGAAGATAATTAATTTTGCTTAATAAAGGTAAAAGTCCAAAGGAAATGGGGCTCACTCCATGGCTAAAACTGGTCTCGCAGCGTAAGTTCTCATCAACCACTTCTTCAATTTCCTCTACATGAAGTATGCTATCGTTCAGAGCAAAGGAAAATCCCCGGGAAAATTCTTTCGACCTTAACATTTCTTTTTTTCCCTGGTAAACCTTGTAATTAATTAGAAGGTCGTAGCGTCCCCAAACAAAACTTTGCATACCACCAGGCCTTCTGCCCAAACTTGCCCGAAAATTTTCAATGCGAGTGGAGGTAATTTTGATTAAATTAGTTACCATAAAATGATAGTTATGCGAAAAGTTTATAATAGGTTCTTTTGTTAACATATTTTTCGACTGTTTCATTTTCATATAAATCCTCCAGAAATTTACTGACCAAAACTGCAAATTTCCATACTTTATATTTAAAACAGGCCTTGAGAGTCATCTCTCAGCCTGTTTTAATGAACTAACTCCCGGTCAGTCTCTTTTTTTGGGTCCTCAACAACTTTTTACACCGACAAAATCTCTGAGGCTGGTGCTGCGAACACTTCTCTTTTGCAGTGCAATAACTCCTCCCCTGCTGCTCTCGACAATTTTCTTGCAGTCATCCTCATTATAACCTCGCCGGCCTAACCTTCGTGAAATTAAAAGCTCAGGAGTGTTTATTATTTCGACCAAACTCGTATTCCTCCTTTCATACTTTTTTATATTGTATGAAATACTTATTAAAATGTTACAATCCAAGCTAGGACTGTTTTGCCTTATAAATACTCCATTTCTTTTGAAAAAGAGCTTTATTATATTTGTATATCCTGATTAGATCTATGTTATTTGCTATAAAAGTGCGATGCGAAAAATGATAAAGGAAAACATCCCCTGCACAAAAGAGCTTAAACCCGGCATTTTTTGCCCGCATGGTATAGTCAATATCTTCATGAGTTCCAATTCCAAAAGACTCGTCAAAATAACCGATTTTTTTAACTACTTCCCTTTTTACAAGAATACAAAACCCTACAAGCTTATTAACCTCAAACCATTTTGCTGGATCTGGCTTATTAAAAAACATTGTATAATCATGAAATTCCTGCAGGTCACTAAACTCCTGGTCCATTCTCTGGACACCGTTGATGTGGTTCCCCCTCGGTCCCACCATACCAATGGCAGGATCGCTATCAGCACAGGAAAGCATATTGCTTAACCAGTTTTCACTGACGATACAGTCGTTATTAATTAATACAATATATTTTCCCCTGCTGGCTTTTATTCCCTGATTATACCCCCGGGCAAATCCCAGGTTTTTTTCGTTTCGTATTATCCGGGCTCCGGGTAATGTCTCAAAATACTCTTTTGTACCGTCACTTGATCCGTTATCTATGAGAACAAGTTCATAAGGAAGGGGGGTATATTCTAAAATAGACTTCAGGCATACTTTTGAATATTCCAGGGCATTAAATGCTGCCAGTACGATGGAGACTTTTTTAGAGTCTGCTTCAGTTTTCATACACTTTATTCTCCTTACAGCTTTTTTTATCATTATATTAATAAGAGTCAGGATGTGGAATTAGAAATCGAGCTCAACCCTTTAGTATTTACTAAAAAATATGGTCCTTTATTTGGGCACGGCCAAAATAAAAAGGAGCCATTCCGGGACCCGTTTTGTTTTCTACTATAAATCTCATGCTTTTACCTAAATTTATGACTACAGTTTGATATTTTTGCGCAATTACCGGACCTATTATATTGGCATTAACTCCGCAAGTCATTAGAATGCAGTCAAAATCGTATTTTCCAACCATTTCAATAACTTGATGTTTTTGCCAATAGTTTTTCACAGATTATTTCCGGTTTATAGTGAATATAGCTTAACACTTTATCAGTTAAGGGCCTTTTCATCCATTGTGGAGAGGCTATGCGGTCGTCATTATACGGTAATATACCAACAACCGAAGCAATCCTTAAAGAATCCACCATTAAATTCCTGGCTTCGAGGTTGGGGTATTTAAACCCTGTATCTTCTCTCGCATTATATTTTTTTATATACTTAAAATTCATTAACTCCTCAAGATTAAATATGGTTTCCTGGGCCAGGATCAGGTTGGGGGCTTCTGTTAGCCTAACCATGGAAAAAGGCTTTTTATATTTTATTGACTCTGTAATTAAACGAAAAATACAGTATAATATCAGCCAGTTGTTTTTCATTTGAATCATGAAGCAGTATACCCAGTCCTTTTTGATAGATCATTTCACTTAAACTATCTCCTTCATTACAAACTACCGGCACTTCGGCCCAGAGATAATCAAGGATCCTCGTACGATAGGAAAAATGTGTCTCCAGTGTCTGTTCGTAGGTGGTTATTCCTATATCAGTCTCTAATAAATAATTATGACGTTCATGATAAGGCACCCAGCCATTATTAAAAAAAACTGATCTATCAAATAGATTAAGTTCTTTAGAAAGATTAACTGCTTTATTGGCTATTGGTGTCATATTCTCAGACTCAGGAAAAGGCCTTTTCGTCCCCATAAAGAACAGCTTAACGTCTTCTCTTCTCCTGCTGATGACAATATTAATGAGAGTTTTGATTACTGGAGGAAAAGGGATGCTCGCCCATTCCCTTTCAGAAATCTTTAAAGACAGCAGTTCTTTGCTTGTTTTATCCAAAAGCGAACTGGACATAACTAACTTAAATGATTTCCTGTTAATCTTCCAGCTGTAAGGCCAGCAAATTCAGCACTGGATAATTGTCACTGGAGGCTCATGGGTTTTACACCCCTGAGAGATTATCGCGATGCTCTTAAAGAATATCTGCAGGCTCTTTCATTGCAATTGCAATAACACTAAAAGGTTGGTGAATGCTGTAATAAAATTTAGGACTTGTATCAATAAGTGGGGATTGGGAAAAGATTTTTGGTATGAATAGTATGAAGACCAGAATTGATCAATGGACTCTGTTAACTCACTATATTTTCAGCATACTGCGGCATGTTGAAAGAGAGTTAGACGTGTGGAGAAAAATGATGGGTAATACCCCACTCTCCCCTATGCAAATACAGGCTCTCAACAGTATTCGATCTAAGCGATTCCACTGCCAGGGAGGCGCAGTCTATGCACTCCTCAATATCAAAGCAAGGAATAATCTTCTCCCTTTAATCGTTTCTTTTCAGACGATCAGCGACTATCTCGATAATCTCTGTGACCGTGTTAGCTGGGAAGAGTTAAGCATGCCAGAGGAAAAGGGGAAAGACTGTTTCATGGAAAAGAGCTTCCGGCATCTGCATTTATCCATGCGGGATTCTCTAATGCCAGACAAAATCTTAGAAGGTGATTATTATCGATATTACCCTTTAAAAGATGATAAGGGTTATCTTCAGGCGCTGGTCACAAAAAACCGCCAGATTGTGTCAGAGCTGCCTTCATACCTGAAAGTTAAAGATAATGTGCTGTTTTTGACAGACCTTTACACTGATCTGCAGTCTTATAAACACCTTTCTTTAACATTTCGTCAACAATACCTTGAGGATTGGTTTTTCCTTTATCAAAAAGACTATCCTTTCCTTCTCTGGAATGAATTCGCTGCAGCCGCAGGTTCAACCCTCGGTACATTTGCTCTCTTAGCTCTGTCGTCACAAAAAGAAGTAAAACAAAAAGAAATAGAAGAGGTTTTAAATTGTTACTTCCCCTGGATTTGTGGACTGCATATCTTACTTGATTATTTCATTGATCAGGCAGAAGACAGGAGAGAAGGGGATTTAAACTTCATCTTCTATTATGAAAACGAGGAGCAGTGCTACGAGCGCTTAATTTTTTTTGTGAGGAACGCTTTAGAGAGAACAGAGAATCTTGTTAATTCCGTTTTTCACCGTACTGTGGTCAAAGGACTGCTGGCGCTTTACCTTTCCGACCCAAAAATAAAAGACCAGAAGCTGGATGATTTTGCTTATAGCCTTCTTCATGCAACAGGCGAGAAAGACACCTTTAATATGTATCGAATCTGCAGGTTATTGCGCCAATCCGGGATTCTTTAAAAGGGGGTAATGCTAGTGATCTCTTTGGAGCACAAAATCCGCAAATTCTTCAAGAATCTGCCGAGCGTGGGTATTTTCAAAACCTGCAAGGCTTTCCCTGGCTTCCCTGACAAAAGAAGCAGCCTTATCCATAGCCCTTGCAAGGGGTCCGTCAATACATGATGGTTGAAATAAAAAATCAATGTTTTCAGAGGAAAAAGCTCTGTTTTCAATGACTTCTTTCAAACGAGGCCCCCAGGTAATGTCCTCAAGAACATATATTAACGGCAAAGTTATTATCCCTTCCTGCAGATCTTTACCAATAGGTTTTCCTGTAAATTCACTTTTTCCTATTATATCGAGAATATCGTCGGTTATCTGGAAGGCTAAACCTAAATTGCGCCCGTATGCTTGAAGTTTTGAAACATCTTTGCCTTCCAACCTGGATAGACGGGCTCCTTCACCACAGCATGCCTCCATCAGAACTGCAGTCTTACGGTAAATATTCTTTAAATATTGTTCTTCTGAGATGTTTACGTTAAATGCAAAAACATTTTGCTCAATTTCCCCTTCGCACATTGTTCCGATAGCCTTCATAAAACTTTTATTAAGCTGAAAATCCTGGCAGAGAGAGATAAGCTCAAAAGCCCTGGCAAAAAGAAAATCTCCGGCCAGCACCGCGGGCCGGTTTCCCCACCTTGCATTAAGGGATGGGCTTCCTCTTCTTTCATACGATTCGTCAATAATATCATCGTGAATTAAAGATGCTGTATGAATTAATTCTACAGCTGCTGCAGCCCGTATCAAAACATAATCGTTTGCAGGCTGAAAACTTCCGCTTAAGAGAAGCAGCACCGGCCGCAGGCGTTTTCCCCTGCTGCTTAAAATATGGTTCATTAAATCCTTCATAATGGAGACATTTGAATTGGTAAAATCATGAATAATTTCCTCTACTTCCAACAGTTTACTCCCTAAGGACTCCTCAATTTTTAATTTCAGTCCGTCTTCAAGATTTAAGATATTGTCATCCACGTATGTTTGGTTAAGATGCTTATTCAAATATATCTCGCCTTCCATTAATTTTTGAAGATCTCTTCATCTATCTTTAAATTCAGGACGGTTTTATGAAAGATTATGGTTTGCTGAAGCTGATCATTTATATCATAAATATCTATCCGGGCAGGCAGAAAAGACTTTTTCTCAAACCAGACCTGTTCCCAGGCATGTTTTTGCGCCGGGGAAGAAGGAACCACTCTTAATAGGTAATAAGAACCCCTTTCCATCTTTTCCAAGGCTATTAGTTCGGCTTCCTGCGCCTGAGAGAGGCTCTGCAGAAAAGTAACAAGTAAGAAAGGGGGCGAAGATAAACCCTGAATAAGATTGTCTATTTCATAAAAATCTTCTATTTCGGGATTATAAATCCAGGTTTTTTCACCATCAGATAAAAAAACTTGTTCGGGGTTTATTCCCTCTTCAGGAGAACTGGAAGAAATCTCTACCCTGTGACAATCTGGAGATAGGAACCATACTTCAACATAATAATGCTGCTTAGCTTTACCAAGATTTATTTCTGTTTCCAACATAGTATAGTAACTGTTAATTTTTTTCTCTTTTTGCACTGCTTTTCTTATTATTCCCTCAGCATCCAAGCTTCTTACAGAAGAAAAGTAAATACCTAATCCAATTACAAGCAGGGCTGTAATATAGTACCTCAACGCGGCAGGAGTTATTTTCATATTTTACCATCCCCATCTTAATAAAAAGATATTCACTTTAATTTATACTTTTACTGTTCTCTTTATATACTTGACAGGGATACAAGAAAAAAATTCCCTCTGCAGGGATGCAGGGGGAATTTTTTTCTTCAGGAGTCAGGAGTCAGGAGCCAGAATAAGAGAAACAACCATTTGAAGACCTGCGGTTCTGGTTTAAGAATGCCGATACTACAATGATTCTTACAAAAGAACTTGGAGATTGATGTATATTCTTGAGGTATTTTAAATTCTGACTACTGAATTCTGACTACTGACTACTTCTTTTTCTTTTTAATCATCCTTTCTGAACAGCTCTGATAATATCCTGCCTGCTTACTATTCCGAGCAGCTTTTTATCCTTGTCTACCACTGGTACGCGGTTAATACTTTTTTTTACCATAAGTGCAGAAATCTCTGAAACAGCTGCTTCGGGACCAACAGTATATATTTGCTTGGACATAAGTTCCTCAACACTGCGAGCGATGGTACGTTTCAATTCTTCAAAAAACTTTTTTGGGCTTTGGAGATAAAAAACCGCGCCAAGAATTTCACCATAGGCAGGAACCTTAATCTCTTTTTCTCTGATTACCAGGTCTCCTTCAGTAATAACACCCAAAACCCTTCCTTCTGCATCGGTTACAGGCAATCCACTAATGTTGTGTTCAAGAAGGAGACGGGCCACTTTTTCCACATCTTCACCGGGATGGACCGTAATTACCTCTTTCGTCATAATATCCTTTGCAACTATTGTCATCTTTTTCATCCTTTCCTTTTATGCATTAAATCCAGTGGTTATCGCCGGAGACGACAGGTGAGAGTCCCGACGTTTCATTTATTGCCGCTGGTAAAAATTCTAAAATATCTCCGGCTGTAAAGCCCCTTCCACCTGAACCTGCAGCGAGCAGGTCCGCGGAGAGGCCGTGCAGGTAAGCACCGCATACAGCAGCCTTTCCGGGCTCAAGGCCCTGAGCTACCAGGGCTGCGATTATCCCGGTCAGCAGGTCTCCTGTCCCTGCCGTGGAAAGAACGGGATTACCAGTGGGGTTTATGTAAATTTCGCCATCGGGCATAGCAATAACTGTATATGCTCCCTTGAGGACCAGAACTGTCTCCCATTCCCTGGCCTGCCTTGACGCCAGTTCCCATCTTTCCTTCTGAACCTGATCTGTTGAAATCCCCAACAGCCTGGACATCTCCCCTGGATGAGGGGTCAAAATAAAGGGCACTTTTTTTTGCAATAAAAGACCTGCATCAAGGGAAAGGGCGCTCAATCCACCAGCGTCAACTAAGACTGGTACGGATATTTCGCCCAAAATCAGGCTTTTTAGCAGTTTTAACGTTTCCCATCCCCCTTTCAGTCCCGGGCCCAGGGCCAGAACCTGGCAGCTGTTTGCTTTATTTATAATCTCTGAAGCATCTTTTTCAACCAGGTTTCCCCGACCGTCCCCTGCAAAACTGAGGACAATGACTTCTTTAATTTTGGCTTCCAAAACGGGGGACAGTTCAGCTGCAGTTCCCACATAAACGAGACCGGCACCGCCCCTCAGAGCAGCTTCACCTGCAAGGGCCGCTGCCCCGGTCATTCCGGTGGAACCTGCTAAAATAAGCACCCGTCCGGAACTCCCTTTATGACTGTCTAAAGCCCTTTGTGGCAGCTGGTTTTGGACGAAATGGCCGGTGATGAGGTTTTCACTTATCTCTGCTGAAGAAGTTAACTCCTTAGGAATCCCAATATCTGTTACAATTACTTTTCCGGCATACTCTGCTCCAGGGAAGAGAAGCAAGCCTCTTTTGGGAAGAGCAAAGGTAACAGTATACTGCGCTTTTACAGCTGCCCCCATTACTTCCCCGGAGTCAGCAGATATTCCCGAAGGTATGTCCACAGCAACTATCAATGCTCTGGTTCCATTTACTGCTGTAATAATCTCTTCATATGGTTCACTCACATTCCGTTGGATACCGGTTCCGAGCAGGGCATCAACGACCAGATCAGCACTTCTTAAATCACGGAGAGAAGCAGGCAGATCTTTTTCTCCTGCCCTGTAAATCTCATAACCATCCTTTAATAGAATATTATAATTAGCGGCCGCATCTCCTTTATATTCTGAAAGGCCGCCCATAGCCCATGTTTCAACACGGCAGCCCAAACGTCTCAAATGTCTGGCGATCACAAAGCCGTCTCCCCCGTTATTTCCCTTTCCACATAAAATCACTGCCTTTATTTCCTTTAACTCCGGTCGAAGCCTTTGGATAAAGCGTACAACCTGCAGTCCCGCGTTCTCCATAAGGATAAGCCCGGGAATCTCAAATCGGGAGATGGCTTCCCGATCAATTTGAGCCATTTTTGTTCCGGTTACTATCTTCATAAAACCTCTCCCACAGAGTTAATTTTCCCCAATTTTCCTTACTTGATTATATCATAAAAACCCCACCACCAAAACTCAAGCTGATTTTTAACTGATTCTTTGTATATGGAAGAAAATACCTGATATTCTTAATAAGATTTATCTATTTATTTCCTGGATATATGATACTATTAATACAAAAAGAGGAGGAGGAACGGCAACGTTTTCTGTTACATAGCAGCACAGCCTGCCCTAACTGAAATGAAGAAAAAGAAGATGCAAGGTTTCTACTTAATCATTGCCAGCCTTTTAATGATGCTAATGATAGTTTCATGTCAGTCACAGTCCGCATTACAGGAAGAAGATAATAAAAAACCTCTTCCACAGGATTCCCTGCAAGCAGAAAAGGATAGAGATACCCTTGAAGAAAATAATGAAGAAGTAGAGCAGGTAGAAGCAGCGGGCGAAATACCTCCGGAACTTCAGGAACCACAACCCAACGAACTGGGAGAATATATGATATTAATGTACCACGAAATTGGCCATCCGGAAAGTGAATGGAGACGTACACCGGAGAATTTCCGCAGGGATCTGCAAATTCTCTACGAGCAGGGTTACAGGGCAGTATCCCTGAATGATATGGTCAGAGGAACGATAAGTATCCCGGCCGGGACCTCACCTGTGGTATTTGCTTTTGATGACGCTAACAAAGGGAACTTTAATTACCTGGAAATAAACGGGGGATTGGAAATAGACCCCGATTGTGCAGTGGCAATTATGGAGAGCTTCCATGAGGAAAACCCGGATTTCGGCCTGGCAGCAACCTTTTTCATTTATTATCCAAACCCCTTCAGGCAGTCCGGGTATATTCAAAAGAAACTGGACTACCTTGTTGAAAAAGGATTTGAAATCGGCAACCATACTTACGGACATGGCAATCTTGGAAAACTTACTCCAGCAGAAATCCAGAGGGAACTTGCAGAACATATCAGAGCTACCCAAGAATATCTTCCCGGATATGAAGTAAAATCTCTGGCCCTCCCTTATGGCGCATATCCCAAAGATCCGGAACTGGCTGTTCAGGGCTCTCATGGGGGCACAAGCTACTCCCATGAATCTGTCCTTTTAGTAGGTTTCAATCCAAGCCCGTCACCATTTCAAAATCGTTTTGATCCTTACAGGCTGCCGAGAATTCGAGCCAGCGAAATGAACACAGCCGGGGTTGGATTATATGACTGGCTGGAATATTTCATCCAAAACCCTCATAAACGTTACATTAGCGACGGCAATGATTTTTACATCACCGCCCCTAAATCATTAGAAGGCACATTGGATGAATCTTCGCTTGGAGATAAAAAAGCTCGTTTTTATGAGGATTAGAAAACATATTCCTAACCGTTGGATCCATACTAATAAGAGAGTAAAAATGCCTTAGACAGGAGAACCGTCCCCGTGTCTTGGAGTGGCTGTTTTTGTGAGGATTCCATAGTAATTTATATCAAACCTAAGGAGGCAAGAGAATGTCACTTCCGCTTTTAACTTTTCCTATTATTCTCTTCGTGATTGGTATTATCGGGACAGTTTTACCATTAATACCGGGAGTCACATTAATCTGGCTGGGCATGCTGCTCTATGGTTTTTTAACCGGCTTTGAGAGCCTGACTTTAGGCTTCTTTATTCTTCAGGGGCTGGCCGCCTTTGTTGTAATGGCTGTGGATTACGTTGCCGCCGCTCTGGGGACAAAACGCTTCGGAGGCTCAAAGACAGCCATGTGGGGAGCAGCACTTGGTCTTTTTCTGGGGATCATTGTTTTAGGCCCCATTGGTATTATCTTTGGTCCCTTGTTGGGTGCTCTCATTGGAGAATTGTTGAGAGGTATACCCCTGGAAAGAGCTATTTCTTCCAGTTTTGGCGCTCTGGTTGGGCTTCTTGGTGGCATAATCCTAAAACTTCTTATTGAAGGAGTAATGATCTTTTCATTCTTCCAACGAATCTAGTCTTAGTGAACAACAGGCCGGTTTTCCTCTTCGGCAGCTATTTTGGAATGAAAAGCTGCGTCGAGGCTGGCAGCTATGACCATAGAAATATCTTCAATAAGAGTATCTATTTCTTTGGGAGTGACCATCAGATCGCCTGCAAAAGGCTGCAGAACTTCCCTGATGATGTCCCTCTTCTCTCCAAAATCCATTTTTTGGACAATCCCTGCGAAAGCATTCCCCTGGGGAGAATCTTTTTTTAATTTCTCTGCAAGTTTATCCATACTGTCCCCGGCAATGGTCACAGCATCTACTACCGTGGGCACTCCTATTGCATATACTGGTATGCCCATAGTTTGTTTGTTGATGCCCATCCTGTGGTTACCTACACCCGAGCCCGGGACTATCCCAGTATCAGATATCTGTATTGTAGTATGCAGACGGCTCATGCGCTGAGCGGCAAGAGCATCTATAACTATAATAAGATCAGGCTTTACATGCTCTGAGATACCCCGGATAACTTCACTTGTTTCAATACCGGTAATACCCAAAACGCCTGGTGAAATGGCACAGACGGAACGATACCCTTCTCCCAGGATTTCCGGCTTAAGCTGGAGAATATGCCGTGTTACAAAAAGTTCCTTTACTACACGAGGGCCCAGAGCATCAGGAGTAACATTCCAGTTACCCAAGCCGATAACCATGACAGTCTGCTCACCATTGAGGTTAAGCATTTTTTGTATTTCCTTATAAAAAATCTTGATTACTTTGTCCTGGAGAGCTGTGTTTTTTTTACGCAGACCTGGGACTTCCAAAGTGATATAATTTCCCATCGCCTTTCCCATTTTGGCAGAACCCTGCTCTGTTGTAATAGAAACCCGGTTAACAGTTACCTCCTCATCACCATCTTTTTGAACCTGTACCCCCGGAATTTCTTCATGGACACTGACAACTTCATGAGCCTCCAGAGCAAGATCTGTACGTACGTTAAAACCCGGAATATAATTATGAAACTCTTCTAACTGGGAAAAACTAAATACCATCGCTTTACCCGGCAAACACGCCGCCAGGCATTTCCCCCCTTTTTTGTTTTCTTTTATTAGGTTAACCTAAAAATAAGTGGGTATACAAAAAGATTAAGAGGCAGATATATTGCTACTGCACTCTTAATCTATACTAAGTTATTTAATTCACGGTGTTCTCAAGACATCGGTTCCATCATCCCAGACACGGGGACGGTTCTGTTGTCTTTCCATTAGCTAAGGGTATGGAGACACACCCCTGCGGGGGCTTTTACTAACGCAATTCGGTTGGCACAAAAAGATCTACTACTCCAATGATAATGGCCGCCAGCAGTGCTCCCAAAATTGAAATAGTCATTCCAGGAACAATAAACTGGGAAATATAGATTACGACTGCTGCAGTAAGAAATCCTACGATTCCCCTGTTTTGCGGAGAAATCCTTTTACCGAAAAGACTTTCGACAACAAACCCCAAAACGGCAATTACTACCGCAGCTATAAGGGCCTGGCCGAATGTTAAGAGAGCGAATCCGGGAAGAAGGAAACTCACCAGCATTAACACCAACGCGGAAACAATAAACCGCACTATCAATCCTACCAAACCAGAAACAGGCAATCCTTTCACCTCCATAATCTTTTAAATTTCCATATAAATAGGATAACCAAATAAATAGCTTATATTCACTTCCTTTTTAAGCTTTTTTTATTAAAAATCCACAGTTTTTCGACAGTTTTTCGCTTTCACAGTTGCTTTTTCCATAAAGGCATGGTAAAATTATGGCTGGTACATTAGTAAGGAGGTGAAAGTATGGCAAACAGCAAATCAGCAGTTAAACGGATGAGACAGGCAATTGTAAGACGTCAGCGCAACCGCATAGTAAAATCTCATATAAAGAAAGCATTACTAACTTTTTCTAACTCTCTGGAGAGCAACGACCAGCAAAAAGCACGCGAGGCTTATTGTGCAGCCAGCAGCGTTATTGATAAAGCAGTATCAAAAGGCGTCATACACAAGAACACCGGGTCCAGGAAAAAGTCGCGCCTTTCCCAAAAATTAAAACAACTCGTAAGTTAAAGTATAAGTTCCAAATATCACATCCTTAAAGCCCAATGAGGGCTTTTTTATTGATCTATGATTTTACAATATTTTTTCGATGACACAATGGGAAATTATCACTACAGTGAAAATTAAGCAAAGAGAGAACCTCGCTAAAGGTTCTCTCTTTTTTGATTTGAGCACTACTTATCCACATCCAGGCAGGTATCATTTTTCTTCTTCCAGAGAGATGGGCCGCATCCTTCACAGTCTGAGCATTTAACGAGAAGGCTCATATTGCATCGGGGGCAGATCATTATATTGGACGGCAGCAGCTTATAACCACACCTGGGACACTTCTTTACTTTATCTTTTTCCATCTCTTTATCCTCCTCCAATGCGATACTACCAATTGATATTTTCACCACTTTGTTCCGCCAGGTGGTGATCGCTGTTGACAGAGACGACTTGGTTCAAGTAGGCCATAAGCTCCGGCAAAGCGTAGTCACGAAGGCAACTCTGCTGACAGGACGTCAGCAGACCCGTGGACGACCTGGACGGGAGTTCCCACGGGGAAGTTGCCGTAGTGCCGGAGCTGAGCCGCTAAGAGCTGGCCACTTGAACTTGGAGACTCTGCTTCAGCGACTCACCACCCTACTAGATTATTATTTGTGCCAGAATACCGCTAACTAGAAAGGCAATAATAAAGGAACCGAACCAGATAAGAAGACCATCTTTTGCTCCTCTTTCCTTAAAAATAATTAGGATGGAAGCCAGGCAGGGGACAAAAAGGGTGATAGCTATCAGGGAAACAAGGATTTGCCCCGGATTCATTTCCAGGGAGTAAAGTCCCGCAGCTCCAAAATCCCTGCGGACAATACCCATAATAAAGGCGGTGGAAGCTTCACTGGGTAATTTAAGCCAGCCATTAACCAGAGGTCTTAAAAAATTCTGGATGGAAAGTAATAGTCCCGAAAGATTAAGTAAGCTGATAAGAAGCGACCCCACTGCAAACAGAGGGATAGCTTCTTTCATAAAATGGATCGTTCTGTTAAATGTTTTTTTGAATACATTTTTTATGCGGGGAGTCCGCAGCCTTGGTAAATCCAAAAGCAGGTCAGTGGAACGTCCCGGGAGGATTTTTTCAAGCAGCACTCCCAATCCTGCAAAAACAAGTACTATTACTGCCAGGTAGAGGGAAAGATAACCTATCCCCAGTGGGGATACCATTCCAAAGATTACACCAAGCTGGGCAGAGCAGGGAATAGCAACGCCCAGCAGCGCAGTTGTAATAATTCGTTCTCTTTTTGACCCCAGCACTCGTGTTGTGATGGTTGCCATAGTAACGCAGCCCAGGCCGAGGATAATAGGTATAATTGCCCGACCGTTTAGACCCATTTTTACAAGCACCCGGTCCGTAAGTGCTGCCACTCTCGGTAGATAACCAGAATCCTCCATTACAGCCAGACTAAAGTAAAAACCGGCAACCAAAGGCATTAGCAGCCCTAAAAGGTATACTGCTGTCATGGTAAGAATACCGTACTCACCAGCCAGTATATAACCCGGAATAGACGAAAGTGAGACAAACCTCTCAACTAAACTTTCTATAAACGGACTGTAGCAGCCATCCATGACAACTTCTTCGGTAAATTCAACCACTACCTGTGCAATAAAAACACCTACAAAATAATACATAAGAACAAAACTTAATAATAAAATGGGCACACCGGGGAATGTACGAAGCATTAATTGGCCTAAACGAACTGTAAATGACGTTCCCTGCAGATCTTCTTTGACCACATCTTTTACGATTTCATTGACCCTCAGACGACGCTGCATGTATATTTTCTCCTGATTTCTGGATGTTTCAGGCAGCGGCCTGTTCACAATGACTGTGGAGTCCTCTTCCAGGTAAAGCAAAGCCTCACCTGTTGTAGGGAAAAATTGTAGTATGGGCTTCAGCAACTCCACTATTTCACGGTTTTTCTTCCCGACCTTTGCCTTGTCAACTGAAGCCAGTATTTCAGCAACACCTTTGCCTTTCACTGCCACTGCAGGAATTATGGGAACACCAAGGTGCTTCTCAAGAGCCTTAATATCAATCCTAACACCCTGTTCTTCGGCTTCATCCATCATATTGAGGACAGCGATCATGGGAATACCCATATCTATAATCTGACAGGTAAGGAAAAGATCTCTTTCCAGGTGAACTGCGTTTATAATATTTATAACTGCATCAGCCTGTAATATAACATCACGTGCCACTTTTTCTTCATCGTTGAACGAAGATACTCCGTAAATGCCCGGTGTATCTATAAGTACATCATTGCCCAGAGCACTATAAGTAATATCAACCGTGGTACCGGGAAAGTTAGATACTTCCACATAACGGTTTGTCAGATTATTAAAAAATACTGACTTTCCCACATTTGGATTACCTGCCAGGACAATTTTTTTTGCCCCTTCAGGTATTTTAAAAGTTTTAGTAACTTCGATTAGTCCCATAGCTTAAGCTTCCTCCTGTACTAAGTATGCTCAGCGCCGGCTCAACAACAATGCGCCGGGCAAGTCCCAATCCGATGGCCAGTTCCTGCTTTCCTTTTTGGATAACCACTGGCCCGGAAGGCAATTTCTCCATACACGTAATTTCGGCTCCCTCCATTATCCCAAACCTTATAGCCTTCACTCTCATATCGGAGTCCATTATTTTCATAACAATCAATTTTTCTCCCTTTTGAGCCTGCTCAAGCGTCATCTCAAATCCCCCTTATAATTTTGTATATTGATAATCATTATCAAAGCAAAGGTAAAAAAAATAAATGAGATATATTCTCATTATCATTTTATCCGTTAATTAATAACCTGTCAACTCTTTTTTTAAGATAAAAATATTTCGCCTGTGAGCTCTAATACAAGTTCTTCAATTGCCCCATCTGCTTCGATCCTTCCCGTTTTAATACTCAGATCCTTCGCCTGCAAATGCATAAGTATCCTGGCAAGGTATTCTTGTTTATAATTATTTAACTGTTTCAGAATCTCGCCTGCAACAAAAGGCGGCAATTTCAAGGTAGCTGCTATTTCACGTTGAGATAAATTTTGCTGCTCCTTAAGAACTAAGGCTTGGTACAGTAATCGATATTGACGTATAATCATTGACATAATCACAAGGGAAGGTTCATTTCGCTGGCGCATCTTAGCGAGCTGCTGAAAAGCTTCATCAACATCTTTATGACCCAGAGCATCCACCAAATTAAAAATATTTCCCTGACGGCTCTCCGGGACAAGATTGTCAATCAGTGTGCATGTAACAACCTTTTCTTTATCCATAAAAATAAGTATTTTTTCCAATTCCATTTTTAAAAGATATAAATCTTCTCCAGACCTTTCAATAAGTTCAATCATAGCATCCTCTTCAATATTCTTCCCTTGAAAAGAAAGTTCGTCCCTGATCCATTTTACAAGCATTGGGCCTTTTAAAAGAGGAAATTCAACAACTAAGCCCGCTTCTTCAATTATTTTTACAAGCCTTTTGCGCCTGTCCACATTTTTCACAGCAAAAATCAATAAAGTATCAGAGATATTTTCCTTTATAAAAGCTGTCAGCTCTTCTTCTCCCGTTTTTACATTACTCTGACGCCCCTTCTTGTCTTTCTTTTCCACTACGGGAGTTCCCTTTTTTCCCGAAGTGGAGAGGTAGGGAGGATTGGAAACCCACAATAATTTTCCTCCGGGAAAAATAGTTGTTTGCCTCATACCTTCCATCAGATCGGGAAGTGATCTCTCTTCACCCTCTATCCTTTCTAAGAAAAGAGGGTTTCCCTTTTGTTCCTGGAAATTTAATATATTTCGCAGCAGTTCCTCCTTGAGATAGTCCTCAGGACCGCTAAAAAGATATAGAGGATGGACCGTTCCATTTCTTATTCTTGTCATAACCTGGCGATAGTCCATCTTACATCTCCTTATCCCCTGACTCATGTCTGCTGAGCTGCTAATATCTATACTATACCGTAGTAGGGGGTCTCTGGCAAGAATTCATTCATTCAACCTGACGGCCGGGGACGATACAAACAGGGCCCGACAAGGGATGTTCCTGCCACTGTTTCTCTCCCGGACCGGGCTTGACAGAAGGAGTGGAAAGATAGCCCGGAGCCTCTAAGCCCAAGCTGTTATAGGCAATGATAAGGTGTTTGCGGAAGAGGGCTTCAAAGGGTGCCGTCAGATAATATGGCATACTATCAACCCACCAGGGATAGTCACTTCCCTCAGCAATATAAATGTTTTCCAGTGCTTTTTTTACTTTATCTCTGTCTGCTTCAATTTCCTTTTCCTCGTATTTTTTTATGGTTTCTCTTGCTTCCAAAAGATAATTCCAGAGAAGGTTCTTATTCTCTGTGCCAATCCATCGAGTAAGGCTGTGGTCCACCCAGGAACCGGTAGCCAAATGGGTAATACGTCTTTTGGGAGGATTTTCTTCCAGATAATCACTTACAGTCACTGTCTGGAGATATGGATCTGCAGTCAGTCCCTGATAAAGATGGTGCAAAAACTCAGTTTTATCAGCAGGATACCACTCCCAGGCATTTTCCCCGTCCAGAGCAAGAGTAACAAGAAACCTATCAGGATTTCTACCCAGATTTTCCCGGATTTTATGAAGTCGATGGATAAGATCCTCAGCAGCATATTTACCAGACATATGCTGATATACAAAACCAATCCTGTCTGAAAGGTGATGGTCACGAAAAATTATGGGTATTTCGGCTCCTTCGCCGCTTGCAAGGTAAGGCCTGTAGAGGACTTCAGGATTAAGGACATGCCCGTAACCGTCCCTGTAGATCTCAAGATCCATAGATTTGGCCAGTATCTGTTCATCTGATATGGTCCATTTAAAGCCTTCATCCACAATAAGTGGAAGCATCTCCGGGCTTACTGCCTGCTCCGGAGGCCAAAAACCACGGGGCCCTGTTCCGAATAATCGGTAATATTGATCTACAGTCATTTTAACCTGAGTTCTGGCATCATTTTCGAAACGAAAACGTTTCGGGAGAGAAAGACCCGGACTGGCCCGCAGGGCAGAATGGTTATCGATTAAAAGTGGGACGATAGGATGATAATAAGCCGTGGTTATGATCTCGATCTGTCCTTTTTCCTGAAGCCTTTTATGTTCCGGAATTATTTTTTCCATAATAGAAAAATGTTTCTTTATTAATTCTTCCTTATCAGCTTCGCTGAAATTCCGACCCTTCTCCATGAGCCCCTTTAAGAAGAGATCCTCACTGCGTATCTCAGGGTCGATCCAAACCAGATTAAACCATACCTGAAGGTCAAGGTAGTCCTGTGTGGCAAACCTTTCCAAAGCTTTTTCCACTTCTTCAGGTTCTGTTACCTGTCCCTGACGTTCCAAAAGGTGTCGATAAAAATCATAGCGGCAGATTACCTTATCCCACTGTATATCAAAATAATGCTGCAGGAGAAACCTTTTTTCCCCTTCGTTCAGATCCTTCGCTTTTTTCATAACCTTAAGATAGTAGTCCACAGCATTATGATGCGTGTATGTTTCAATTTGTTCAATCAGGGAGGGACTAAGGCTAAAAGTTTGTCTTATTTCCGGATAGTCTTCCAAAATTGCTGCCATCTGAAAATAATCCTTAGTAGCATGCAGCCTTACCCAGGGCATAATGAATTCACCCTTCTCCTTATCTAAGTAGTAAGGCTGATGTTGATTCCAGACAAAAGCCACATAAAGTATTTTCTGGGGCAAAAAGAATTCCCCCTTTCAGGAATTAACTGACAACTGAATCACAAAAGAACTGCTGGCATTTGGCTCCAAAACCAAATCCCAATTAGGGATAATTACAGACTGTTGGTATGCCCGCTCCATGCCTCCCTCCGACTGTGAGACAGTCTCCACAGGAAACCGCCAAATTCTGGCAGGAGAAGAAAAACGGAAAGATACCCCCAGTTTTCTCCAATCGTCAAAAATAAACAGCTCTTCAACTTCCTCTTCCGTTCCTTTGCTTGCCAGGTGAGGTTGCTCAATTGTCCTACCTGGAATATGATAATATCGATCAGTAGCATAACCTGCCAGAAAAGCCAGGTTAAACTCCACTCCAAAACGGAAAGAGGAAGCTGCTTCACCCTCATATTTTAAATCATATGCAACCTCAATAACCTGAGATGACGCTTTTAAATTCAGCTTTTTCTGAAGCAGTAACTCCCCCTCTTCTTCGATCTTGCTGCGACGAGTGAAAATAACGGAGGCGTGACCTTCTTCATATTCCATTTCCGCCACGTATGGTTGCATCAGGAAGTTTCCTTTTTCCTTGAATTCCCCCCTGCTGAAGCTCTCCAAATCCACTTCCATGGGAAGAATGTGGTCAAGCAGAGCACCGCGGGGATACCGATCATAAATAATAAAATCTTTCAGTCCGTCCTCTTTCACAGAAAAACTGTTGTGGATAGTTTGGACATCCCTTTTATCATCGTTTTTAATCGCTTCCTGCTTTAAGAGGTCATCATGATAAGACTCAGGTCTTCTCGTCATTGTATCCAAAAAATTAACCGCAGCAGGACGGTAGGAAAGTTCCCAGAGACTTCCGCCCTGATTTGGAGAAAGAAGGAGCCCAAAAAACTCATTGTTGAGGACAATTTCCTGATATCCATCATAGTCCCTGTCTTTCACTTTTAGCTCCAGCCAGTTGTCCCGGGAATATATCTCCCTGACGATAATATTCTCTGCTTTAATCAGATTTTCATATATTGCTGCACGCAGGAAGTTTAAATAAAGGCCACCGAATACTCCATGCCAGTAAGCACAGTTACACTGCCCGGCCCAGATCAAATCCATGGCCCTTTCGCGGGCTTCCTTGTTCTCTACGAGCGACAGCCTTTTCCTAACCGCCAGCATTTTTTTATGCATACGGTTGCTTTCTGGATAACGGATCAGAAAATTACGCCAATATCCTCCTGCCCACTGCTTCATTTCTCTGTATGAGGCTGCAGGAAGATATACTCTTCCTCTTGGAGGATAGCATTCCAAATAATCCTTAAACGTAGTTGTTTTTATCCATTCCTGGTTATCTGTTAAAAGACCAAAAAAATCTTCCAGCCATCCCTCTTCGTAAACATGCGACTTTGTACCCGGCCAGGTGCCAAATTTTTCTCCATCATCTGCCAGCACGGCCAGTGACCCAGCTTTTGCGGAGGATAACCTGCCCAGGAATTCTATCGTTTTATCAGCCTTCTCAAAAGGAATCAGGTAGCGCAGTTTTTCACTGATAGAAAATATATTTAAAGGATAGCCTTCTTCCTCAGTCAGGTAATATCCTACCAACTCTTCACTTTTCATACCCAGTTCCTGGAAGTGGGCATCGTCTACCACAACATAACGAATCCCTGCCTGGCATAACGGTCGGGCAAGGTGAGGTTCCCAGATCCTTTCGGTAAGCCACATCCCCGTAACATTCGTACCGATCTTATTTTTAATATAATGGCTGAGTTTCTGGATTTGACCTTTTTTATCTTCATCTGAAATGATTGGTAAAACCGGTTCATAATAACCTCCGCCCATTATTTCCACCTGTCCCCGATCCACCATTTCCCTCAGGGTATGAAAAAAGGAAGGTTCATTTTTTTCGATCCAATCGAAAAGAGAACCTGAATAATGGAGAACAGCCTTAACAGAAGGGTAACGATAAAGCACTTCAATAAATGGGGCATATGAATCCTGAAATGCAGTTGAAAATACTTCCGGCAGATTCCCCACCGGTTGATGATTATGCAGTGCAAGAATAAAAGAAACGGTCTTTTTTTCTGTTTCCCTTTCTTTTTCCTGTACAGCTGTTTGTACTGCAGCACCTTCATCCACAAACATTTTTATCCACCTCTTTAACGTAATAAACTACAATAATACGGCAGTTTCCTTTATTGTTAAGCAAATTTATGTTGCCCTGCCCATTTTCTTTTTATACAATATCTCT
Organism: Bacillota bacterium; assembly: GCA_030656575.1. Classification (GTDB taxonomy): domain Bacteria; phylum Bacillota; class Dethiobacteria; order DTU022; family UBA8154; genus JAUSPO01. Next base: position 22,433 of record JAUSPO010000054.1, read on the forward strand.
TTTAGGCTATAATAATCTCTAACTAGGGAATAATACGTTCTAAAGAAAAAAAAGAGGTGAGTAGATCATATGCACCCTTCCAGCAGGGAATTTTTAGACGGAGGAGAACATTTACCTTTATATTATGGGGAAGACCAGCTTGTGCTGCTTCCACGAGACCCATACTGGCTTTTTACTTACTGGGAGATTAGTATGCCGACAAGACAGCGTCTTGAATTTGAGACTCAAAATAAATGGGAAGCATTTAAGCTTGCCCTCAGAGTCCATCGTTTTGACATGGATAATTCAGGTAAAGAAAGTCAATTCGACATACAGATTAACTCTTTCTCCGATAACTGGTACATAAAAGCAGGGGTTCCTGATAGAAAATACCAGATTGAATTTGGATATTATTTACCGGAAAACGTGTTTCAATCTTTATTAACCTCCAATATAGCTTCCACCCCAAGAGACAGGCTAAGTGATGTAATTGATGAGAACTGGCAGCTGCCAGACTGGCAGGCCCGTCGTCTTTACTGGCGCATTTCCCGTATTAATTTAAGTTCTATGGAGATTTTAGCGAAAGAAAGGTAGGTTTAAATAGTATGGTAAAAGGTTACCTTGCCTTTATTTTCCATTCCCATTTACCCTATGTACGTCACCCCGAACATACCCAGTCTCTTGAAGAAAAATGGTTTTTTGAGGCTATTACAGAGTGTTATATACCCTTTATCAGAGTTTTTCAGGGGCTGGAAAAAGATAATGTTGATTATTCGGCAACTTTTTCTCTTTCACCAACTTTGTTGGCAATGTTAGAGGATTCTTTTTTACAGGAGCGTTATGTGGGATATCTTTCCAGGTTACAGCTGCTTGCTCAAAAAGAGGAGGAAAGGACAGCGAATGACCCGGCCTTTTCCCCATTGGCCCGTATGTACAGGGAAAGACTTGATTATACATCTTACATCTTTAATGAAAAATATGGGAGACGACTTGTAACTGCATTCAGAGAACTGCTTAACGGAGGGCATCTCGAGCTGATCACATCTGCAGCCACCCATGGCTTTTTACCATTGCTGGGAGTACAAAAGGAAGCCATATATGCACAAATTGCTGCAGGAGTTGAGTACTACGAAAAAATTTTTGGCAGCATACCCCGGGGCATTTGGCTACCTGAATGTGGATATGATCCGGGATTTGAAGAAATTTTAGGTGAACTGGGACTTCATTATTACATAATGGCTACACATGGGGTTCTATATGCTTCCCCCAGGCCTAAATATGGAATTTACAGCCCCATCCTGACCCCCGGTGGACTTGCCGCTTTTGGCAGGGATCCGGAAACATCTGCACAGGTATGGAGCGCAAAAGAAGGATACCCGGGTGATTACAACTACAGGGAATTTTACAGGGATATCGGATATGACCTCAGCCTGGACTATATCGGAGAATTTCTCCATCCGAACGGCTTGAGAAGCAATACAGGCTTTAAATATTACTCTATAACAGGCCCTGAAAACCATAAAGAACCGTACAATCCCCAAAAAGCTCTGGAAAAAGCCAGTGAACATGCGGGGAATTTCCTCTTTAACCGTCAAAAACAGGTTGAGTATTATGGGGAAATAATGGATCGCCCTCCCCTGGTGGTGGCACCTTATGACTCTGAATTGTTCGGTCACTGGTGGTTTGAAGGACCCCAGTGGTTTGACAGCCTTTGCAGGATAATTTCACAAAACCAGGATACGATTAAGATGATTACTCCTGGCAAGTATCTGGAACTGGGTTACCCTCTGCAGGTCTCCACACCAAATGCCTCAAGCTGGGGTGATAAAGGCTATAACGAGGTATGGCTCAATGGAAAAAATGATTGGGTCTACCGCCATCTCCACAATGCCGCAAAGAAAATGACAGCGTTAGCCACCAATTTTCCCCGAGCGGAAGATATACTAAAAGATGCTTTAAATCAGGCAGCCAGGGAACTCTTACTGGCCCAGAGCAGTGACTGGCCCTTTATTATTACGTCAGGGACAATGGATAGTTATGCCAAATCAAGGCTCATGAGCCACCTCATCCGCTTTTTAAAACTTGAAAGGCAGATCTGGGAAAATAATATCGATATTTCCTGGCTGCGGCATCTCGAAGCCACCGATAATCTTTTCCCCCATCTTGATTACCATTTATTCCAGAGCCTAAACGAGACAATAGCTGTGGAAAAAGACAAATTAATGGGCGCAGTCTAAGCAGTGAACCGGGTCATTTAAAAAAAACGTAACTACTCTGCCAATAGGTTACTTAATCGCTCGGGACGCAAAGCTTGGGGACGGTTCCATCGTCTTCCCTTCGGACCTTCGCTACGCTACGGTGACGCTCGAACCGTCCCCAAGCTTCACTTATCTTTTATCTGAGTAGTTACAAAAAAACAGGATAATATAAGATAAAGGTGGCAGGGGACAATCAAAATGTCCTCTGACACCTTTATTTTTATTATTCACTCTGACGCAGCGCTGTTCTGCAGTTTTCCGATCTGGTCAATGTTAACAGTAAAAATATCTCCTTCATTAAGTTGGCCAATTCCAGCGGGTGTACCTGTCATGATTACATCACCGGGTAATAATGTCATGCAACCACTGATATATTCTATTAGCTCCTCAATATTGAAAATTAAATCGGAAATCTGTCCTCTTTGGACTTCCACTCCGTTTAAAAGCCCAACTACTTCCAACTGGTAGGGATCTTCGATTTCAGTTTCTATCCATGGACCAATAGGAGAAAAAGTATCAAAACTTTTACTGTAAGTCCACTGACCATCCTGGGGCTGCAGATCCCTCGCTGTAACATCGTTAGCGCAGGTATATCCCCAAATATATTTATAGGCCTGTGCTGCTGAGACATGACGCGCCTTCTTCCCTATCACAACGGCAAATTCCGCCTCATAATCAACTCTCTGGCTCTGGGCAGGCAAATAAATACTTTCGCCTGTCCCTATCACAGCAGTAGAAGGTTTTAAAAAAATAATAGGTTCTGCCGGCAGCTTAAATTGGAATTCTTCAGCATGACTGCGGTAATTCAACCCGATACATATAACCTTTGTAGGAGCACACGGTGAGAGCAGCTTAATATTATCTAATGAAAATTCTTTCCCGCTAAAACTATAATCTCCCGGCACCTCATCTTCCCAAATAATCTCCATCACAGAATCATTCTTAAAAATCCCCCATCTTTCCTTCTGGTCTTCAAGAAAACGTAGTATCTTCAATTAAGAAAACTCCTAACTCTATGTGGGTTATGATCACCTTTTCTTTTCCATGAGAACTTTTTCCTGCTAATCAACGTAATTTTTAAGTCATTCAAAAATAGCAGGAAAAATAAAATTTAAAAACCTGCCTTTTATATATAGAGACAGGTTTTTTATCCTAATTGTATGTTTTTGTTCCAGTCCTATTTAACAGCAGGAAGGTATACTTTAAGAACCCCGCCGTTATTAAACGTTTCCATACCGAGGAAACAATATGCAGGCAATTTAATTGACTTCTCTACTCCGTTCTCTTCGATTGTAAAGAGATGATACGTTAACGTTACTTCCTGGAAAGAAAAGTTCAGTCTTTGAGTAGGTCCAAACCACTCCAGATTCTTTGCCTGTTCAAAAGCCTTACTTGGTGAAAGGATAGGATAAAAACCGGCTTCCTTAGCTTCACCCATATCTTCATAGTAATAAGCGAGAATACCTTTTCCTTCCTGGAAATGCAGGACAAGTGTCAGCCCGCTGCTTTTCAGGTCACGATAAAATACCTCTACAAAAAGTCCTTTTTGTGTCTCCTGGGAATTTATTCTGAGGTAATCGGCTTCACTGGGCATAAATCCTTCATTCAGCAGTAGTTCCCGGGCCCAAGCTTTGGAACCGACTGTCTCACCGGCGACCCCGGTAGCAACAACAGTCTTACTGGGTTTCCAGTTATAATTTACGTTTTGAGAAGGCGTAATGCCTTCTTCTGCTGTTACATTGTAATAAACAGGAGATAAGAGCAAATTGCCGGCCAGTTTAAAAGACTTCTCATTTCTCCATGCTTCAAATTCGGGTTCTTCTTTGAGAGAATCTTCTATTGGAGTATGAGTAGCGGAAGACCCTGGATCCCCCGAAGTATTATCTTTTGGTTTTGACACTTCAGGAACCGGATCAATCTTACCATTACCCGGCACGTCCACATTAGGCTGTTCATTTGTATCCTCTTCGCCACCTGGAGTAAGATCCAGTTCACTTACCAGAGGATCAACCTGGGCTATCTCTAACGGGGGATAATCACCGGGAGATGTAATTTTTGGATCAATCTGCCGGGGGTTGGAGAAAACAGAAAGAGCGATAATCACCAGCACAGCAGCCGCAGCAGCCGTTGCAAAAAGAGGTCTTGTAAACAGCTTTCTCCTGGGAATTTTTAAGACCTTCTCATTTTTCAGCAGGTTATTCTTCAGGGAGTCTCTAAAAGAAGAGGATGATTCAGTTTTTTGCATATCACAAAACATAGAAGCAACTTCTTTAAGGTCTTGGACTTCCTGCTCTGAAGAACAGAGTTCTTCCAGTGACTTATCCCATTCAAACTGCCTCATGATAATCCCCTCCTTCCAGTTTTTTACGCAGACTTTTCAATCCGCGAAACAAGAGTGCCTTGACGGCTCCCTCATTTTTATTTAAAACCAAAGCAATTTCCTTTATTTTCAAGTCTTCGTGAAAGCGAAGCAGCAATGCATCCTGCTGATCGGAACTAAGAGTCTTTATAGCCTCAAGTATTTCATCCCTCGTAATATCCATAAGGACTTTCTCTTCAGGGCTGTTTACTTCTGGCTCAGTCATCTCGCCTTTACTGTCATCAAGCAGAACCGGTTTCTGCCTGCGAAACTGGTCGATAACCTGATTCCGGGCGATAGTATAAAGCCAACATGCAAAAGTACGATCCTGCCATTGAAACTTTTTAATATTTGATAAAGCCTTATAAAAAGTCTCGGAAACTAAATCTTCGGCTAGTTGTGTATTTTGCACTCTATGATAAATATAATTATAGATTTTCGGAAAATAATGATCATATAGTGGAGCAAAGGAGTCAGGATTATTTTGGGCTCTGGAAACTATCTCCTGCTCCCGTTCGTCTATTAGCAACTGGACCTCTCCTTAGGACGAAGTACTTTACAAATAAAGTACACCCCTCTACATGGAGATCGTGATCCTCCATCAGAAGCACCTGCGAGAGTAGTGGTTACAACCGTTTTTCTTAAAAATACTCTCTAGCCCCTGGGGTGTACCATAGGATTTATAATTAGTTCTACTCCCGCCACACTATATCCTGCCTGCAGAAGAAAACCCATCTATTACCTTTTCCCATTACCTTTTCCCAGGTTGCCTTAGGTTCTCTGAAAAATACAGGAATTACCATTGTTCAATAGTAAAATCTCTCGTAACTACTCAGGCTAACAGGTTCTATCGTCTTCTTTTCGGCTCTTCACTGCGCAAGACACGGGGACCGGTTCCATCGTCTTCCCTTTAGCTTAGGTAAGGGGACACACCCCATTTTTCAAGCGGTATGGGGACACACCCAGAGGAATGTCCCCGAAGGAATGTCCCCGAAGGAATGTCCCCAAGTCCTTCGCTGTGCTACGGGGACGCTCGAACCGTCCCCATGTCTTCGGCCCCATGTCTCACTTACGCTTTACTCTGAGTAGTTACAATCTCTCTTTATTATTAATAACGAAGTTTGTTGAAAAAGGTTACTGTAGTATTAGTTTTTTTTAATTTTTTTTAAGACATTTTCTCATTTTCCTTGCAGATGATCATCTAAGAGTGCCAGTACTCCCTTCACCCCGGCTTCATCTCCAAGGCATGATGGAACCAAAGAAACCATTTTAGCTGCAGGCGCGATCGCTGCTTCTTCTAAACAGCGGCGCACCGGATTAAAAAAAATTTCTCCTGAGTGTGCCATACCGCCGCCCATGACGATCACATCCGGATTTAAGAGATTTACTGTAAATGAAAGTGCCAATCCAAGGAAATATGCTGCCCTCTCTACGATTTTTAAAGCCTCTTTATCGCCTTCCCTGGCAGCGGCAAAAACATGGCTGGCAGAAAGAACACTGCCAGGCCCTGCTAACCCGCTTAGGATTGAGGAGCGCCCTTCCTGCAGCAGCATTCGTCCCTCTCTTTCAATTGCAGACCCGGAGGAGAAACTTTCCAAACAACCAAACTTTCCGCATCCGCAGGGTGGCCCCTGGGGTAGTACAATCATATGACCAATTTCTCCGGCAAAACCTCTGCTGCCCCTGAGCAATTTTCCATCGGTAATGATGCCTCCCCCAATTCCAGTTCCAAGAGTAATAAAAATCATATTATTTTTATCTTTCCCTGCACCAAAAACGTACTCACCGTAAGCCGCAGCATTAGCGTCATTTTCTACTATTACCGGTAGATCATACTGTGCAGTTAATTCGTCCTCCAGGGGAAAGAGTTCCCAACCTGGAAGGTTAGGTGAACTGACAATTCTTTTAGAACGAATATCAAAAAAACCTGCTATGCAAACACCCAGACCTTCAACATCTTTCAGGGAGATTCCATCCTGGGCAATGATCTCATTGACAATGCTTTTTAGATGGTTCAGAACAATTGACGGCCCTTGTAAAGCCTTTGTAGGAACTCTTTGGCTCCTGAAGATTTCTCCATCTCCATTGGCCAGGGACACAAACATCTTGGTCCCGCCCAAATCAACTCCAATCCTGTACTTCATCTAAATCACCTCAGTGTGTTCTACTGCAGCATAAAAATAATTGTTTTGCTGCGCAGCTATATTTCAATTTGGCCCTTCATGGTATTTTATCCCTTACTTGAACTAAATACCCCTCAATTTCATCCTCAATCAATCCGGGTCACAAAAAAACTGCCCTATTTCAGGACAGCAATTACTTTCAGGTTGCGATAGCGCTCGTTGTAATCCAGTCCATACCCAACAACAAACATATCGGACATTTCAAAACCCCTGTAATCAACAGGAACTGCAGCGATTCGCCTTCCTGGCATATCAAGAAATGTACAAACACGAAGGCTCAAAGGATTACGGGTTCTCAAATTTTTAAGAAGATAATTAAGCGTTAAACCTGTATCAACAATATCTTCTATTAATAAAACATTTTTTTGAGCAATATTTGTATCCAAATCTTTGGTAATACGTACAATTCCAAGTGGATCAGAGCTTGTGCCGTAACTGGAAATCCCGATAAAATCAAGGGTAAAAGGTATGGTAAGCTGACGGCTTAAATCTACAGCAAAGTATACGCTTCCTCTTAATACGGCTATAATAACAAGTTCTTTAGCCTGGGCATAATCCTGAGAAATTAAATAACCCAATTGGACGACCTTTTTATTGATTTCTTCTTCAGTAATGACAATTTCCAGACTGCGCTCTTCTTCTTTTTTCACGATCAAACCTTCCTCATTACTCAGGTAGTCAGAATTCAGAATGCCCCGAGAAATATTGTTTCTTAGGCGGGCGGATATGGAATCCGCCCCTACACCCTCTTATTCTGACTCCTGACTACTGTCTCCTGACTCCTGAGTATCATCTTTCTCTTCGATCCCGTATTTTTGGAGCAAACCTCTATAATCGCGCCCATAGATTATCTTAATATTCACATCAGGATTAAGTTCCTTCAGCCGCCTTATCTTTTTATTTTTTTTCCATACCAATTTTTGTTTTTGCGTTGTAAGTTCTACAAAAAGATCCTGGTCAGGAAGGTAGAAATCAGGTGAAAAAGCCTCTGTGATATTTCCTTCACTGTCCCATTGCAGTGGAAATGTTTTTGGCTCATACAACCACTTTATCTGGTAAAAATCCAGCATTTTTGCAAATTTCTCTTCGCTGGGATGTGCAAAGGCAGGTGGCTTACCCGCTGCATCTAAAATGGGAGAAACCTGTAAGTTATCGTGAATGAGCTGCTCATCAAAATCTTCCACAGAAACATTATCTGTAGTACTTTTTAAGCGGGATGCTTCCATAATCAATATGCTTGATTCCTCTAAACCCATAATTCCCGTATTAATTACAAGGTGGTAGAGGTCAAGGTCATACCAACTGTAACCGAACACATACCGTAAGTATTCCTGACGATCACGATCCTGCTCGGAAATCAGACGTGCAGCTGCAGCTTCATCAAGATTATAAAGCTTTTGCACTCGTTTCAATCGGTTTTTTAAAGGGGCGACAATTTTAATGTGGAGTGCAGGAGGAAAATCTTTAAATAATATTTGCCCTGCCCGCCCTAAAATGACAAGATTTTCCCTGATAGCAAGATCAAAAAAGAACTCATGCAGCGCTTCCAGATAGCGGTGATAGTGGGTTTCTAATTCATCAACATTATCATGTGTGTCTAATATAATTTTTTTTTCATCGAAGAGAGTAAACTCTGGTTCAGTAATACCATATTTTTGGAGTTTTTCACTTATGGACGCCTTATTAATGAGCAGGTAATCCAATTTTTGAGAGACCAATTGGGCTATTATTTCTCCTCCACTCCCGAATTGACGGGAAATAGTTATAACTGCCATTTATGACCTCCTCTACCCGTTTGAATCACTTTAGAGGGATACCTGCTTTACGGGAGTATATCAGGATTATATCATATTGGCAATATTTTTTCTGAAAAATAAATATTAAAAATTTTTAAAAAAAGACTTGACAAAGCTGAAGTAAAGCTTTAAAATAGTATTAACAGGTCCCGAGAGGTCCTAAGGTTATCCTAAAAAACTGTTTTTTCCCAGATTCAGATACCTGAGTATAAAAGGCGGAAACTATGAGAAACGGGAGCAACTCCCGACTCGAGGTGGAAACCATGGTAGCTGAAGGTTAAGCTTCGAAAACAAAGGGATGTCAATGGCGGGTAAATCAAAACCGACCGTATTGTGTCCGGGAAAGTAGAAGCGAAACAGGAAAAACCAGGGGAGAACTGATAAAGGTCTGTTGGGGTCTGTTATTTTTTTCTATCTGTCAGCCATAAGCATTTCTTTTATAATCGGGCTTACCTGCTCTTTTACCTCATTAAAAAAATCTTCTATATCCACACCAATCAGTTCCTTGCTTCGATTGATAATACTCTGGGATTTAGCTAAATCAATGAATTCTATATTATGACGGAAATATATTTGTTTCTGGTAACGTAGGGCAAGAATCTGTGCGTCAAGAGGTTCTTCCTCGATAAATTTTCTAAAAGTCGAAAAAACCTTTTCCAAAAGATCTTTGTCTTTTTTAAGGACAGGGGATAAATCATTTATAAGTATTGTGATAAGGTTATTATTTGCCAACGCTTTTTTGAGGGAAACAAGTAATTCAGGTTGTTTCTCATAAAGATACAGCTCTATACCCATCTCTACAAAGTTATGGGATTTCCACCAACCATCATCTGGTGAAATATTGCATGCTTCCACCACAGCATCAACCAGCGGCCTTGCTTTCTCAAAACAATATCCTTTCTCGAAATCCCTGTATTTTTCGTCGCTATAATAATCCAGTCCCTTGGGTTTGATGCCATGAGTGATAACCCCGAGTGAGAAGTGCACCAGTTCCTCCCTTTTTCCGCGAAAATTTTCCCAAAGGCATAACCCCAGCGTATGACTTTCGCTCCATTCGATACCACTGAGAATTGCAACATCGGGGAAAATGCTGCCCAAAATTGCAGCATCATCAAGGAAACCCAACAATTTTTCTGCAAAATATATGTGAGTCAAAGGATACATTAACACACCTTCTTGTTTTTTTAAAATATATATGAGACTCATACATATTTTAAACTCTTTCTGCAAATAATAACTTTGCAACCGAGGACGTAAATCTCCTGCGCAACGCAGGGAACAGCCTTTATAAGGTTAGTATTTACAAGTTCTTGGTTGCATGTTTTTTAATAAGATACAAATTAATACGATACAAATTCGAGTCACTTTAACTTCAAAGGTATGACTACTTTGAACATATCACTGCCGTCTTTCGCACTTTCACTAAAAAGCTCCAATTTAAAGTCTTCTGATTTAGCATCTGCCTCCACTGAAGACAGGTCAATGTCAAAACTAAAATACATCCAACTGCCCTGAGCTGCAGTTGTAAAACCCTCTAAAAGAATCACTCCCCTGCTAATCAGACGATAACTTACTGTGCCCTCATATACGTTTGCAACACCCTCAACCGTAAACCCTGCATGGTTTACAGATCCTGGTGGAGGCCCAAATATTTTTATCCATTCTGATTCCGCCACAATTGGCTTTAGCTCTTCCACGCCTTTAAGTTCAAAGATATACTCCATATCTCCATAAGCGGAAAAAACAACGGGGAAACCTGTAAAATCCACAGAAACAAGATCATAAGGATAGGTAAAGGCCTGTATAACATTATCACTAGGGGAAGGCTCCTGTAGCTCAACAATAGCGGTTAGGGAATTATTTTCAAATACAATATCTTTAATATCCACACCATAACCACCAGTCTTTTTTTCGCCAAACGTTACAAGAATATAAGTTTTTCCCTCAAACTCTTTTTGATGGCCTAAAAAAGTTCGGCTGGAATTCTCAAGCCAATTCTTAATATTCTCAGGAAGTTGGGAATAATCCGGTCTGTTAAATGTTATACTTTCACCTTCCTGCAGGACTATCTCTTTATCAGGTTCTTGAATATCAGGCTCTTCTTCACTATTTTGGTTTGGTTCAGGGACAATATCCGGGACGGGAGCCCGCACTGAACAGCTTATAGCTAAAATAAGCACAAGGGAAACCAGGAAAAAAATCCCCACAAGTTTCATTACCTTCGCCCCTTTTCTCATAAAGTAATAAGTCCTCAACCGCACTTAATAATTGCAGTTTACATAATTATATCATACAAAGAAACAAAAAAGCTCCTGGAGGCAGCTTTTTTGAATAAGGTTATTGTTAATATGTATTATGTTGAAGTCCAATGCTCAACTTAATGTAAACCGAGTTCACTCTATTACCTTTGGCCTCATCGTTGGAAAGAGAATCACATCTCTAATTGAGGCAGAGTCGGTCAGGATCATAATAAGACGGTCGATACCTATTCCCAGCCCTCCCGTCGGAGGCATACCATACTCCAAAGCAGTAAGGAAATCTTCATCCATCATATGGGCTTCTTCATTACCCGCTGCACGTTTTTGTACCTGCTGCTCAAAACGTTCACGCTGGTCAATGGGATCGGTCAGTTCCGTAAAAGCGTTAGCTACCTCCTTACCGGCAATAAAAGTTTCAAACCTGTAGGTTAGACCAGGATCGTGCAGGCATCGCTTGGCAAGGGGTGAAACTTCAACAGGATAATCTTTCACAAAAACCGGCCCCCAGAGCCTGTCCTCGCAAAATCTCTCAAAAAAGGCAGCTATGATTTCCCCTTTTTTTTCAGTTCCTTTAGTTTCAATGCCGTGCTCTGCTGCTTTTTTCCTTGCTCCCGCATCATCGGGAATCGCCTTGAAATCCACGCCCGTAAACTCTTCTATAACTGCCTGAATATCCTTTCTCGCCCAAGGCAACGACAGGTCCAATTCTCTTCCCTGATAAATCAGCTTTGTTGTGCCCATAACTTCCTGTGCAGCCGAAGAGACAAGCACCTCTGTAAGATTCATCATATCTTCATAATCTGCGTTAGCCTGGTAGATCTCCACTGAAGTAAATTCGGGGTTATGGTTGGTGGAGATACCCTCATTTCTAAAAATCCTACCCAGTTCAAAGACCTTTTCCATCCCACCTACGACTAACCTCTTCAGATGCAGTTCAGTGGCAATTCTTAAGTAGAGGTTAATATCAAGTGTATTATGATGAGTTATGAACGGCCGGGCGCTGGCGCCTCCAGTAACCGGGTGCATGACAGGCGTTTCAACCTCCAAAAATCCATCCTTTACCAAAGATTGGCGAATAAACTGGATAATTTTACTTCGTGCTATAAAAACTTTACGTACCTCGGGGCTGACGATTAGATCCACATATCTCTGGCGGTAACGCAGCTCCACATCCTTCAATCCATGCCATTTTTCCGGCAGAGGCCGCAGGGATTTCGATAAAAGTCTGAAAGAGGAAATATTTATGGTGGTTTCACCCACTTTCGTCTTAAAAACTTCCCCTGTTACACCGATGATATCACCTATATCTAATTCCTTGTATAAATCGTAAGGATCACTGCCAACCCTGTCCTGCCTGATGTAGATCTGTATGGATCCCCCGGTATCCTGAATATGAGCAAAGCCAGCCTTACCATGACCTCTTTTAGTAAGAATCCGGCCCGAAAGACTAACTGTTTTATCATCTAATTCTTCAAATTTGCTGAGAACATCCTGTGACTGATGTGTCACCTCATATTTTTCCCCGTAAGGTTCTACGCCCTTTTCCCGGAATTCCTTGAGCTTTTTATGTCTGAAAAAGAGTTGATCGCTTTGATGATCCTGAGACATAGAATATATAAACCTCCGTCTTTGTTATTTATGATTTACTTAATCTCTAATATTTTATACTTAAAAATCCCTGCCGGAGTTTTAACCTCTACTTCCCCTCCCACAGCAGCGCCAAAAATGGCTCCGCCCACAGGTGATTCGTTCGAAATCTTATTATCCGAGGGATCCGATTCAGCAGAACCCACAATCGTAAACTCCAGTTCTTCATCGCTCCCTATTTCTTTCAACACGACAGTGGAACCAAAACCCACCACTTCTTTGCTTACCTCATCATAGTCTATCAACCGTGCATTGCGAAGCATTTTTTCCAGGGTGATGATTCGCCCCTCGATAAATGCCTGTTCGTTTTTGGCATCCTCATACTCAGAGTTATCGCTTATATCCCCAAAGGAAATTGCGGTTTTTATTCGAGCAGCCACTTCACGCCGTCGTACTGATTTAAGATGGGTTAGTTCTTCCTCTAGTTTTTTTAAACCGTTATGAGTAAGGACCACCTCTTTTGAAAACATTCATCTCTCTCCTTTATATTGACAATATTGTTCTCAGCAGGAAATTATATGTATACCCCTGGATATTTATTCCTTCAGAGCTTGACCTTGTTTTCGCATCAAAATAGGAATAAGTGTCAAGTCAAGCTTGACACTTTAAAGGCGTTAGACCTCATCTCGCAATTACCTTAAATTAAAAACTATTATAGACATATATCAATAATTTGTCAAATAAATTTTAATTTTATATTTTAATGTTACCTGGTGCTAACCATATGGGGAATAATGATACCCATTTTCTCCTTTTTTAAGCGGGCTTTTTCTTTAATACTTTCAATCATTTCCGGTGTTACAGCCCTCTCAAAACTCCGGAAACCGGCAAGTTTAAAACCATGCTTTACAGCTAAAGCGTTAATCTCATCAATCTGGGAAACAGTCATATCTCTACCCAGGGAGAAATTTTCATAACGTTTTTCCAGGGCAAGGATCATTGTTTCAGCCATACATGCATAAGACGTTTTGGGAGGAAACCCGAAATTCAAGTTAAAATTAACATCCCCGGGGACTTCCACAACTCCTCCTTCAATAATCAAAACGTCGTCTCTTTTCTCAGCTACCTTTACCGAAACATCCCGGGGTCTTGCCACATCACAGACTACTGCTCCCGGTTTAAGATCTTCAGGTTTGATGAGGCTGTCAGCTGCGCTGGAAACAGCGATTACGATATCCGCCCTTTTTACTGCTTCTTCTACATTGGAAGTGACCTTAACAGCAAGACCGGTATCTCTTAAGATGCTCTCCGCAAGGTTCTCCATCCGTGAAACATTACGTGCAATTAATGTCAGATAGTTAACCTTTCTGGCTAAAATGCGGGCGCAGACACTTCCTATTGAACCGGTAGCTCCAAGGATTGCAACTTCCGCTCGCTCCATATCTATACCCATCAGTTTTGCTGCTTTTTCAGTCCCCTCCAGAGCCGTTGCAACGGTATAGCTGTTACCCGTTGTTACCGCAATATCCAGGTTGCGTGCAATTGTCAGACCGGCATCTCCCACAACAGCAGTCATGGCACCAAGCCCTACAATTTTTGCCCCAAGCTTTGCAGCTTTTCTCCCCGCTTTAATAATTTTTTTCATTGTTACCTCTGGAGGCAATTCCAGCATCTGCTGGGATGTGAGGAATAATCCAATGAAATACCCTTCCAGATCCCCATAAGGCGAAGATATACCTGTAATATCAGAAGTATGTATTGGAGGGATTAATCGGATTAGATTGTTAATAAGCGGTTCTGGCCAACTTCTCATAAACTTATACTTTTTAAAAATATCTTCCGTTGTAAGGGGGTGAATAATAAATGCAAATTTAGCTGATTCCATAAGCTTTCCCGGTGGTTATAAATATATACACCGGCAAGCCTCCTTTCTTTACTTTAGAGAAAAATGGTTTAAAAATAATTACTGCAGATCCAAAATTCTTGGCTTAAAATCCAGTTCTTCGAGCAGGAATTGATACTCTTCCGGCTGCAGTTCCCCTTTATTTCCTGAATAAGCTACGAGTAAGGCTTCCATAACATTAGTTCCGAAAGATCTTCCTTCTATCTCAGGAGTAGTTGTAATCAGTTTTTTCACACCTTTTTCACGGAGCATATCAATATCATCTGAAGTAACCGTGTTCGTGATTATAATCTTACCAGGCAGTTTTTCCGGCATATAACGCCTGATAAAATGAAAATCACCGGCAATAATATCAGCGTCCAGAAAGTAACGGGAATAACGTGGTTTGCTGCTCTCCTGTTGTTTCCCGGTGGGGTACAACATGGAAAAAGGTAAAAGTCGTACCACTGGCACAATTATACGGGCAATGAACGCAAGGGTATCCAGAGATTTCAAGGGAAACGGCAGATTAAGAACAAAAACCAGGTCCCCGTAACTCATATCACATCCAGCCAGTTCTAAGCTTTCAGCCAACCCGAAACGGTCCATGGCACTTACAACCAAGGCTTTTTTCTTCCCCGATAGTATATCTGTTTCCTTGCTTAAAAAATCAATGACCCTTCTTTCCAGCGTATTCTTTAAACCTGAACCATCCAGGATAGGAGTAATCCGGGCCGCTTTTGCCACTTTCACAGCCTCTCTTAATGTATAGCGGCGGTTAACAGCCTGGATATAAAGATCCATTCCACCAAGGCCAAAAGCATCTACCTTCCCGTCATTTTCCCTGATAAAACGAATCATTTTTTTCATGTCACCATCGGTACCTATCCGTTTTACCAAAAATGATTTTCCCATGAGATTAACTTCAGCTGCATGATCTCTTTTAGATGAGCCCAGGCTAATACTCACAACCTGTTTCATTTGGCCAACCTTCCTTCTCCTGCTCTTATTTCACTTTTCCTGGAATTACCTTATCGAGAGTTTCCCTGAAAATGTCAAGATTTAAAGAACAGTCTTCTGTGATGGGAGACTCGCCCAGTTCCAGAAAAACAAGCTCATTGTTGAGGAGCGCTTCACCTATCTTAAGCCAGCGTTTCGATCCAATAAGTATGACAATATCATAAACCTGCAGTTCAGTAATAAGATCCATTACCTGGTTAAAAAATTCTATAGCGCTCTTACCTTTTACGAGATCCCATCTTTCCTCTTCATCCATCAACCAGACATAGTCTACTCCCTTTTCCTCAGAAATTGTTTTTATCTGCTCCTTATTATCCAAAGGAAAACCAAACACTGCTATTTTTTTTCCTTTCCTTACCTCACCAATACTCTCCAGGCGCGAAATAAAGGTTCGGTCAAGATGGAGTACATTTGCGGCGTCCTGCTGAGATAAGCCTGACGATCGTAATTTCATTATTTTCCCAATACAGTCCTGAATTTTCCTCGTACTGATTATTTTTTCACCGATCCTAATAAGTTCTTCCGACAAATAGGTCACCTCAATTTTTCATAATCTTTCCGAGGTTGTGCACAATATTGTAAACATCTCTATTTTAGCAAAGAAATTCTGGAAAAACAACCCCCGAAACAAAAGGTAAATAAAAAATAAAAAACAGCCAAGTTTGTTTGGCTGTTAAAAATGCAGAAGTTGGAAATCTGAACTTGAAAGGACGGCTCGTGCATCTATTTCCATTCTTTAAATGGTGAATGTAAGCTTCTACTCTAAGACAATCTTATGTTCTTCCAGAAGAAGCTCTTTAATTTTGGCTTTAATTTTCTTTTGCTCTCCTAAAATGCCCTCCAGATAGAGTTCTCCTTCCTTCTCTCCCGGCTTAAGAATGGTAACATCCTTCATGATCAGCTCTTCCTGTCCATCTTTTAACAAATATGCATTGGACTGACACATCACATTGGCGTCCAAAGACGCCTCTCACCTCCTATTTAATTGTTGGGTAGTTCCTTGCAAGTATACTCTTTAAAACAAAGAATGTTTTTTGGCCTTTTCAGAAACTAAAAATAATTCTTCTCTCGGTATATTGAGTGTTGCCGCCATTTTCTCAAGAAGTTCAGGCCTGGGTTCCTTTACTCCCCTTTCAATATTGCTAAGCTGGCTGGCAGAAAGATTCAGGTGTACGGCGAGCTGCTGCTGTGTCATTCTTTTCAACCTTCTCAACGCTTTGATACGGCTGCCGAGACTTGCAATCATATTATCACCCCGTTTATTAAGTAACTAAACCTTCGACATAAAAGGGGTAATTCCTGCATGAATCGCGGAAAAGCTCATTCTTTTTTAAAGTACCGGCAGGCATTCACTATTCACTGCCTCAGGATTTTCTGTTTCGAGATTCTCCCATTTACCGCATCGGCTCCCCGAGCGCGCAAGGATCCGCCCTTCACTGGAAATATGAACTATTTCACAGCAGTTTGGGCAATCATTACATTCAAAACTACTTGCATTATACTGCAGATCACATACTGATAGACCACGAAAGTTAGAAAAACCTCTGGAACGGACAGCAGATTTGGCAAGGATAGCAGCTCCAATGGCTCCCATTACGCCGTAGTGGGAGGGGACAATAACTGGCATATCCAG
Source organism: Bacillota bacterium (assembly GCA_030656575.1). Classification (GTDB taxonomy): domain Bacteria; phylum Bacillota; class Dethiobacteria; order DTU022; family UBA8154; genus JAUSPO01. Next base: position 39,388 of record JAUSPO010000054.1, read on the forward strand.
GGCTTTCTCAATAGCCGCTTTGATGCCTGCATTCGCCGCTACTCCACCCTGGAAAAAAACCGGCGAGAGGATCTCCTTTCCCTTCCCCACATTATTAAGGTAGTTTCTTACCAGAGCATCACAGAGTCCGGCAATGATGTCATCAATTGTGTACCCCATCTGCTGTTTATGAACCATATCAGATTCTGCAAAAACGGAACACCTTCCTGCAATCCGAACAAAATTTTTACTCTTTAATGCAAGGTTACCGAATTTCTCGATAGGGATATTTAACCGGGCCGCCTGGTGATCCAGAAACGAACCGGTGCCGGCAGCACAAACCGTATTCATAGCAAAATCTATCACAATGCCGTCGCGTAAAATAATTATCTTGGAATCCTGGCCCCCTATTTCAATTACGGTCTTCACGTCAGGCATGATATGTATTGCAGCAAGGGCATGACATGTAATCTCATTTTTCACAGTATCGGCGCCCAGAATTACTCCCGTAAGTGTTCGTGCGCTTCCTGTAGTCCCTGCCCCGCAAATCTCCACCTGTATTCCCCGAATCTTCTGCTCCATTTCCCGTAATCCCTGCTGAATTATCTTGATGGGCTGACCCTGTGTGCGAAGATAAAGATCAGCCATAATCTCGTTGTCATTGTTCAAGAGAACCATGTTCGTGCTCACTGAACCAACATCAACACCTAAAAACGCTTTTTCCACAGAATCCTCCTAAATGTACTTTTTTTTGCAGCCTACGCTGTAGAGCAAACAATTAACAGTAATCATTTAAGTATCCTTTACAAATACAGACCAAATTATTATGATAAGCCTGCAAAAAAAAGAAAGGACCCTCAAGACCTTTCTTAAAAAAAGTTCTTTATATTTAAACCTTTAACCTTAAGGGTTTAAATGCAAGTTAATTAATTAACTTGCGTTCAATAGATAATACAAGAAGAAAAACAGCCAAGGTAAATAAATTCCAAGGTTGTTTTCTTTTCCCGATGCTATTCTGCTATGAAGATGAGCTTTTTCCTGTGAAATGAGAGCATCGCTGTGGGCGGGCGCCTTGAATGAGGGACAAGGTAGTAACGGTATTTTTTCAACAACCCGGATGAAACTCCCTACATTACCATCGATATGCCTTTTGGCGCTGATACTTATCTGCTTATAGACCAATTAACATTCTAAGTCTATCTTCAACCAATGCTAAGCTTTCTGAAGACACTGTACCCCAACGTTCAATTAATCTTTCAAGAGAAAGAGATCTGACGTCTTCACATTTGATATAACTTGTTTCTTCCAAACCGCCTTCTGGATGCATAATTTCAACATGAAAAGGAATCCCTTTATTTTTTGTTGTAATTGGCAAAACGACAACAAGTCCTGCCGGACCGTGGTTAAATATATCAACTGATATAATCAAACAGGGTCTTTTCCCCGCTTGTTCATGTCCCCTAGCGGGATTAAGTTCTAGAGACCATATTTCCCCCCTGGAAGGTTTCATGATCCATCCCTCAGCCCGTCTTCGAGGGTAACATCCCATTCTTCCCTCTCCTTGATTTCCTCTTGCCATTTCTCAGTATTGTTTTTCAAAGCAGCATATGCTTTATTCGCTTCTATAAGAAACTGTTTCCTGCGATACTCTTCAACTGCTTTGTCTAATATTTCCTGCTTGGATTTGCCGGTCTGACTGGCAATTTCATTTATAATCTTATACGTTCTATCATAAATTCTGACATTGGTGCTACTCACAATCATCACTTCTCTTCCTTTGCTACATATTAGTATACAATATTGTTGCTCAAAATGCAACAAAATATTCGTGACATCATGAATTGACCAGAAATTCAGCAAAAGGAACCCTTTTAAAAAGGCTCCTTTTCTTAAGGTTTTCCACAATCAATCTACAAACCGCCTGGCCAGCCTGGCATATTCATCCTTCAGTAACTGCCAAGTTCCCCGTTTCAACCAGGTCTATCTTGAGAGAGAAGGATTTCTGCCGATCATTATTGTTGTTTCTTCACATATTGTTTTCTCAACACTTTACACTGTCTTATGTTTAAGTTATAATGTAATAAATAATAACATCGGGGCGTAGCGCAGCTTGGTAGCGCGCTTGGTTCGGGACCAAGAGGTCGCGAGTTCGAATCTCGCCGCTCCGACCAAAGAATAACGGGGGTATTTGAGCCCCCGTTATTCTTTCTTTTATGCTCTTTTTTCATAGCAAACAGCATAAGCTTTTGTTATAATTTAGTTGTGCTGCAAACATCATAAATCCTCTGTACATGTAAAAAATGCAAAGTTAATAATTCTATCTCGGCATATCTTAAAAATACTTTAACTATGGATTTTCTTTTTGATATGGGCTAGTTTACCAGATAACAGATATGGCCCTGGCCGTAGAAGATGTGGCATATATGGCTCATCTGGGCGGGCTCGCTTTCGGCTTGCTGGCAGGCTGGTTGGGCTATGGTCCACCTCAACGGCCCTTTAGTTAGTGGAAAGCAGTAAAATAGAGGCCTAAAAAGGAGATGGATATATGGATAATAAGCAAGAAAGAAAGATTCTGGCTATAGATATTGGAGGAGGTACCCAGGATATTATTCTCTACGAAGAAGGGAAAACCCCGGAAAATTTTATCCAACTTGTACTTCCTTCACCCACTGTCATTACAGCATCAAAAATAATAAAAGTAACAGAAGCTGGAAAAGGATTGCACCTTTCCGGGACAATTATGGGCGGAGGGAGCTGCGTAGCTGCTATAAAAGAACATCTAAACGCCGGTCTTCCCGTTACTGCCGAAGAAGAAGCAGCCAAAACAATTAAAGACGATCTTGATAAAGTTAGGAAATTGGGAATTAAAATAACAGACTCTCCTCCTCACGGGTTTCAGGTTGTTGAAATGAAAGACGTAGATTTAAAAACACTGGGACATATTCTGGACTTTTATTACGTTGAGCTGCCCCGGGAAGTAGCTGTGGCTGTCCAGGACCACGGGGAAGCCCCTCCCGGCAAGAGCAACCGTGATGTTCGCTTCCAACACTGGAGAAATTTTATTCAGGGAGGGGGAAAGGTTGCTGACCTGGCCTATTTGACACCTCCAGATTATTTGACCAGGATGAAGGCTGTGCAAAAAACAGTACCTGCCGCCCTGGTTATGGATACCTGCTCCGCTGCTGTTTGGGGATCTTTTGCTGATGAAGTTATAAAAAATAGCCTGCAAAAAGGGGTTGTATTAGTTAATATCGGCAACCAACACACTTTTGCAGCACTCGTAAAAGAGGACAGGATCTTCGGTTTATTTGAACACCATACACGGATGCTCAATACCGACAAACTTAATAAGCTTATTGGAAAGCTATGCCGGAAAGAATTAACACATGAAGAGGTCTTTGACGATAGAGGCCACGGCTGCTATATACACGAAGAGACTCCTTCAAGTTTTGAGTTTGTTGGTGTCACGGGTCCTAGACGCTCCATGGCACAGGGTCTGGGATTTTATATGGTTAATCCACACGGTGATATGATGATGACGGGATGTTTTGGTCTGCTGGAGGCAGCTAAAAATAAAATATAATATTCCTAAAAACTGCATTAAACCAGCTGCTCTGCCCATTTTTTTTGGATACCCGAGTTACAAAAGAATTTGGGGTCAGGCAATTCAAGCCTGGGCCCCCAATCTAGCGCTTTACCTGGAAACAAGAAAGAAATGACAAGGGGAAATGACAAGGGGACGGAAATGACAAGGGGACGGGGTTGTTGTCATAATGACAAGGGTAATGACAAGGGTAATGACAAGGGGACGGGGTTGTTGTCAGCTTTTAGAAGATCATATATCTGGATTGAAGAATTCTGCAAGATATTACTGACTCGATTTTGCGCAGGCAATTCATAGGATGTCAACACCCCGTTACCCCTGTCAACCTCCCTAAAAAAGCGGAGGTGACGAAGCAGCCGCACTTTTCTTTTCCAGATGCCTCATCGCCAGTAAAAAACCAAGGCTCAGGAAAGAAAACAGACCGAAAACCAGAAATACAGCCTGGTATGAATATAGTATCTCCAGGTGTCCTCCGATTAGAGGCGCCAGAGCTCCCAAGCCGCTGTTTAAGGTAAAACCTACAGCTATGGCAGCGCTTCTGGTTTCTGGCCCGACAATATCAGCTTTCTTGGCAACAAGAGGCGACCTTATGGCCAACACGACAGCTCCGATTAGAACACTTAATATTGCAGACCAGATCGGGCTTTTTGCCAGGAAAAGCATCAGGCATAAAACCGATACAGCTATCCCCAGAGCAAACAACTGGCGGTTCCTATCCATTATGTCTGAAAGGTAACCAAAGAGAGACTGTGAAACCAGTGCACTGAAATGGAAGGCCCCTATCAAGAGTCCAGTGGCCGCCGGGGTCCACCCATAACGGTAAGCAAAAACCAATGGAATGAAGGTAACTGAACCCAGGTAAATCATCTGGTTTACACCTCCAAAGATGGAAAGCAACAACAGCATGGGATTCAATATTGTTTTTCTCAAGGCGATACCCATCCCTTTATTTCCCGGATTGAGGTTCCGGAAGCTGTCAAAAGACAGGAGAATCCATAGGCCGCTGAGCAGGCCGGGGATTGCCAGCAGGGAGAGACCAAGGCGCCAGGTATAGCTAAAAAAACCAATTATTATAGGAACCATGGTGGCACCCATGGTTCCAGACACGTTGTGAATTCCTAGAGCAAAACCTTTTTTATCTCCATACTGTTGTGTCATCAAATTCATACTGAATGGATGATAACCGCTGAAACCCAGACCTCCTAAAAAAGCAAAAAACAGCAGCCAGGAATAGCTCGTACTCCACCCCCAGCCAAGCATGGCCGCAGATAATACAAACAGGCCTCCCGCCAGGATCTCCCGGGTTCTTCCCGCATAATCACCCCAGATGGCCACAGGCAGTTGGACAATTGCCGAAGCCGCTGCGAAAACACTGACTAACTGTGTTGCCTGAACGGTTGTAAGACCAAATTCCAATGAAAAAACCAATAGCAGAGTAGGCAAAACAACAGAGTATCCGTCATTAGCCCAGTGGGAAACCAGTAGTGCAGCAATTTTGCTTACTCTCGACTTAAGCATAGCTTAGTCTCCTCTATCCCGTTTGAATTTAATTTTTGGACTCCTTGTATTATAACTTGTTTTTTTAATATTTTCATCCTTTTTCTGGCGCTTCCACCGGTAATTTAGCTCCAGTGAACTCGTTTCAGCAAGGTTCAAACCCCGCGCTCCGACCAACAAAAAAACGGGGGTTTCCACCCCGTTTTTCTGGTTAAGACTGCACTCTATCAAAATAAGTAAATAAGTTAAGGGACAGGCACCATTTACTTGAATTGCTGCTTTATCTGAGGATAATTACACTTCACGGATGCTGAGTTTTGCCGAAGGGTCATAATTACTTGCAAAAAGACGACGTTTTGACTCAAAGGATACTGAAAAAAAAGGAATGACCTATGTTGTAGATGGAGTCATTAGTTGTAGATAGAGTCATTAACAATTAAATAGCCTTGCTTAAGTTATTATCCCATTTGTCTGGATAGAAAGCCTGATGCTGTCTCGACTAGCTTGAGCTCTAAGTCCCCAAGTTTAACATCTCTATCTTTTGTCCCCATGATAACTGCCCCAATAACTTCCCCATCACTGATTATAGGAGCTATAGCTTCTGAAACGAACTTTGAAGCATTCTCCTCGCTCTCATTTTTATAATATTCATGCTGCCTGGTGTCATGGATGAGCACGCTCTTACGTGTTTGGATAACCTGTTCCACTGCAGCGCTAAAAGGACGGTTAACAAATTCTTTTTCTGGCGCACCAGAGGCCGCAATTACATTATCCCTGTCTGTTATACAAGCAATGTGTCCCATTACCTCATGTAGGGAATCAGCATACGCTCGTACAAAATTACCCAGTTCCCCGATCGGGGAATATTTTTTTAAAATAACTTCTCCATTATTATCTACAAAAAATTCCAGAGGTTCACGTTCACGAATTTTAAAATTACGTCTAATTTCTTTGGGAATAACGACTCTGCCCAATTCGTCAATCTTACGAATAATACCCGTTGCTTTCAAGGATCACTTACCTCTTTTCCTGTTTTTCATCGCGTATGTTGTTTTTTAGTATTCATATATTTAAAGAATTTTATACTCGCCAACGTTTGGTAATAACAAGAGAAAAAATTACCAACCCTATAGCAATGATTTACTCCTATGTGCTTTATAACACTGACCAGACATCCGCAAATCAATAATTTATATTCCCATCTCCCTAATTCTTGAATGTTGCTCACTACCCTGTTTTATGGTCAAGTGTTTTTGTTATATATGCGGTAACAAGTCCAAAAATAAGCCCTCCTACTAAAATCGAGAGTGCACTCAATGCATCCATCCTGCATTTCGCAAACAACACCTTTCAGCAAAATCCTTGCATTTTTCACTATTAACCTTATTCCTTGCAGCCGCTTAAGAAAGCGAATTAGCTAAAGAATGGGTCAACAAATTAAACATGTGAAGATATGATCTTCAAA
>JAUSPO010000061.1 GCA_030656575.1 Bacillota bacterium
TCGTTAAAAGTTCTTTCCCAGAGATCGAAAGCATAAGTAAGGACATTTGTTTTACCACAAAGGGTAAGAGTTTTCTTTTTGCCCCGTTCCCGGCAGTAGTCGAAAGCATAGCGCAGGCATCTTTCAACACCCATACGGGTATTAATAGATTCCTGTATGGCAACCTCATACGGTGTGCCTTTCCTAAGAAAGCCTCCGCTGCCAGTATAGAGTCCCTCAGTATTTTCCCTTACTACGACGAAGTCGATATCATCGGGCCCTTTATCTTTCAAGGGTGTTTCAACCCCCGGATAGAGCTTTACGGGGCGTAGGTTTATGTACTGGTCAAGTTCAAAGCGCAGGTTCAAAAGAATACCTTTTTCCAGGATTCCCGGTTTTACATCGGGGTGGCCGATAGCTCCCAGGAAAATAGCCTGATAGCGTTTCAGCTCATCCACCGCACCTTCCGGCAGCACTTCGCCTGTGTACATGTAACGTGCCCCGCCGTAATCAAAGCTGGTGAAATCCAGTTGGAAATTATATTTCTCTGCCGCTTTGTTGAGCACTTTGATTCCTTCCTGAACCATTTCCGGGCCGGTACCATCGCCAGCCACAACAGCTATCTGATAATTTTTCATTACTAATCCTCTCCTTGTTAAGTGTGTGTTTGTTTTGTTTTTATTTATTCCCCTTGTCTGATGAATCATCTTTTTTAGAATGAATAGTGGATTGATTTTTTAGGAGGATCGAAGACCCGCAGCGGGGACATTTAAGCTGCTTACTCCTGGGGCATACCTTCAGGGAATCAGAGCTATCGTCTTCAATCTTTTCCAGATACCCGCAGTTGGAACAAAGCAGCTCGTCCATTATTAATGTATAATTACCACCTTCAATGCGGATTGCTTTACCCTCCACAAGGGCCCTCGCAAGTTTGTTGCGGGCGAGGGTAATGATACGGTGGAAAGTAGGCCTCGAGATTCCCATTTTTTCTGCACAGGCCTCCTGTTCGAGCCCCTCCAGGTCTTTCAGGCGAATTGCCTCCAGTTCCTCAAATCCGAGACACTCTTCCTCAAGATTTTTGAGAGGAACACCGGCAGGTTTAAAATATGTGAAGTTAGGTAAAAATGCTACTTTGCGAAATATAGGCGGCCTTGGCACCTTGTTTTACACCCCTTACGAGTTTCAAGAACTTGATGAGGTAATTATACTTAAAAAGAAGGGAAAGGTCAAACGATTAAGGAGTCAGGAGTCAGGAGTCAGAATTCTGACTATCCAAAGTATTTGAACGGCTTGTTTTTTTGGGCAGGGATTGGTATATTATAGGGAGTTTACATGGAGGAGGCGTAAGAGTAATGTTGATGAATGATCTTCGTGAGGAGATTCGTATTTTAATAGCTGACAAGGCTTACCAGAAACGTAATGTACGTCTTGCATCAGGCCGCATGAGCAATTTTTATGTAGACTGCAAGCAGGTTATTCTTACAGCTGAAGGGATTAACAAAATAGCCCTTTATATTTTAGGCTTAATCCAGGATGAGAACTTAAAAATCAGCGCCGTGGGAGGCCCTGCCATGGGAGCAGTGCCGCTGGCTTCAGCTGTAAGCGCTTTAAGTTTCCAGTCCCCGTTATCCAACCCACTAGATACTTTCTTTGTCAGGTCAGAGGCCAAGGCGCATGGTTTGGAAAATAAAGTTGACGGGCCGACCCTCAGGGAAGGTATGTCTCTTCTGCTCCTTGATGATGTTTTAACGACTGGAGGCTCAGTGCTTAAAGCGGCAAATGCTGTAAGGGAGATGGGCTGCATTGTGGAGAAGGTTTTGGTGATTGTGGACCGTCAGGAGGGAGGCAGGGAAAACCTGGAGAAAGAATCCCTCAACGTCTCTTCTATACTTACCAGGGACGAGTTGGAAGGCCCCTGATACGACACTGCCCCCGGAAAGAAGCCCGGGGGCATGATTTTACTAATAGTGCTGCCTGCCCAGGATGGCAGCTTGAGGGAAATATTTTTTTAGCGTTTCAGCTTTGCTGAAACTAGTTTACCGAAGTTCTGCTTTTTCTTCGAAATCTATCATGTCTTCCATCTCGATAATTTTCGTAAGCAGCTCCGCTTTTTCCGGGCCGGAAGACAGAACTAACTGGCGCAGCAGATCTTCACGCAAATCATTTAGGCTTCTTAGAATAGGTATAGGCATATTTCCCCCTCCTTCTCTGGTTAAATGGTGAATTTTCAGTTTACTTTCCTATACCTAATTTTTTCCCCAATAGGAGTAAAATATACGCAACTAAGGCAGAATTCAGAATTAAGAAGTCAGAAGTCAGAATGAAATATTAGGCGCGAGGGTCTAGTTGAAGAATGGGATACTATCTAATTCACACGAAGAGTTCTTGGATACGGTGATTATTTCCCAAATTCCCGGGGCATTCCGACTCCTGACTCCTGACTCCTGACTCCTGAATACTAAAGCTCCACCTGTTACCAGGTGGAGCTTTTTACTGCTTTTTTAAAATAAAACTGGTTTATCAAATTTAAGCATTTACTTTTTCTTTTAATCCCTTGCCAGCCTTAAATACAGGTGCGATACTTGCGGGAATTTCAATTTTCTCTCCTGTTCCCGGCTTTCTTCCCTCTCTTTTTTCACGCTTTCTGGTCATAAAAGTACCGAACCCAACGAGTTGAACCTTTTCGCCCTCTACAAGCTTTTCCTCAATCGTCTCCACGAAGGTGTTGATAAATTCTGATGCTTGTTTTTGAGTAACACCGGTTTTCTGAGAAATTGTTTTTGCAAGTTCCACTTTGCCTGTTGCCATAATAATTCTCCTTTCAGCTTGAATAATTTGGAGAGCCATCTTTTTTAGAAAGCCCTTTATACAGCGTTCCTGTTCCGAGACCCGGATAATGGGCGGCACAGTAACGATTAACTCCTTAATTTTACTCTTTACCTTATTATGAACCATTATGTTATTTTTCCGCTATTCATCAAGATTTATTTTATAAATTCAATTAACACACTTCTTAATTCGACAAAAGTCAAAGTTTCCCTTCTTGCTGAAGAACTATTTTGAAAATTTTTAGTTCCGAAATAAAGGTAAACAGGATTTATAGAACAATTTTAGGCCAGATTTATAAAAGTTCCTATCTTTGAAAGAGCGTTAAAGAATGCTTCTTGTTCGTTTCTGCCGTTGGCCCTGGCCTGATGATAGGTGGAGTCCTTTTGAAAATATTTTATGAACTCAATATTTTTTGGATCGGTACTAACGGTACAGATAACGTGAGAATCCTGAATTTCAAATAGTACTTCATTTATAATTTTTTGATCGAATAGCAGATCAATTACTATTCTGGTCTTAGTATAGTCAGAATTTAAATCTTTTAAATCGTGAAGTGCTGATTTAATAACCTCATTCCCTTTGGCGCCACAGTTCGTATACATTTTCCATTCCCCCCCTGGTATATATTCTATATGTATATTCTATATGTATATGTATATCAGTTTGAATTTCGACAAAAGGGAAGAATTTCCTGCATAATATGCCAAAAAAGTTATCCCAATTTTTTTGCTTAAAATCCCTACCTGATTCCCTGCTGTTTCAGCCTCTCTAAAATGAGTTCTTTTTACCCACCTTTAATATTGTAACCTGCGTCTACAAATATAGTTTCACCGGTAATCCCTCTTGAAAGGTCGCTGCAGAGGAATAAAGCAGCGTCTCCAACTTCTTCTCCAGTCGTATTACGGCGAAGCGCAGTATTCTCACGAACATATCCCATAAAATTCGTAAAACCCTTGATGCCCCGGGCAGAAAGAGTATTTATGGGGCCTGGTGAGAGCGCGTTCACGCGGATTCCCATTTCTCCAAGGTCGAATGCCAGGTATCTGACCGATGCTTCCAGAGCTGCCTTGGCAACACCCATAACATTATAATTAGGGACAACGCGCTCGCTGCCCAGATAGGTAAGAGTGACCACACTTCCCCCATTGTTCATAAGGGGAACTGCAGGACGGGTGACGGCCATGAGAGAATAGACACTGGTTTCTAATGCTGTTTGAAAACCTGAGCGGGATGTTTCTATAAATTTCTTTTCAAGATCTTCCCTTTCCGCATAAGCAATACTATGTATAATAAAGTCAAGTTTACCAAAGGATTCACCGATCTGTTCATAAACTCTCTCAATTTCCTGATCATTTTGCACATCACAGGGCAATAGTAGTGGAGAAACCTTCAGGTTATTCTCAATAAGTTTTTTTAATTTTTTTTCAAAACGTTCATTTTGATAAGTAAGTGCTAGTGAAGCCCCTGCTTCTGAGAGAGCTTTTGCAATATACCAAGCGAGGCTATGCTGGTTGGCCACCCCGAAAACTATTCCATTTTTCCCTTCAAGCATTATTGACCATCCTTTCAATAAGCAGCAGATTTAAGAAAAGCCTTCCTTTGCAGGAAAGATCTGTGTTTAGTATACCATTCAACAATTTATTTTCAAGTAGGAAGATGAAGCAAAGCAAGAAGAAGAGGTTAATTTTGCCCTAATTTACAAAACATAATAAAAAAATATTGGAGGAAATACCAAATAAATGTAGAATAAAAAAGATATTAGAAATAATATGAGTTTTCTAGAAAAAGGGGGTTAAAAAATGTTAATAAGAGGGATTAGCACAAGTATTAAAAACAAGTTATTTCTTCTCGGCATTATTCCCATTATATTGTTTGTTCTTTTAACTGTCGTTTACACTTTGCCTTCAAGTAGAAACGATCTTTTTAATGAAAAAGAAATACAGACAAAAGAACTAGTTAACGTGGGATTATCGGTTTTAACCCATTATCATTCACTGGAGAGTGAAGGCCGGGGATTTGCCGTTGTCGCCGATGAAGTGCGCAAGCTGGCAGAACAATCGGCTTCAGCAGCTTCAGAAATTACCGAGCTGATTACGTCAACTCAGGAACAGAGTCAAAAGGCTGTTGCTGATATGGATAAAGGAGTTCTTGAAGTAAACAGTGGTACAGACGTTATTATTTCTACAGGCGAAATCTTTAAAAAGATTGTAAGTGGAGTGGATAGTATCATCTCGCAAATAGAGAGCGTGGCCGCATCTTCCCAACAGATAAGTTCCGGCAGCGAAGAAATGTCAGCCGCTGTGGAGGAGCAATCTGCAACAATGGAAGAGGTTTCAGCTTCCGCTTTTGAGTTACGCTCTGCTGCAGAGAAGCTTGCAGTAGAACTGTCCCGCTTCACCTTTTAATAATTATGGTATAATGGAGCTGGAGGGATAGGATTGGATTATACACTCTGCCGCAGTATTATACAAAATATCTCCAGGGTAATGGTGGGTAAATCCAGCTCTTTTGAACTGCTGCTGGTGGCTCTTCTCGCCGAGGGGCATATCCTCCTGGAAGATATTCCAGGAGTGGGTAAGACTCTCATGGCTAAGTCTCTTGCTAAAAGTATCGGAGGCTCCTTTAAGCGGGTTCAATTTACTCCCGACTTGCTGCCGGCTGATATTACCGGATTTAATCTTTATGATCAAAAGACCGGCGAGTTCAGATTTCAACCGGGACCCCTTATGACTAATGTACTCCTGGCTGATGAGATAAACCGCACTATTCCCCGCACCCAGGCGAGCCTGCTGGAAAGCATGGAAGAGTCTCAGGTGACCGTAGATGGGGTTACCCTGCCTCTTCCCCGTCCTTTTTTTGTGATTGCCACCCAGAACCCTATTGAACTGGAAGGGACATTTCCCCTTCCTGAAGCGCAGCTGGACAGGTTTCTTCTCTGCACTGATCTGGGTTATCCTTCTAAGGAAGAGGAAATATATATTTTGGAACGCTTTCAGGAAGCAGATCCCATTAATGATCTGGAAGCAGTTGTAAGTGCCGAACAGATTCTGGGTTTGCAGCTGGCCCGCCGGAAAATCCTTGTATCTCCCGAAATAAGGGAATATATTGTAAGCCTGACCAATGCCACACGTCATAGTAAATTATTAAGCTTTGGCGCCAGCCCGCGATGCTCCTTGCATCTCCTGCGCGCTTCCCAGGCCCTTGCGCTTATCAGGGAGAGGAACTACGTGCTCCCCGATGATGTTAAATTTCTCATAAAGCCTGTTATCGCTCACCGCTTGATTCTCCAAACTGAAGAACGCATCAGGGGAAATACGGCGGCAAATATCCTGGAAGAGATAACTGCCGGCGTCCCGGTGCCCACATCAATTAAAAATAAGGAATAGCTGATACTTTTGAATGATCATACGATACAACCAAGAGAAGAAGAAAAAAGACTTCCCAGCTTATTCATTGATGGATTACTCCAGTTTATAACCTGGCTGGTTCTTTTCATGGCTCTTTTATACAATCACCAGGGATTAATCTATCTGACACTTCTGATCCTGGTTATGGTCAATGGAGCAAAATTATGGTGCCGGTTGAGCCTAACAGGAATAAGCTGCCGTGTAACAGCTGATAAAACGAAGGTTTTCCCCTTGGAGAAAATCGCCTTGAAAGCAGAGGTGGTGAACGGCAAATTCCTGCCCGTTTGGCTGCGATTTGGCGCGCCGGTGGAAGGACTGCTGCTCTTTTCATCCGTTGGGGGAGTATTGTCAGAGGGAAGCGGGCTGCTCTGGAAGCAACGGGTTACCTGGAAATGGGAGTTGACGGCCCAGAAGCGCGGGTGTCACCAGGTAGGCCCGTCATATCTGGCAGCAGGCGATCTTTTTGGTTTTTTTCAAAGAAAAAAGAATTTCCAATCACTGGAAATAATTGTCTTTCCCCGGCTAATTCCCCTCCAGGAGTTTTCCTCTCCTCTGCAGGATTTTTTCGGCATAAAAGGTGCCAAAGGCCCTGTTCAGGATCCCATCTACCCATCTGCCACCAGGGATTATCAGCATGGCCGCCCGGCCAGGTATATCCACTGGAAAGCAAGCGCCCGCCATAACCGCTTGCAGGAAAAAGTCTTTGAGCCCACGGCACAGAGAAAAGTCCTTCTTGTTGTGGACCTTCAACAATTTGCAGAGACTAAGGCAGATGAGAGTTTTGAACGTTCTTTGGAAGTGGTGGCTTCCCTGGCAGTGCTTCTGGATCAACAGAGGAGTGCAATGGGATTAGTATCTAATGGATCTCTGGCTGGAGGCGGCCCGGCAGTTGTGCCCGTATCAAGGAGCCCCGGACAGCTGTCTGCTGTTTTGGAGATTCTGGGCAGGCTTCAGATAAAATCTTCAGGCACCCTGGAAGAAATACTGGATCATGGCATAAGCTTGTCTCCTGGCAGCAGCGCGATCTGCTTTTGCCAGAAAATTGATGATCGAATATTAAATATACGTGAAATCTTTCGCTGCTATAAAATCCCCGTTTCCTTCGTTACTGCTCAATCCTCTGGTATTGCTGAAATATCCGGAAGCAAAGTTATTAACCTTTCTCAGCTCAATGGGGGAGAGGGTGTTTTGTATGCATAAGGGAAAGAATTCTCTCTTGTTTTTGGCTGCCGGAGGCATGGAATTAAGCTGGATCTATGCTATTTCTGCAACTTTTTATGTTGTACTGGAATCGATGGTTTTTCCCTTAATGGAGGCAACCGCAGCATTCTTTCTGGCAGCGCTTCTGACTTTATTTTACCGGGGGCGCAGGTGGTGGGTATTACAGGCAGTTGGACTGCATCTGCTGGGGTTTACAATAGTGGCTCTCAGAAATCTTTATGTTTTTTACAGCTCTACAGATCCTTTTTTCAACAGCAGCTGGGTTGTGGAATTATTCAGCCGACCGAAAGAGCCAATAGAGGGCCTTATCTTGGGTTTAGTAATTTTTTGGTCTGCTGTATTTTGGGCAGGGGGGCTCTTTTTTGCCCTGCGGCCCCTCTCATATTTTTTTATCAATACCCGTTTCGACCTGGGAATAGGTGTTTTCTTTTTTATTTTGCTCGTTAGTGGAGGGATTGAAGCAGTTAATCCCTTCGGCCCGTTTTTGCTTTTCTCTTTTTTCCTTTTCAGCATGACGGCTATTGTCATGGCACGAAACAGAGGCAGAGGGCATAAGGAATTTCTGGCGGGATACCGGGGAATGGGATTGGTGCTGTTTTTTTCCGTAACTGTCCTCATATTTACGGGGAGCATCATACTTTTCTTTCTTCCGTATTTAACAATGACAGCAGAGGCCGGTTATTCAGTAATAAAAGGAATTGCCAGCCCTCTGGCTCCTCTTTTGCTTGCATTCTTTAGATTTTTTTTCGGACGCGGAATAAAGACGGATGCGGGTGGAAGCGATCTGCCCGGGGATGTACCGGTGGAAAGCATGGAGCCCTCAGCAGCCGCATGGGGATCAGAGTTTTTTCAAAATATGATCACCTGGTTAGGGGGCGGCCTGCTTGTATTGTGTGCAGCGGCTTTTTTCGCCTGGGCAATCTGGAAACTATTGGGTTGGCTTTTTAGCAGAACACAAGGAGAAAATAAAAGCCGCAGTTTTAAAGAAGATTTCTTGCTGTGGTTGAGATTGTGGCAGCTGCGGATGCATTCTATCTTGTCTTTTATGAGGAGAATATTTTTTCGCTCTGACCGTCAAAGCGAAGTGATCGCACTATACAGCCGCCTTTTGTCGTGGGGAAGCGTAAGCGGTTTTCCTCCCGTTTTGTCTGAGACTCCCAGTGAATACGGGATGCGCTTAGGAGTACATTTTCCCACATTAAAAAATGAAATAAAACTTATTGCGGGAAATTTTAACCGTGAAGTCTATGGAAAGATGATTCCTGACAAAGAAAGATTATTTTTATTACGTCGGGCCTGGCGCAGGGTGAATAGCCCCCTGCAGTGGCCGTCCAGGTTTCTGAAATGGTTTTCCCATTCTTAAGAGTAATCCTTTGAAAGTGTCACTTGGGGATTTTTTAAAAAACTGTAAATATATTTAAAAAGGGGATGAAAAAATGATGGTGGAACTGACTCCGGAAGCAAAAGAATTCATGAATAAAAAGGGGATTTACATGCCCTTACAGTAAAAATGCTCATGAGTGGTGGCTGAGCTGGTTATTCTCATACACCAGCCGTGGCCGTTGGTGAACCGCAAAACAGGGAGGAATATGACGAGGTTCTTACAGATGGTATTAATGTTTATACTTCCCGTTCTATGACTGCTAAAAAAATTAAAATCTCTTACAGTGGCTGGCTGTTCTTTAAAGCCCTTTCCGTAAATATTTCCTAGAATACCATCTGCTTTTCAAGACAAAATAAGCAAAAGATTAAACTCCCCTGAAAGTACCCACTTCAGGGGAGTTTAATCTAAAATCTTACATCATACTTTTAAAAATCTGTTATCACTCAGGTAGGCATAAGAGAGACATTGATGACGGTTCGAGGCCAGACTTGGGGACGGTTCGAGCGTCCCCGTAGCGTAAGCGAAGACTTGGGGACTTTCATAGGGGACATTCCCCGCAGGGGTGTGTTCCCATACCAGTGCGCCACGCATGGCGATTAACTTGGTGGTGAAAGTCCACTATGGGGGTCTGTAGTTACCAACCATTAGCCAAGAGCAAGGGTGTCCATCGTGAGGTGGAATCTGAAGGAAGCTGGAGG
>JAUSPO010000062.1 GCA_030656575.1 Bacillota bacterium
AAAATGTGACCAGTGCAAAGACAGAGAAACCCCTGCATGCGTTGAAGTCTGTCCTAACGGAGCCCTCGTTTTTGAAGAACGGGAAGACGCTCAAGACGAGCCATTCTTCAGCGGACCCACTATTGCCTAAGTTTCAAAGCATAAAGGTCAGATATGACTTGTTCAGAATATGCTCTTACCCGGATAAATGAAGTTCCTCCCGGGAGAGGTAGATTACTTCTCCCGGGAGGAAACTTACATCTTTATATTTCACACTATTCATAAATAATTTAAGAAGGAGTATCTTTTTAAAAAGTTTTTTATGGGCAATAATCTGAAACGGTGTTAAATTATTATAAAAGGAGGGTTTTAAATGCTTGTAAGCGGTATTGATACATACTGGAATCCTGTTTTGGAAACGCTTCCCCGGGAAAAATTAAAGGAACTTCAGTTTAAAAAGTTTAAGCGTATCGTAAAGTGGGGTTATGAGAACTCGAAGCTATACCGACGGATGTATGATGAAGCCGGCTTTAAGCCAGACGACCTGAAAACATGGGCTGATATCTCAAAAGTTCCCATGCTGCAGAAAGAGGATTACCGTACAGCCCAGGCTAAAGATCCGTATCCTTACGGTGACAGCCTCTGTGTGCCACTTGAGAAAGTTACCGAATATCACCAGACAAGCGGTACTACCGGTCAACCCATATACCAACCCGACACATGGCAGGACTGGGAATGGTGGAGTGAAAGCTGGGCGTATATACTTTGGGCCCAGGGATTCAGAAATACAGATCGAGTTTTTATTCCGTTTGGTTACAATATTTTTGTAGCCTTCTGGGCCGGCCATTATGCCTGTGAAAAGTTAGGCTGTGAGGTTGTCCCCGGAGGAATTCTCAACACAGAAGAGAGACTGCTTAAAATTAAGGAACTGAGGGCCACAGCATTAATGGCTACTCCCACATATGTACTAAGTATGGCGGAAACCTGTCGCAACAAACTAAACATGGATCCCGCCGATCTTGCAATAGACAAAATACTCTGTGCCGGGGAGCCGGGTGCCAGTGTGCCCACAACCAAGAAGCGCATGGAGGAGGCCTGGAATGCACAGGTGAATGATCATGCGGGGGCATGTGAGGTTGGTGGATGGGCATACGAGTGCACATCTCAGCCAGGAGGTATGCATGCAAATGAAGCCTTTTTCCTGGTCGAATTGGTAGATATTGAAACCGGTGAACCTATTGAAGAGCTAAACAAGCCTGGTAAAATAGTGATCACGGCTTTTGACCGTGAGGCCCAACCCTGTATTAGATTCGATTCCAAAGACGTAAGCATGTGGGCGGAATCCTGTGAGTGCGGACGTACTTTTAGGGTCTTAAAAGGAGGCATTCACGGCCGCGTAGACCATA
Organism: Bacillota bacterium; assembly: GCA_030656575.1. Lineage (GTDB taxonomy): Bacteria > Bacillota > Dethiobacteria > DTU022 > UBA8154 > JAUSPO01. Next base: position 1,386 of record JAUSPO010000062.1, read on the forward strand.
TATCAAAAGTAAAAGGGGTATTATTCAGCCCTGTATCCGTAGAGGAAGTTGTCCGCGGCATCCCTGAACTGGGAGATGAATATGAGCTTATCATCAGTAAGAAAGGCGATACAGATGTTATTACTCTAAAAGTTGAAATAGATCCCGATTCGGGCGCCAACCAGGAGACAGTAGAGCCGGATCTAATTAGACAGCTCAGGTTAAAGACCAACCTCGGCTATAAAATAGAGTTTCACGAGTTTGGAAGTCTGCCTCGTTACGAAATTAAAGCCAAACGCTTTAAAGATACGAGGAAGGATCATTAATTACTATGGAAAAGGGGGAGATTAACCGTGAAAACCGCTGAAGTAGATCTAAAAGAAATGGGAAAGATCATAGCAGATATCAGGGAAAAAGTTGAACGTTTAATAGAGACCTCAGGCGGCATGCAGTGTGTAGACAGGAATTGTGATCGCATCCTGGCCAGTGTTAAGATGCTGGAGTTAAATATAAGCGATGTGTTGGAATTTTTGGATTAAAGCAGCACAGGCTCTTCATTGGCTCAAGTTCGGGAAATTGGTCCCTGACTCGTTGTTTATCTTTACTTTTGTCATGAGTTAAGTGAAAAGTCTCACTTACGCTATGATACGAGTTGGGGCTTATACCCAAAAGAAAAATCAGCATAACTGCTGTCTTTATCTTCGTAGGTTCTGAGATGGGATGCAGTAACGTTTCGAAGCTTAGGCCCATCTGCTGCCAACAGATGGGCCTAAGCTATAGGGTAGAATATTTTCGGGTTCCCTCTTTCAGGTTATCATTAAAGGATGCTTCTTTTTGGAAAAACTAACTATTGCCTGTAGTAGGTTTTTGCTGTAAAATATAACTACTTAGGAGTCAGTAGTAAGCAGGCAGGAGGTTCATTATGGAAAAACACTTTTCTAATGGTTTTCACCCAGGTATGCAGGGACTAAGTAAAGTGCTAGGACACCTGGAAAGTGAAATTATGGAGATTATCTGGCAAAAAGATTGTGAGATCACTGTACGTGATGTGTTTGAAGAACTTTTAACCCGCCGTAGCATTGCCTATACTACTGTAATGACAATCATGGGACGCCTTGCCAAGAAAAAGCTGTTAAAAAAATGGAAAACCGGTAAAACTTCCTATTTTATTTCGGCCATGTCCAGGGATGAATTTACTCGCAGCATGGTAGGTAATGTGGTAGACAGTCTTCTTGAAGATTTTACTGAAGCAACGCTTTCCCACTTTATTCATCGTGTAAAAAAAGAGGACAGCGCAACAATTGATCAACTGGAAAAACTACTCCAGTCCCGAAAGAAAAGCACGCATGAAACTGGGGAGGATGGTGACTCCTAATGCAGTATAACGATTTCCATTCATTCTTTATTTATGTTTTTTTTGGTTATTTTCTGATATATCCGGCCGTGATCGTTTCTTTGAGAATATTAAAAATTCATGATCCCGGGCAGCGGATGAAATTCTACCTGCTGGCACTGATCACACCCTTTCTCGGTTTCGCTCTCTATCATACTGTGCTGGCAAAACAATGCCAGGGAGGCATTTTCCCAGAGGTGCCGGGTTCGGTAATCTTTAACACTTTTTGCTATCTGGGGACAAAGACAATATATTATCTAGGCCCTCTGCTGGTAATTATGCTTTTTATCGGTTTGCTAAAGACAGTCGCCGCTGCATTGCTTGTGGCGCGTATCCGCAGGCATGCGATTGTGCCAGATCCAGCAAAAAGGGAGATGGTTGTCCATATTCTCCACGAGCAGTGTACGAGGCTGGGTTTGGAAATGCCGGAGGTTATCTTTAGTAAACGGGGCGGTTTTGCTGCGTTTACCGCTGGATTGCTGCGCCCGGTGATCGTGATCAATGCATGGTTGCTGTCCGACCTGGGAGATAAGGAACTCAAAGCCGTTTTGACCCACGAACTTGTTCATATCTACCGTGGTGATACCCGTTCTTGCTGGCTGCTCCGTCTGGCACAAAACATTATGTTTTTTAGTCCTTTTAGCAAGGTTATCGTAGATCGCTACCTGTTGGAAAACGAGCTTCTGTGTGATCGGGAAACTATTCGCCTGGTCGGCAGCAAGGATGAGTATGCCGCTACCATACTCAAGGTCTGGCGGCTGTTCTTAAGTTACCGGGGTATGAAAACAGAACTTGGCAGAGGTTTTTTAGGAAGTAAGCGTGATATGGAGCTGCGTGTAGTAAGCCTGCTCGAAGAAGGGAAAAAGGGAGAAAAGCGTTCCGTTTTTCTCGTGGGAACCCTACTGGCAACTTTGTCTCTTGCTATCATATTCTACCTGGGATTTATCTGCTAAAAGAATTTTGCCGCAGAAAAGAGCCAGGGGGACGAAAAGAGCCAGGGGGACGTTTCGCTTGGCTCTTTCGGATAACAAAGGCGGCAATTATTTACGGGCATTGTTGATCCTGTAATGGCAGGTTAGTTTTTTTTAATAAAGACTTGTTTTATTCTACTGAGGGTGTATAATATAAATATCTACTACAACATGTAGTAGATATTTAAGAACAGAAGTGTATAGGCTGCAAATAAAGGAGGGCATTAAAAGTGAAAAATGAGAAGTTATTAAAAAAACGGCAGCAATTTGAACCTTCCCGCAAGGGTAAGCTGCCGCTGATTGCAGCGGTAATTGCAATAGTAATATTCACATCGGTCTTTTTCTTTTTCAAAACGGACTCTGAAGGAGAGGCAATAGGGGAGTTTTTTGGTGAATCAGTTGCTGAACCACGGTCCTATCTAGGTGAATTGCACTCTATGGAAAACGTAGAACCTATAATGGAAGATGGTCGGATAAAGGTTCCGTTAAATGAAGTAGATAGGAATAACATCGTTTACTTTGAAGTGGAAAACAATGAAGGGTTTATTGCCAGGGCGATTGTTAATGGACCTCCTGTAATTCTGGCTGACGAGCCTACAGGCAGCCTGGATACCCGCACAGGAGATGAAATTATGGAGCTGTTTCAGGAGTTGAACGCTGAGGGTTTAACTATCCTCATGGTAACTCATAATCCTGACAATACACGATATATGGGTCGAACCGTTCTCATGCAGGATGGCAGGCTAATTACTAATAGTAAAGAAGCGGAAACGGGGGAGAAGCATGAAGCTTTACCATATTGCCCTGAACAATCTTCGGCGTCGTAAGGCCAAAATGTTTTTTGTAATACTGGGTCTGGTTATAGGCATTGCCACAATGGTTTCCACCTCTGCACTGGTTGAGGCTATGAAAGTGGAGATGACGCGACAGATGTCCGAGTTTGGGGCCAATATGGTAATTGTCCCTGATGCCGGGGAACTTTCCTTTTCATATGGTGGGATTGTTGTCCCCCAAATGCTGGTAGACTTAGAACAGCTGACTGGAGAAGATGTGGCGGCTATCAAAAGACTTCCTGCTTATTCTATGGTTCGCGTAATGTCACACAGGCTTCTGGGCACAGTTCTCTCCGGAGATAATAAAGTGATTATTGCAGGCGGCGACCTGCAAAGTGAATTTAGGATTAAACCCTGGCTCCGGCTGCAGTCAGAAGTTAGAAAAAAAATTCAGATTGAAGATATGGGCGATAAGGGCGAAATGAGTTATGAAAGGCTGGATCTGGATCGTGAGGATTTTTCAGTGCTTGAACTGGGCGACAGCGATGTCATAATCGGCTTTTCGGCAGCTTTATCACTCGGTGTGTCCGCTGGTGACACATTAAACATTGCCGGTCGGGATTTTCAGGTCTTCGCCTTGCTGGAGCAAAACGGTTCCCAAGAAGATGAGCAGGTGCTCATGAACCTGCCGGTAGCCAGGAACTTCTCGATCGACTGGAAGAGGTAACTGTCATTGAAATAGCTGCCGATTACGGCCAGGGATCAGAAGAGGTACTGCTTGCCCAGTTAAAGAGTGCCCTGCCTCATGCCAAGGTTACAAGCCTCAGGCAGGCGGTGTTGGGTAGAGATGAATTGTTGACAAGGCTGGACCGTTTTGGGACTTCTGTATCGCTGCTTACGCTTTTTGCCGCTCTGCTGGTGGTGGCACTTACCATGTCCGCCGCAATCAATGAACGGACGCGGGAAATTGGCATCTTTCGAGCGCTTGGTTTCAGGAAAATCACACGTTACCCGGATTATTCTCATGGAGGGTGTGTTGGTAAGCTTAGTTGGTGGAGTGATTGGCTTTCTCTCAGGAACTCTACTGGCCCGTTTTGCCGGACCTTCACTGGTTCAAATGGATCTGGTGGTTCCCTGGCGCCTGGACTTTTTATTAATATCCATTGCACTTGCTACGATCGGAACTTTGGCAAGCATCTATCCGGCACACCGAGCCGCCAAGCTTGATCCCGATCAAACATTACGGTATTTTTAAAAAGTAAAAAGAATAACAAGTAAAAGAGTTTTGATTTAATAACTCCGTAGCCCGCATAGATAGTTAAAGAGCGCACTGTTTTAGGTAGAGGACCTAAAAACAATGCGCTCTTTAAGTTTCAACAGTTTTACTAATTTTTTTCAGGCTATTGACCAAAAAGGGATTTAATTTCTTGGATTTCCTGAGAGTCGGCCTGCTGAGCCGGTTTATAATATCCTTTTTGTTCTGCAGCTTTATAAAGCTGGTATTGAAACTGTTCATCAGAATTCCTAATTTGTGTTAATGCCTGTCTTAAGTTTTGATCTGAACATTGGGCAATCACATTTGCATATCCCGTCAAACTGCTGTTAATCATAGAGAGGACATCATTTACCATATCTTTTTCCTGCACGATTACATCTCCTTTTAATGCAAAAATGATACTAATTTTTGCTTAGTTGTTTTTGCGGATTGAGCTGATTGTTGAAACATTTGTTTGATTTCAGGGTCAGTACACTGTTGAGCGTAGTCTTGAAGTTTCATTGAGGCCGTTTCATGTGAACCAATGAGATGCCTTAGATTTTGAAGCTCTTGTTTGTTAAGCGGCAACGTTTTAAACCTCCTTTTGAAATAAATTGGTTAAAACATTATTATCTTAAGCAAACCCCATCCTTATTATTCATAGATTTAATTTTGTTAATTAAGGAAATAATAAATGTAACTACTCAGGTCTTGCATATGTTAGACAGAAGAACCGTCCCCATGTCTTTCGTCCCCATGTCTTGGCTTGCGGAACAATTTCTAAAAGGAGTTGAATTATAATTGAAAGCAGTAATTATGGCAGGTGGTGAAGGTGCAAGGCTGCGTCCTTTAACCTGTGATCTTCCCAAACCAATGGTACCGATCATGGATAAACCCATGATGGAGTATATAGTGGAACTTCTGGCAGAACATGGTTTTAGTGACCTGGCTGTGACACTTCAGTATTTACCGGAAAAAATACAGAATCATTTCGGAAATGGAGAAAAATTTGCTTCTAACTTTTCATATTTCCTTGAAGAAGAACCACTTGGGACAGCAGGTAGTGTCAAAAATGCAGCTTCTTTTTTAGACGAAACATTCCTCGTAATCAGCGGTGATTGTCTTACAGATATCAATTTATCCGAGGCGATAAAATTCCATCGAAAAAATAATTCCCTCGTTACTATTGTTCTTACACCTCAGGATAATCCCCTCGAATATGGTATTGTTATGACCAATGATGAAGGTAAAATTACGCGTTTTTTAGAAAAGCCCCGGTGGGGAGAAGTCTTCAGCGACACTGTGAATACAGGTATTTATATACTGGAACCGGAAATCTTCGAGTACATCCCAACAGGGAAGAAGTTTGATTTCAGCAAGGATCTCTTCCCTTTACTGATGGATAAGGGTTTATCCCTTTATGGCTGTGTCCTGTCTGGATACTGGTGTGATATCGGCAGTCTTGATCAATATCGTTATTCCCATTATGACATTCTTGATAAAAAAATCAGCATCAACCTCCCTGCAAAAGAAGAAGAGCCGGGAATTTGGATAGCTGATGAAGTTTGTATAGACCCTGAAGCCCGGCTTATTCCTCCGTTTTATATTGGAAAAGGGACTTATGTGGGCGCAAAGGCATTTATTGGCGAGTATGCCACCCTTGGATCTTACAACCATATTTCCGAAAAGGTTTCCCTAAAAAGAGGTGTAACATGGTCCCGAGTGACCCTGGAGAAAAATGTTATCGTAAGGGGGAGCGTTCTGGCCGGAGGGGTCCGACTCGAAGCTGCCGCCTCAGTTTACGAAGGAGTGGTTGTAGGTGAACGTAGTATTGTAGAAAGCAAGGCTACTCTCAAGCCCGGGGTAAGAATCTGGCCATATAAACGGGTGGAAAGCGGTGCCCTGGTAAACAGCAACCTTATTTGGGGCAACCAGTTCAGGCGCTCATTATTCGGTGCAGATGGAGTCAGGGGAGAACTAAACGGAGATTTAACCCTGGAAAATGCATTAAAGATGGGTTCCGCCTTTGCCTTTATGCTTGGTGGGTCGGTTCCGGTAGTGATTGGCGGGGACTCATGGGAGCCGTCACAGCTTCTAAAAAAAGCAATTACAGTAGGTCTGCTGGCGGGCGGCGCTGAAGTACTGGATATCGGTGAGACCATTGTTCCGGCAGTGCGCATGGGAATAGAAGGTTTAGGGGCTGAAGGAGGAATTTACGTTCATTCCTGTTCATCGAATTACGGTTATAGTGCTATACGTTTTTTTGATAAAGAAGGCCTTAACCTTCTTCATGGTAAGGAGCGCAGTTTGGAGCAGATCTATTTAAGGGATGATTTTCCCCGGGCCATAAAAGATAAACTTGGCTCTTTAAAAGTAATTCAGGATTATAATAAAAACTACAATGAATCTCTCTTAAAAGATTTATCTTTACAGTCAATTAAAGAGGCTAATCTCTCAATTTTAATGGCTTTTCCGCCTCCCCATTTGCAAAACTTGTTATTACCCCTGCTGCAGGACTTAAATTGTAACCTTATCGTTTTTTATCCTCCCGGCAGAGCAAAGTTGGCCTGCTGGAAAGAGGATGACTTTGCAGTCTATAAAAATGAAATTTCCCGCAGTATTGTAAGGGGAGAAATTGATCTGGGTTTTTGGATAAACCCCAGTGGTGAGAGAATGGTGCTCTTTGATGAAGAGGGCACTGAGATTTCCGGTGAAGTGTATCAGGCGTTACTATCGCTTTTGATTTTACAGTCTGGAAAGAATTCAACTCTCGTTCAGCCCATTACAGCATCCTGGATTCATGAAGAGCTGGCCCGAAAAAATAAAGGGAGTGTTCTTCGCAGCAAAACTTTCCCTCGTCATATCCAGGAAAAAATCAGGGACCTGAACATCAGTGCTAAATCTTTGAAAGGCGGAACCTATGTTCCTGCTGAATTTCTGCAATTAAATGCTGTTTCATCACTTATGAAGCTCATAGACAGCCTTGCCCTGGGAGGTAAAAGCCTTTCAACCCTCTTAAAGGAGATTCCCGGCATCAATTTACGCCAAAAAGAGATACCATGTCCCTGGGGTCAAAAGGGGCGAGTTATGCGCCGGCTCATACAGGATGGTCCAGGAGAGGCTGAGAAGGTGGAAATGATAGACGGGCTTAAATTCTATTATCCTGACGGGTGGGCACTTGTTCTCCCGGATCCGGAAAAACCTTCTTACCGTATTTATGGGGAAGGTTTTACCGAAGAGATTGCCGAATCACTTACGGATTTGTTTGCCGAAAAGGTTAAGTCTTTACAGGATGAAAGTGTCAACGAGAAGGAAAAAGAAACGATAAAATAGTTGTAACTACTTAGATAAAAGACAAGTGAAGCTTGGGGACGGTTCGAGCGTCACCGTAGCGTAGCGAAGACTTGGGGACATTCATAGGGGACATTCCCCTCAGGGGTGTGTTCCCATACCAGTGCGCCACGCATGGCGATTAACTTGGTGGTGAAAGTCCACTATGGGGGTCTGTAGTTACCAACCATTAGCCAAGAGCAAGGGTGTCCATCGTGAGGTGGAATCTGAAGGAAGCTGGAGG
>JAUSPO010000087.1 GCA_030656575.1 Bacillota bacterium
TCCTTCCATGAGCGCGTTTTATGATTTCTGGAACCGCTTGTGGTTGGAAGATAAACGGCTTAGGAAAAGGCGCAAACAAAGGCTCCGGAAAAAGAGCAAAAAGCCAAAAGATGCAAAGAAAGGACAGAAATTGCCCAACAGGCGCCCGGGAGTGGTGAATAGATTGGTCAGGTCTTTCCGCAAAGGCCGGCTCTTATCCACCAAGCGCCCCGAGAGGCTGCTGCAGGAACTGTTCAAAGGGTGAATAAGCGCTACAACGACTTTGGCCTGGATACTGCCCGCGTTAGGGATAATTGTTACTGGTACCACCTGGCCCATCTGGGTATGATGAATATTCATCTGGATGCCTGGGTGAAACAGGAACTGAAAAAAGCAGGACTAAATAAAAAGGGGCTTCTGCTGCGTTTCCTGGGTATTGGTACGGCCACTGTCTGCGTTTAAGTTTGCACTTTGGATGTTGATTATCGCTTTGTTGCTGTTCTACAATCAAGATGCCTCTCCTGTTTTTAAGGAAGGAGGGCTGCTTTAGCCTGCCGATATTTGAGTTTTCAAAGAGCTAACTGGGAATGCATAACAGTAATGTCATTTCATTCTATTTTGCTTACTTCCACACCAAAATGTCACCTGATGACTTTCTGAACACACTCTGCATCTGTTGTCTCTTGTAATTTATGGATATTGTAGTTATAATTAAACTAAAAGTGTTATATGATGCTTTAAAGGGGGTTCCGATACCTTTTAAGTAGAGATATTTGCTTATATGATCAAAATAGTATTGTTAAAGACATATGTATGAAGAAGAAACGGCCGCCGGCGACTGTTTCTTTTTTATTTGCAGGAAAATGTTGTATTATGTTGAACATTATTTTGTAACTGTAAAAGCGGGGATAGTTGTAGCAATTGTTTGTCTTTTCTTTTCAAAAAGAGGAAAACTTCCTCTGTTGTCGAAATTATAAGAAAATACGTTGCAGAAAGGTGATATTGATGACTGGTAAAGCCGAGTTAGTCAAGATTATTTCTGAAAAAACCGGAACAGCAAAGAAACAGGCTGTGGAATTTATTGATGCTTTTGTTGACACAGTAAGCGAAAAGCCGGCCGCCGGTGAAAAAGTTCAGTTAGTCGGCTTCGGCACTTTTTCAACAAGAAAAAGGGAAGCTCGAAAGGGTAGAAAACCGGGAACAGGAGAGGTAATTGATATCCAGGCTTCGACAGCTCCGGTTTTTAAGCCGGGGAAGGGGTTAAAGGAGAGGTTAAATAAACCTTAGGAGAGAGCTCTTTTATGAAGCACGACATTATCCTGTGTGACCTGGACGCCTTCTTCGCTTCTGTGGAGCAGTTTGACCGCCCGGAACTTCGTGGTAAAACCGTCATTGTCGGCGGCAGCCCTGATGCCCGCGGCGTCGTTTCTACCTGTTCTTACGAAGCCAGAAAATACGGCATCCGCTCAGCCATGCCCGTGAAAAAGGCTCTGGCACTCTGCCCTGAAGCGGTACTGTTGCCGGTGAACATGGAAAGGTATAAAAAATTGTCGGAAAAAGTGCTGAAAATATTCGAAAGGTTTACTCCTGACATCGAGCCCATTTCCATTGACGAAGCATATTTAGCATTGAAAAAAGGAACCGGCTGCGAAACCGCCGTGAAGATTCGTTCAACAGTCCGGGAAGAACTTGGCCTGCCTATCAGTATCGGTATATCTATAAACAAACTTCTGGCAAAGATCGCCTGCGAGCTGGCGAAACCAGATAACTTAAAGACGCTTTGGCCTGAGGATGTACCAAACACCATGTGGCCCCTTCCCGTAAAACTCATCCCGGGGGTAGGTCCGGTTACGGAAAAGAAACTTAACCTCTATGGAATTAAAACAGTTGGGGACCTGGCCAGATTCCCTGCTGATGGTCTTGTAAATATCTTCGGCAAAAATGGCATTGTTCTTAAGCACTATGCCAACGGTCACGACGACCGCGAACTCGAACTGGTGCATAAGGTAAGGTCGATTTCAGAAGAAACGACTTTTCCACAAGACGTTTTTGACCGCAAATTCGCTCTTGCCACCCTTTTTGATCTCTCCGCAGAGGTGGGCTACAGGTTGCGCTGCAAAAGCCTGCGTGCAAGGACCATCTCCTTGAAGCTCCGCTTCGCAGACTTTAAGACCATTACCAGGGATATAACACTAAACGAGCCCTTTGATACAGAATCAGCTATTTATAACACAGTAAAGGACCTGTTCACCCGTTACGGCGATAATCCTCCCTGGCGCCTGGTAGGTGTCCGGGTATCGGGGCTGGAAAACTGGCAGCAGCTGTCGATACTGCCTCCTGGAGATAGCGGGGAAAAAGAAAAGAAGCTGATACTGATCAGGGACAGGCTGAGAAAGAAATACGGTTTTGAAATACTCTACAGCGCCAGAAAGCTCATGAAAAAGCAGTAAAAGTAATCATTAAGGGATTTTTCACATTGAAAGCCGCTAAGAAGACCGTTTTCCACGGAACTGTTATATCCGTTCAACCCAGAATTCGTCTTATCCGTTCCTTTGACGTGAGAACTCACAACTACCTGGGATACTCCCTGTGCTTAGAAGGTGAAATCAGTGGGTAAAAAGGCAAATTTTTTTAGGAATAGGCAATGCAGCCCAGACTAAGCACTGTTTCCGAGCTGGAGACGTGCTAAGCGGCGAATGTTTACCGGTCCCCGATCCACGCCAAGAACCTGTGGATTTTTACCTTATTCCCTTTCCATATACTCTTCTCTAAAAAACGGGCCAACTTCCAGGTAAAAACTATGCCTACAATAACCACGGCCACGACTGCTGCTGAGCTTTTCAAGATCTGAAAAAAACGAAGGGCTCGGGGAATTGATTGTTAAAATTATAAGGAGATGGGAGTGATAGATGATGGACAGAGAAACATCCAAGGGTAAATGTTACCTCTGCAATGGTACTTTTTCCAAAAGCGGGATGACCAGGCACCTGCAAGCCTGTCTTGAGGAAAACGTCACTGCAGCTGCAAGAGAAGCGGCAGGGAAAAAAGCAAAAACACAGGACCATTTGCACGTGCAGGTGGAGGGGTGCCAGTCTCCCCAGTACTGGATGCACCTGCTGATGCCGACCACTACAACTCTACAAAAACTCGATTCCTTCCTGCGGCATATTTGGTTGGAGTGCTGTGGTCACCTGAGTGCTTTTAACATCCGTGGTGAAAGCTATAGTATAGAACCGGATGGTGATGATGACACCAGAGACATGAGATACCCCCTGAATCGGGTCGTTCAAGCAGGTGAATATTTTACTTATGAATATGATTTCGGCAGTACGACCGAGCTTACACTTAGGATTGTTAAACAAGTGAAAAAACACTCAATGGGCGATGAGATTTTTGTCCTGGCCCGGAATGATGAGCCGAGGTATAAGTGTGATTGCTGCGATAAAATCGCTGTGGAGGTCTGCTCGGAGTGCATTAATGATGGCGAGGGATGGCTTTGCGAAGAATGTGCTTGTGGGCATGAATGCGGCGAAGAGATGCTCCTTCCGGTGGTAAATTCTCCACGAGTGGGCATCTGCGCTTACATGGGGTAGTGTCATCTTCCACCGCCTTGATAAAAGCTAAAAAGGTTCCTTTTTAGCGCTCTGGCAGAAAAAAAGGAGAAAGGTTTAAATGCGCTGTAAAGAATGCGGTGGTGAAAGCTCCTGGCTGCTTTATCCTGCATTATTTAAGTGCAGCAGGTGCGGCAGCGTCTTGCCTTATAAAAGATCTAAAAAGAAAGCGCTGTTTTGGGCAGTTTTGAGCAGCGGCGGGTGGCTTTTAGCTGCTTATCTTATGGCCCAAAGAAATGATGCGGGTACGCTTTTTTGGCTGTGCCTGGTCATCGCTTTTGTGCTGGGAGTTCTGCTCAGGCGCGTGCTTTTGAGATAAGAAAATGCAAAACAGTTTAAAAATGCACTTGTAAGGTTGCTGTTGATTAGCTGCAAACAGCAGAGAAAATTTATAGATTTGTTTTCCCGGGGAAACTTGCTTGAGGATTGTCTTTCTATATATCAATAATTTTTTAAAGACGGAAAGAACAGTTTTAACCTCTTTTTTTAACCCAACTTACGAGAGATGGTGGGAGAGAGCATGCCGGGGTGAAAAAATATTACACGATCCGGGAGGCAGCCCCTATACTAAAGCTCTCGGAAAAAGAAATCTACCAGCTTTTATCCAAGGGTGAGTTAAAGGGCTTTAAGAGAGGGCACCGCTGGCTGCTTCCCCGCAGGGAAATTCAGAATTACCTGCGCAATGATTTCAAATGCGAGACCTTGGAAAACCGGGTATAGAAAAGGGGACGCCTCCCGGTAAAATACAACGAGCTTTTACTGGAAAACGAGATGCTGAAGGTGAACTTGCAGCAAGAACCCCACTGCTGCGTTTTCTTTGAGGGCATATCATGCAGCTTTAAGGATAAAATCATAACTTATATCCCGATTATCGGCGGTGATAAAAGGCTGGGGACCTTACTTTTAGCACGACTGAAAAAGGTATTTAAGGCCGATGTTCTTATCCTTGCCGAAGTGAGTGCGTCAATTTTAGTAATTTGCGTAAGTTGGAAAGGAAACAACGAAGTGAAGATTTCCAAATAATAAACCGGCAAAGAGCATTTTTGCCGGCAAAAAGCCAAAAGGGTTATTTAAGTTTTTCTATCTCTTCTCTGGAAAGGCCGGTGTATTTCATTATTTTCTCAATATCTTCACCTTCAGAAAGCATTTGTTTGGCCACTTTTTCCATTCCTTTTTCCATTCCTTGTTTTTCAGCATCTTCCCAGGACTTTTTCAAAACTCTTTCTACGTTGGAGATCATTTCTTCCACCTCCTCGGGGCGAGTTTTTTCCAGGATGCCGGTAATTTCGTCTTTCTTTTCTGAGGATACACCACGGGTTAAAATATTTTCTGT
>JAUSPO010000068.1 GCA_030656575.1 Bacillota bacterium
AACATTATGGGGAGGGAGATGGCACCGGGGGGAAGGTAATAAATCCCAAGACGGTCATAGAAATTGAAGAAGGTGGAATGGCGGAACTGGAAATGGTGCAAATTAGGGGTGTAGACCATACTGTGCGGGTTACGGAGGCCAATCTCCATAAGGATGCCAGCCTTATCATCGTGGAAAGGCTTTTAACCCACGGCAGACAAATAGCCAGATCCGATGTGGTGGTAAATCTTTTAGGGGAGGACTCTTTTACCCAGGTTACCTCCAGGACAGTGGCCCAGGATGACTCTGAGCAGATATTTTATCCCAGGGTCATAGCCCATGCTAAATCCCAGGGTTATGTGGAGTGTGATTCCATTATCATGGACCGGGCTAAGGTAAGGTCGGTCCCAGAAATTGCTGCTTATCACGCCGAGGCAGAGCTGACCCATGAGGCAGCCATAGGTAAAATTGCCGGGGAACAGATGCTGAAATTAATGTCCCTGGGACTTTCGGAAAAGGAAGCGGTGGACAAAATACTAGAAGGTTTCTTACGATAATTTTAAAGTAAAATTGCATTATTAATCAAGGGTTATTAGGATACCGGGTGAGCAAGGAGGAGAGGCTGTATGAATTCTGTTGATGTTTTAGCCATCAGTGGAAGCCCTCGCGTAAAAGGGAATTCTAAATCCCTTTTGGAAGAGTTCCTGAAGGGAGCCGGGGAGAAGGGGATCAAGGGAGAGTTAATTATCATAAATAAGTTAAATTTTAGACCCTGTCAGGCCTGTGGAGCCTGCAGCAGAGATGGGATATGTGTATTAAAGGATGATATGCAGGAGGTACACAAAAAAGCATCCCTGGCCCGGGGAATTGTGGTGGCGGCCCCCATACACTTTGGCAGCATGTCTTCCCAGACTAAGATGATGATTGACCGTTTCCAAGCTTTTTGGGCAGCCAAGCATGTGCTGGAAAAACCTCGTATTGGGGAAGAGGAAGGAAAGATTGGTTTTTTTATCTGCGTAGAAGGAAGTCCTGTAAAAAAGTTTTGCCACAGCGCCTATGATATTGTACAAGTTTTTTACGACATTTTGAATGTGGAAAACAGAGGAATGCTGTGTTATAGTGAGGTCCGCACTGCTGCTCCCGGGATTCGGGGTAACCCGCAGGCCATGGCGCAAGTTTATCAGGCGGGAGTGGATTTTGCTGAAGAAATTATAAAAAGGAAAACTGAATATCAAGTTAGCTCCGCACATTGGTTTAAGCGGTAAGTTCAAGGTAAGTAATCGTATTGGTAGAAACACAAGCTGTTAAAAGTCGATTGAAAAGCTGCCCCTCAAATTTTCTACGGTTAGTACGAAAGCAAAATTCATTTAAGTAGGCTTGCAAATGTTTAGGAGCCAAACCGTGAAACGTCCCGCCAATAAATGCCTTGGCGTTAGAGATCATGGTATGAATCCATTTTAAATGGTCCGGATTTTCTTTTACATTAAATTCAAGCGGAATATGGTCGTAATCTTTAGCAAGCGCATTATAGGAACGATAAGCATCGCTACTGATTGTTGATCCCGGGTGTATGTACTGTTGGGCAAAATCAAGAAGTGTTATTCCTTTTACATTCGGAATTACTTGCATTTTAACGTATAACGGTAATCCCTTTTTATCGAGCGATACACCAACCAGCACAGGTGTTTTTTCCGTACCACGGCCGCGTTTACCACCTTCTGTAGGTGCACCAAAGAAGGCATCATCCAGTTCAACCAGCCCGGCCAATCGATAGTTGGCATCACGATCTCCCATAGCTTTTCGTATTTTCTGCAATAGCAGCCAGGCTGTGGGATAGGTTAGTTCCAGTTCACGAGCGATATAGGTTGCCGAGACGCCGCGTTTGTCATGTGCAACTAAAAAAATAGCCCAAAACCAGATTAACAAGGGGGTATGAGATTTATGCATGATGGTATTTGCGGTTACCGAAGCCTGATGTTTGCAAGCTGTACACTGGTAAAGCTTTCGCGTCTGTAAAAAATAGTATGAATTGCTTTGGCATTTGGGACAACAAAACCCATTCGGCCAGCGAATTTGGAACATGTGATCATGGCAGGTCTGTTCAGAATTAAACTTTTCCTGGAATTTTTTAAGTGTCATGGTTTCTTGCTGAGACATTTGTAATCACCCCCGAACATTTGTTTATATATTATATCAAACAAATGTTCCAAGTCAATAGTTTTCCTGAAACAACTTGATATTCAGTTAATTAAATATTAAACCTTCACAAACTCAGGCAACATGATAGACTCAAAATAGCCTGTTTCATAAATATTTAACCTTTTTATTCCATCATAATTCTAGCTTTGGGGGCAATTACATGGACCAACAGTACAAGCTTGCATTAAAAATAATCCTGACCGTTTTTCTTCTAGTGGGAGCCATATGGTTTGTCCGGGAAATAGTCTGGGTAATTAACCTGATATTTATCAGCGTGCTGATTGTCTATGCCATCAGCCCTACGGTCTCTTTCCTGGTTAAAAAGAAGGTCCCCCACTGGTTGTCCGTTGGACTGGTATACCTGGCTCTGCTGGCTTTTTTTGTACTGATGTTTTATTTGGTTATTCCCATTATCTTTGATGAAATTGTCCAGCTGACTCAACTGCTTCCCAGGTATATAGTACAGCTTCAACCTACCATTTTCGAATTTGTTCAAATGGTTCAAAACCCTGAGTTTGAAGAAGTGCTGGAAACCTTTATTAATCAGGTTCCTCTAACCTTCAGCAGCTGCTGAATCAAGCTACCTCTTTAACCTTTGCCTTATTTTCCCGACTTTCTGAAGTTTTAATTGTGCTATTCTTGGTTTTTTACCTGTTAAAGGATCTGGGAAGAATTCGCCGGGGGATTATAAAGGCCATTCCCCTAGCCTATCGACAGCAAGCCACCAGGATTTTAATTGTTCTGGATGAAAAAGTTGGAGCCTACCTGCGGGGCAATATCCTGCGCTGCACCTTTGTAGGGTTATTAACTGGTTTTGGACTGTTTATCATGGGACTGCCCTTTTATTTTGTTCTGGGAGTCTTTGCGGGATTAATGAATATTATCTATTATATCGGTCCTTATATTGCTGCTGTTCCCGCAGTGTTAATCAGCCTATCCCCTGATACTCCGGGCTCTATAGTAATCATGTTATTTTATGTGTTTATCCAGGCCTTGGACGCCTTCGTGCTTACACCGCTCCTTTTGGGAAAAGCAGTAGACGTCAAGCCCTTCACTATAATTGTTTCCATATTGATTGGTGCCAAACTTATGGGGATCCTGGGAATTATCCTGGCCATACCCTTTGCAGCTACCCTTAAAGTAGTGATTAACCTTTACCTTAATGATAATAACTCAATATAAAACAG
>JAUSPO010000072.1 GCA_030656575.1 Bacillota bacterium
CGTTTATTCAGTATGTCCGCTCCTTTACACAGCCCATTGTGCAACTTGCCAACATTTCAAACCAGCTTCAACAAATGATAGCATCAGCTGAGCGTGTCTTTGAATTTTTGGACGAACCAGGAGAAGTTGAAAATGAAGTAAAGCTTACAATGAAAGAGCACGAAATAGAAGGAAATATTCTTTTTGACCACGTAAAGTTTGGTTATGAAGACAGTGATAAAATAATAATCAAAGATTTTACCGCCCAGGTAAAAGCGGGCCTGAAAATTGCTATTGTAGGTCCTACAGGGGCCGGTAAAACAACAATGGTTAAATTGCTAATGCGATTCCATGAATTAAAAGGTGGAAAAATATACGTGGATGGACACGACATAACAGATTATACCCGCTCCGATTTACGGAGGGAATTTGGCATGGTTTTACAAGACACATGGTTATATAACGGAACGATTATGGAAAACATCCGTTATGGTAAATTGAACGCCAAGGACGATGAAGTAATTGAAGCGGCAAAAGCAGCACAGGCAGATCATTTCATCCGCACACTACCTGGCGGTTATAATATGGTTATTAACGAAGAAGCGACAAACATATCGCAAGGACAGAAACAGCTGCTGACGATAGCAAGAGCCGTGCTTGCCGATACAAAAGTACTCATCCTTGACGAAGCTACAAGTTCGGTGGATACTCGCACGGAAATCCTTATCCAAAAAGCTATGGATAATCTCATGCGGGGCCGCACCAGCTTTATCATCGCCCATAGGCTATCTACAATCAGAAATGCAGATTTGATACTTTGCATGAATGACGGAGATATAGTTGAACAAGGCACGCACGACGAATTGCTCAAAAAAGACGGATTCTATGCAAATCTATATAATAGCCAATTTGAAAAGGCGTCTTAATCGGGAGTGTATTTCGGGACACGGTAAATATTTTCACTGAAAATTGCGATATTACGTGTTGCCGCCAATATTTCTTCAATCTGCCCCTCTGTGAGGACAGCATTTGAGTCATATAGCTGCTTGGAAGCTGGTTGCCGACATGAGGGTCATGGTATATGAACAATTACAAAAACTTTCCTTGAAATTTTACCACGATAAGCAGACCGGACAGCTTTCTGGATGAAGCTACAGCATCTGTCGATGTGGAGACATTACTTAATATTTTCCAAATTGGCTGCGATCAGGCTTAACGTTCTGTTTGTTCGGATATCAACGAACCCCTCTTCACAAATTCGGAAAAAGGGAATGGCTGGAGTAGTCAGGGTCATGAGGGTGAAGTGGGTATTAGGAAAGGGAGAACCCAGATCGGCCGCTGCATTTTGAAATTCCTTCAAATTTTGAAAGAGATCTTCAATTGGAGCATCGGTTAAGACTCCGCCGATGGTCAGTGAAAATTCGGCGAGCACCTTGCCCTCAGAGCAAACAACCGCGCCTCCCTGCATTTGCACAATTCTGTTCACCGCCAGCGCCAGGTCTTCATCATTTGCGCCAATGGCAATAATATTTGTCAAATCCCAGGCTGCACTGCTGGCCAGAGCTCCTTTTTTCAAACTAAACCCTTTGATTAAACCCACAAATTGTTTTCCCTGATTTGTGGAAAAATCAATGGCTGCAACCTTTAAGAGATCCTGTTCTGTATCGGCAGCAATCGTTCCCCGGGAAACCGGGACATTTAAGCGAAGCTCCTGCGTTACTAAATCCTCAACCTGTTCAATTACCCTGACCTCCACAGAATCATTATTATTACCTTGAACATGGATCAAAAAATCATCCGGCGTAAACGTTTTGGCTAAATGGATTCCTTGACGTGTCCATTCTGGGTAAGAGTGTTTTCTTGGCTGAACAACCAGCTCCCCATTCTTTGCGACAATCTGGCCATTACTGATCACATACTCGGCCTTAATCTCCTTAAGATTCGGGATAATAACAATATCCGCAAGCTTTCCCGGGGCAATCCCGCCAACGCGATCATCTATGTTCAGATACCTGGCAGGATTTATTGTGACCATCTGAATGGCTGAAATAGGGTCAAAACCCAGATCAATAGCTTTTTGCAGGATAACATCCATGCAGCCTTCTTCGACTACCTGCTTAATGGACGTTCCATCTGAAGTCATGGCTAATTGACACAGATCTATATTCATGTCTTTAATCTTTACAATGTTCTCAAGATCTCTCCGGGCCTCCCCTTCTCTTGCCAGGACATACATTCCCAGGCGGAGCCTTTCAATGACTTCCTCAGCTGTAATAGGTTCGTGACAGGAACAGACTCCGCTGGCCACGTAGGCAGCCAGCCTATGCCCTTTTGCCCCGGCAGTATGTCCGGTGACCTTCTTTCCTGCCTTTAAGGTCTCCTCAAAAAGTTCCAGAAGCCTCTGGTCCTGTTCAACAACGGATAACCAGTAAGTTTCCCCTAAGCCTAAGATATCCTCCCGCTGGAGAAGTTCCCTAACCTGCTCCTTATTGATTGCTTCTGCTCTGACCCGGGAACTGAGTGAAACCATGCTCGGCACAACACTAAAAACCCTTACCGGCTGGTCTTTACATGACTCCAGAAATTCGAGGATCCCCTGGAATCCCATTGTAAAAGCTGCCTCCATCACTTCTGTAACTATAGTGGTTGTTCCTCCCCTCATGGAATACCTGAGGAACTCGTCCACGGTACAGAGGCACATATGAGTATGGCTGTCGATAAACCCGGGGACAATGGTTTTTCCTAGCGCATCAATTACTAAAGTATCCGGACCGATAGTCCGCTGAATATCTTTTCCAGTGTAAGCTATCCGCTCTCCCTTGACAGCCACTGAATATCCTTCTAATAATTCACCGGTATAGACATTAAGCAGTGACCCGTTAGCAATCACTAAATCTGCCTTCCCGGTGCCTAAAGCCACTTTGATTAATTCCGCCATTTCACCAGACCGCATCATAATACCTCTCTTTTTCATTTTGCTCAATATATTCATTATTGGATAAATACTTCTACAACGAACGCAAAAAACCTGTCTATCTTAATAGACAATAACTGATTCTCATATTTGCAAAAATAAATACCCTTAAAAATAGGGCATTCTTTGAGTCTCAAGTGGAACAAAATATCAGTTTCTATGGTCAGTTTCTACATTTGAAAATAGATCACTATACCCAGCACGACCCCTGCAACAGCAGAGATCACCAGGCCATAGAGATAATATTTCAAGATCTTCCTAAAGATCTTCTTAAAAATTTTCATCACCCCTATGAAAAAACCTCTACTTTATCTTATGCAGTAATTCTAAAAAAACTACTATTTTAAGTTTTCAAATGCACTGCGAGTTGTATTGAATGTATCGTAAATTATTGATAATTCTTTAATTAACCCATCCTCAGAAAAATAAAAGATATCCACGCATTCAAAAGAAACGGGCGTTCCATCCCTCATGACCCAGTCATAGCGAAAGTGCCCGGCGCTGTTAAACGAGTTATCTGTGCCGTTAAAAATATTAAGCAAAGTTATTGTTGATTTTGAAGTATCTTTAAACAACCCATCATAAAAAACGCTGGCAGTAACCGTTCCATATAGAGGTGAATTTATGATGGCATCCGGTGTAAATAACTGCATAATCTCATCATAGCTTCCTTTTTGTAAAGCTGCAAAGTATTTTTTAATACCCTGCTCTTTTTCCATTACTGCCCTCCTATCTTCTTGCTAAAATTTTACAACAAAAAGTGGAATGAGTCAAAGACAAACTATAATGACTCATTTTCTCATTTATATGGAATAGTGAGGTTTTGTTTGTCGCATGCAATACCCTTCCAATAAATAATTATGCTGAATTATACTCCAAGATCTAGCAAATAATAGAAACAGGAAAAACCAAATAAAAAGAACAATTGAGGAGATGAAATAGTGAAAAACAGGATTTTTGGGGGGTTGCTGGCAGGAATCATGGGGGGATTGGCTGGAGCACTGATTTTATGGGGCTCATGGCTGCTTCCCTCCCTCGGTTTACTGCTCACGAGAGCTGACATCGTTAATGGAGCCTCTGCTGTTCTTGTCTTGGGCGCAGTAGGAGGAATTCTCTATGCCCTGGTAATGGGAGAAAGAAGGTTAAGGCTTTCAGCTACGATTTTGACGGGCTTAGCCTTGGGAGTTATCTTTTGGTTTCTGGGGGTTTTAATTCTGGTTCCCGTTATTCTTGGTTTTCCTCCCCAGCTTACAAGCCCACTTGATCACTGGGTCCCTCTGGTGGCTTTCACCTTTTACGGGATCATAGTATCTCTTTTGTACAGCAGGTGGGCTCTGCGGCAGCCAGTGTTTAGAACATATCTTGCCCTTGGACTGATCATCGTTTCGGGGATTTTAACGCCAATTATGCTCCGTGCTGCTATGAGCACCGATCCGGAGGACATTGCCCTTCCAGAGGGGTTCCGGGCGGAAGTGGTAGCGAAGGGATTTACCTTTCCCACAGCTCTGTTAATGGGAGAGAACGGAAATATCTATGTTGCTGAAGCGGGCTTTGCTTATGGACCTAAAACGACCCTTGCCAGGGTACTGATGGTTCGAAAAAACGGATCCGTGGAGGAGATAGCCAGGGATTTTGAAGGGCCGATTAACGGCCTGGCAATGAAAGAAAATATGCTGTATATTTCTCACAGGGGAAAAATTACTGAATTTGACCTGGAAAGCAAGGAGAGAAAAGACCTCGTTAAAGATTTACCTTCGCTGGGAGATCACCATAACAACGACTTGATCTTTGGAGAAGACGGGGCACTCTACTTCGGGCAGGGTTCGGCCACTAATACCGGAGTAGTAGGCTCTGACAATTTCGTATACGCCTGGTTGGATAGGCATCCTGAGTTTCATGACGCTCCCTCACGCAATTTTGTTTTAACCGGAGAAAACTATGAGGCACTGGATCTGAGCACCCCCGGACCGACCGACACAATGACCACCGGAGCATTTGCCCCCTTCGGCCAAAAAAGGGAAGAGGGTGAAGATGTAGAAAAGGCGACTCCTGCAAACGCGGCTATCCACCGCCTGGATCTGGAGACAGAAACTCTATCAATTTATGCAGATGGCCTGCGAAACCCTTATGGCCTTGTATCGGGCCCTGATGGTACCATTTACGCCACAAATTTAGGCTACGATGATCGGGGAGAAAGGGCTGTCGCAGGTTCACCGGACTGGATAGTAAAAATAAAGGAGGGTGCCTGGTACGGCTGGCCCGACTATGCCGGTTCGCTGCCGTTAACCGATGAGCGTTTTGCTTCAGAAAGGGGAGTTAACCTTAACCCCTTGATTGAAAATCCCCCTGATGTTGAGCCTCCACTCACGGAGCTCCCCCCTCACTATTCGCCCATGAAACTGGATTGGTCTCCGGAAGGGTTTCAGACTCAGGGTTTATTCGTGGCTATTTTTGGTGATGCTCAGCCCCTTACCGAAGATCTCGAAGAGCAGGTGCCCACCGGCATCATTAATGTTGACCCTGAAAGCGGCGAATACGAATGGTTTATTAAAAACAAAGAAAAGCCCAGAGCCGGTCGTCTGGGAGACGGCTTAAAAAGAGTCGTTGATGTTAAATTTGATCAAGAAAGCCAATCCATGTATGTGCTGGACTTTGGCGTCATGGAATTTACCGACTTCGCTCCCAATGCCATTCCCCGTACCGGAGTGTTGTGGAAAATAGAAAAGATTGAAGCTAAGAATGATGGAGCAGGAAAAGTTGAAATGGAACGGGTGAAGAAAGAAGAAAAAACAGTGGAAGATAAGCCAGTTAAGCCGGAAGAAGAGCCTGAAAAAGCTCCTGAACAACCTGGGAGAAAAGAAGAAGAGCCTGAGGAACCAGAACCTGAACCTGACGAGCCTGAGGAACCAGAACCTGAACCTGACGAGCCCGACGAACCTGCAGAACCTGGCAATAATGCTGAACCAGAGGAACCTGGGGAACCAGAAGAGCCTGTGGAGCCTAAAGAAGAAAACAATGCAAACTAAGAATTAGAGTGGCCTCATTCAGCTAAAGTTGTATACCAACGCTTCAGTAGCGAATAACCACCCCACCTGACACAAGAAATGAATGCGGCAGAAGAGATGAATCTGCCGCATTCTCCTATTACGATCACAAAAATAATTCTCAGATTATCCTCCCATTAAGGGAGGGATAATAGAAAAGCGGTCCCCTTCTTTCAACTCCGTATTAAGTCCGTTTAGGAAAACAATATCCTGACCGTTTACCAGCAGTCTTAAATCTTTTCTCAGTTCCCTGCCGTTATTAATGTACAGCCTTTCAAACAGAGCAGGACCATATTTTTCCACAAGGATATCAAGGAGATTGTTCAAATCGGAACCGGAGGTTAGAGCAATTTCATGCTTCCCGGTACCCCCCAACAGTTTGCCTATATCTGCAACCCCTTTAACAATGACAATAATCATATACAAAAACCTCGCTTACTTTTTCAAATCCCGGTTGCTTCAAAGCAATTCTTCAAACTTCTCCAATCACAGGAACCCAATCTTTCTTCTGTAGGAACTCCTTCTGACGTCCAGCCTCAGTCCTCGTTAATACTTCATCTAGCATTTTATCGAAGATAATGGGTTAACCCTTAAAAATGCCTATTACCCAAAATTTCCCTTGCTCTTAGCACAGATTCCCGAGGCAGGGTAATGCGTTCGTAGCGGCTGCTGTAGGGACCTTCCGGTCTGGCGGTGGCATCAAAACCTATTTTTGTAATTTTCCCATCCTCAGTAGATGGGTCAATAACATAACCCTCCAGTTCCTGAAGGCAGACCAGGTCGCGGGAGCCCTGAAAGCGGGTCCCCAGTGCCCACAAGACCTCCCGGGAATTATGAATATCCACATCTTCATCAACCACGATTACATGTTTTAAGCGCCGATCCAGGTTAAGTGCAAGGTGGATTAAGCGGCGAATTTCTGTCCTGGAAACCGACTTTGCTACCTTAATAACACCCTGGAAGGTGAGAGACCCAGGCAAAAAGGAGACATCTAAAACTCCCGGGATAAGTCTGTGAAGTTCCTGCCACAACTCCCCTCCGCTGAAAACGGAAAGAATGATGTCGGTTTCAATACCCCAGGGAGGTATAACTGAAAGGATGGGTTCTTTTCGGTAGGTTACCGCTTGAACTTCCATGATAGGGCTTACAGCCTTAAAATAGTATCCGCTGCTTTCACCAAAAGGCCCCTCATCCTCCCTTACACCAGGCAGCAGCTGCCCCTCCAGGATGATTTCTGCCAGTGCCGGAACCATCATGTCTATCACTTTTGCTTTTACGAGGGGTACCGGGCGTCCTGCCAGTCCTCCTGCCAGATGAACTTTACTCTTCATTCCTTGCTTCAAAGAAACGGCGGCTGCCAGCAGTTCAGCTGGATGAAGCCCGAGGGCCACCGCAACCTGCATCGGTTTCCCCTCCTGCTCTGCGCGGTGAAAGTAATCAGATAGAGGTGGATTGGATAGAAATATACCTAGCCGGTTTTTCCCTTTAAGCTGCAGCCTATGAATCCCCATATTCAGTTCATTTGTAAGAGGATCCTTACCTATGAGAACCCCTGCCGTCATATAATGGCCTGCATCGCCCTGGTGAAAAAAGGGAGCGGGCAAAAGAGATAAAAGGTCAGGCACATTATCCACAACAATCTCCTGGGCAGGAGCCGGGCCATCCCACATCACCGGATCTAAGGATTCAAAACGTTTTTTAATATATGTATCCCGCAGTTCTTCAACCTCACAACCAAGTGCCATTGCCATTTTTTTACGGCTTGCCAACAAGTTTCCGGTTACACTCCTGCCCGGATAGTCCCGTACGTTCCCAAAGAGTACCGCCGGGCCACCCTGTTCTCCAAGAACTTCTTTCAGCACCGCTGTAATTTCAAAGTGTGTATCTACTTCTTCCCCTACCTCCAGCAGTTCACCTCTCTTTTTCAGTTCGCTTAAAAAGCTCCGCAAATCTACTTCCATTTCAAAAGCCTCCCTTTTCAATTACTACCCCAGGGCTGTTTAGAGGTTTTGCTTTGCATAGCGAAGGGATAGATTAATTAACTATTGAGCTACCCTTAAGTTCCTATAAAGTTGTGGCATGTACAGGCTCTCTCTTTTTTTCCAGGCGTCCTAAGACCAAAAGAAAACCAAGACCTATAAAAGAAAACAGTCCAAAAACCAGAAATGCAGCCTGGTAGGAATATAGCTGTTCCATATAACCTCCGATCAGAGGTGCCAAAGCACCCATGCCGCTGCTGAATGTAAAAATTACTCCAATGGCGGTGCTCCGGGTTTCGACCGCTACGAGATCGGATACCTTGGCACTGACTAAAGCCCGCAGTGCCAGAACAGAAGCACCTATGCACACGCAAAAAACCGAAGACCAGGCAGGGCTTTGGGTCAGGAAAAGAAGTATGCAGAAAAGGCTGTTAACACTTCCCAAGATTAAAAGGAGCCGATTCCGGTCCAGAAGATCAGAGAGGTAACCGAAAAGAGGCTGTGAAACAATGGCGCTGAAATGAAAGGCTCCTAACAGGGCACCCGTAGCAGCTGCACTCCATCCAAAGCGGTAGGAGAAGAAGAGAGGTATAAAGGTAACGGACCCCCAGTATACCATCTGGTTTACTCCCCCAAAGCTGGCGGTAAGGAGCAGCAGCGGGTTAAGCACCGTCATTTTCAGAGCGGGAGAGCTCTTCTTGTCTTTTTCATCTCCGGCCTTTCTTCCTCCGAAGGTCAGAAGGATCCATAACGCGCTGAAAATACCGGGAACTGCCATCAGGGAAACCCCCAGGCGCCAGGTGCCGCTAAAAAAACCAATAATCGCTGGAACTGCCGTCGCCCCCATGGAACCAGCAACGGTATGCAGCCCAAGCGAAAACCCCTTTCTGTCGCTGAACTGCTGGGTCATCAGGTTCATGCTGATTGGATGATAGCCGCTGAACCCCAAGCCCCCCAGGAAAGCAAAGAACAGCAGCCAGAAGTAAGATGTACTCCAACCCCATCCCAACAGCGCCAAGGAGAAAACAAACAAACCTGCCGCCAGGATCTCTCTTATTCTCCCTGTATAGTCTCCCCACATGGCCACCGGTAATTGAGCCAGTGCTGAAGAAAGTGTAAAAACACTTATTATGGTAGCCACCTGCATGGTGCTAAGCCCAAACTCCAGGGATATGACCATGAGGAGGGGTGGGAGGATAACAGAATAACCATCATTAGCCCCGTGTGATATCAGCAGAGCAGCGATTTTGCTTCCTCTGGATTTTAGCAATCGTTTTTCATCCTCTTCTGTGTTGTAACATAAAATTCAGCTTTCAATAAATTCGTCAAACTCTTTAGAAAAACCTGCCGGACAAATCATTTATCTCGCCAGACGTTTTAGGTTGTGAATAATAAATCTGAGAGTTCTTTTTTGATAGTCCTACAACCTTCGATAAATGTTATAATCATAATATAAGATTATATCTAGTCGCAATTATGCTTCCGGATTGAAGGGATTAAATAATGATACAAGATTTGCTGTTATTATTCATGCTGGGGTTTGCTGGTTGGGGTCTTTTTAAGATCTTGCATTTACCGGTCCCTGCCATGTTAGGGCCGCTGGTTCTTATCGGTTCGTTGAGAGCGCTAAATTATCCCCTTCCCTCACCTCCTCCTTCTCTACATTACTTTTTCCAGATTGTTTTAGGATTTTCTATTGGAAGCAGGGTAAACAGAGAAACAATTCGCCAGCTAAAAGAATTGTTAAAACCGGCATTAATTATTGTTACCTGGGCTATCACAATTGTTTTCGTGTTCGGTAATATCCTCTCCAAGATAACTTTTATGGACACTTATACAGCCATACTCTCCTCCAGCATGGGAGGGCTGCCTGAAATGACAGTAATAGCGTTGGCAACAAATGCTGATGTACCAGTTGTAGTTTTGATGCAGACCTTCCGTATGTTATCTACCGTTGTAGCTTTTCCGCTTATGTTGAAGTTCTGGTTTGGTGATAATGTGCCGCTTAAAAAAATTCTCGCCCAGAATGAAAAGAAGAAGAAAAGAATGGGTGGTCGCGTAGGGAAAACTCTTGAACTAAATGCATTTATTAAAACAAAAGTTAAGCAAATACTTGTCTTACTTACAGGACATGGGTACTTTTCCCGGCAGGGGATGAAAGATGGTCTGCCTTACCTTGCCAAAGGGTTGACAGCTTTGACCCTGGCAGCAGGAGGAGGTTTTTTGTTACACTACCTGGGAATTCCATCAGGGGCAATGGTTGGCTCCACCCTTGCAACGGTAGCGCTCTGCCTGCTGCGTTTTCCCGTGAGGACCCCCTCTCCCAAAATTTTCGAATTAGTAATTATTGGAGTAGGTATTGTCGTTTCAGACAATATTTCTCCTGCTACCATCAAAGTATTATTTTCCGGATCAATCCTGTTACCTGTTGTGCTTTCCACAATTGTTATCTTCCTCACATCCTTAATGGTAGCCTGGATTATCAGCAGGACAGCGGGCTGGGATTATCCAACAAGCTTTCTGGCTGCAGCCCCCGGAGGTTTTACGTTAATGATTGCCCTCGCCATCAGCTCAGGCAAAGACCCCTTTAAGGTTTCCATGCTCCATCTATGTCGTTTACTATCACTAAAAATAGTTATTCCCTTATTTTTCTGGTTTCTGGTCTAGCAGCACTTCATTTTAGTCATTAACATACGATCTTTTTCCACGATAAGCCATGCATTACTCTTTCACCAAACAAAAAAACCCTTTTCGGGCAGCTACAAAATTAACCAGCCTCTTAATAATCTCTAATATGAGGCAAGGTAAAATAAAAAACTAAATTCTGTTTTTTACGCTTTCGGGCACACATGATAATATAAAATTCAGGCCGCTTCTAATATGGCCGTGCATTAATGACTCTGCCTTGCCTCCATCACCTGCAAAAATTGCTTCAACTATTTCCTCGTGACTATTCTGCGAAATCTCCAAGTCTGAATCGCTCATTAGCGAGATAAATTGATTTCCTATTATCTGGGCATTTAACCGTTCAATAATTTTTATCAATGTTTCATTCCCTGTAACAAAAGCAAGTTCCATATGAAAACGATTGTTCAGGGATCTATGATTCATGCGGTCTTTCTTCCATACTGCAGCTGCCCCTTTTGAGCAAATTTCTGTCAAATCATTTAAGGAATTATTAGGTAATTGAGCTGCCAATCTGGCTGCCAAAGCTTCAACTGTCGCCCTGACGGTATAAATTTCCACAATTTCTTTGTATGATAGTTCTCGCACACGAATGCCACTGTTTGGTATGAGAACAACCAAGTCATCAGCAATCAATCTCCTCAAGGCTTCCCGCAGAGTTACCCTGCTTACATTAAAATCCTCAGTTAGCTCTGCTTCAACCAAACGTCTCCCCGGCAGGTATTCCCCGGAGACTATCCTTTTTTTAATCTCTGTATAAATTTTTTCAACCAACAATACTTTTTGGTATACACTCATATTAATTCAAGCTCCTAACTTGTAACCTAAGTTTATCAAATAAAACGCTTCTAATAAGTTTTTTATTAATTATATTATTTTTTGCAACAATTTGTCTACAAAATTTCCCTTCCTTAAGCTAGAAATATAAATTCTTAGCTGATAAACAAACAAATTTTATATTTATGAACCCTTTACCACTATTTCGTCTTCCTGCCAGTCGAATTCGGCATTCAAACCCGCATCCCTGGTTATCTTCTCCATGTATTCGAAAACCTTCTCTCCCCTCGCATCCCTTTTCATTACCTCAGGCTGTCCCTGTTTGTTGACCAAGCATGGAATATAACTCACCTGACTGATTTTTTTATCCTTAATTTTACACTTTGCAATGATCGTATACTTGGCCTCGGGATGGAAGGGATATGTTGGATACTCTGGGTCAGGCTCAAAACCAAAGATCTCTCTTCTTCTCGCTGCCCATGACTTGGGATCCTGACCAGGCTTGGGGACCAGGCTTGGTAGGAAGGCTACTAAATTGCATAATCCGTGAAAAATTGCTTTTCCCTTATAAAGCTCAATTCCTTTTAGAATATGAGCATGCTGCCCAACTACAAGGTCTGCACCAGCATCGATAGCAGCATAGGATACCTGGTGTTCATATGCCGCCAACTTTACTGGCATATGAACTAAGCCCTTGTGAAGAGATACGACCAGGATATCGCAGAGGGGACGAAGCCTGCTTATGTCTTCCACCATCTGCCCCAGGCTGTCGGGCTCAGCCCATGTATAAATGGCTGGAGGCCCCCCTGGAGTAGCATATTCCAGCTCATAGTGAGTAATTATATGTACATAGGCGCATCCCGCCTTGTCCCGGGACGCCCACATCTCTTTAGGCCCCACACAATTATAATTCAGAAATCCAAAGCGTGTGCCTTCACAATCTATAATAACAGGCAACCGCGCCTCCTCAATGTTCATCCCTGCCCCGGTAAAAGCAATACCATGCTTTTTCAGCCATGCCATAGTATCCTCTATCCCTTGAACACCAGCATCCCAGATATGGTTCCCTGCCAGGGTAACCACGTCAAATCCAGCAGAGACTAAAGCCTGCAGATTATCCGGGTCGCGGCCCAGGGAAACAGCTTCAGGATCTCTTTTGGTATAGGGAACCTCTAACTGTCCCACCAGTACGTCACCTGCATCCAGTACCGGCTTTACATAAGTAAAAAACGCCTCCGCATCCGGACCCAAAATTATATCCCCCACGGCGAGCATATTCAGTGAATTCGAGTTCATCTTTTTCTCCTTTCAAATTCGTCCATTTCGTTAAACAACGTTACCAAAAATATGTTCATTTATTTATAAGAACGAAGAGGGATTTCTTCCAAAAACAGTCCTATCAGGAAAGCAATAAGAATAACTGCCGATACTATTATAAATACCCCGAAAAGCGCATAACTTAGAGCTGAGCGAAGCAGTTCAAGCAATACCATAAATGTTTCTTCAAACCTTGGAGGTAAAACGTTCTGAATCTGGAACAGTTTTTCGGCATCTATTAATACCTGGGGGTCTTGCAAAGCTAATAGGGCCTCAGCTGTTTCAGGTTCTTTCTCCCAAAGGTTGACTGCTGCCGACTTACTAAAGAGTTGGTTAAGCTGTGACTTTAATCTGAAATTCATAATGATACCCAGGATAGAAACCCCGATAGTACCTCCAAACTGGCGGGCCATCTGAAAAGTGGCGGTGGCAACACCAAGCTGGCTATTTTCAACCGCATTCTGAATGGATAAGAGAAAAATAGGCAGTGCAATTCCCATACCAATCCCAACAATCATCATATTAAAAGCCCCTATCAGCAGGGAAGTATTTTGATTCATAAAAGATATTGACAGTAATCCGCCTGCCATAACAAGTAAACCTGTTAAGGCCAATTTTTTAAACTTCCCTGTTCGGGTAACAATCTGGCCGCTAATAGCACTGGCAGTGACCATTGCAAGAGTCATGGGCATAACCACAAAACCTGACATAGTCGATGAAGCACCCATCACTCCCTGAACAAAAAAAGGCATATACATAAGAACTCCAAAAAAGCCAACTCCCAACATACACCCAACCAGGCTGGAAACTGTGAAAACCCTGTTGCTAAAGAGTTTTAGTTGTATCACAGGGCTTTTCATCCTGCTTTCGACCAGAAAAAATGTACCCAACGATAAGAAAGATAAGCCAAAGAGACCAATTATTGCCGGTGCCCCCCAGGCATATCTGTCTCCGCCCCAATTAAAGGCTAATAAAAGAGAAATAGCAAATATAGTTAACAGCAGTGTTCCATAGTAATCAATTTCCTCGGGTTCCCTTCTCTCTGCTCTTGGGTATAACCTGATAATAAGGATAAAAGCAATAAATCCTACAGGTAAAAATATCCAGAATACCCACTGCCAGTCTGCGTTGTCAACTATAAAACCACCTAAAGCAGGACCGAAGATACTGGCCATTCCAAATGCTCCGGTCAGAAAGCCCTGCCAGCGTGCACGCTCCCGGGGTGGAAACAAATCCCCAACAGAAGCAAATGAAACTACCAGGATCATCCCGCCTCCAAGACCCTGTACTCCCCTGCTGATTATTAAATGAAATATATTCCCGGCCAATCCGGAAAAAAATGACCCAACCATAAATAAAGACATTCCGGTTATGATAAAAGGTCTTCGTCCATATATATCAGAAAGTTTTCCAATTAAAATAGCAGGCACACTGGAAGCAAGTAAAAAGATAGAAAATACCCAGCTGAAATATTTCATTCCTCCCAGAGAAGCGATAATTCGCGGCAGAGCAGTGCTTACAATAGTCTGACTCAAGGCAACAAATAACATCACCGACATAACTGCGATCATAATTATAACTTTTTGTCTGTAGTTTAAATCATCCAAATTTTTTCGTCTTCTTTCCAATATTACATTTTTATACAGGCAACTTCGTGTCCTCCGCCAACATTTTTAAGTGTAGGCACTATACTGCTGCAATCTTCTATTGCTTCAGAGCAGCGAGGATGAAAACAGCAGCCGGTTGGCCTGTTCAGCAGACTGGGAACTTCCCCTCTCAGGATGATTCGTTCGCGCTTTTCCTCTACAAAAGGATCCGGTATGGGCACTGCCGAAAGCAATGCCTTTGTATATGGATGCAGAGGATTTTCATAAAGTGATTTCCAATCTGTAATCTCGACTATACGACCTAAATACATTACAGCAACCCGGTCACTGATATGACGCACTACAGAAAGGTCATGGGCTATAAAAAGATAAGTTAAACCCAGTTTTTCCTGTAATTCTTCCAGGAGATTGATTATCTGCGCCTGGATTGAAACATCCAGCGCAGAAATGGGCTCATCACACACAATTAAAGAAGGATTGGTGGCGAGCGCACGGGCAATGCCGATACGCTGCCTTTGGCCACCGCTGAATTCATGAGGAACGCGATCTTCCATGCTGGGGTCAAGTCCGACCATCTCAAAAAGCTCAGCAACCCGATGGCTGTATTCTTGTTTACTGGCAACCATTTTGTGAACCTTTAACGGTTCTCCAATAATACTACCTGCAGTCTGGCGGGGATCAAGAGAGCTGTAAGGGTCCTGGAAAATAAGCTGTACCCTGCGGCGCATATTCCGCAAACCTCTTTTCGGCTGTCCCAGAATATTCCGCCCTTCAAAATGGATTCCCCCCCCCGTCGGACTGTAGAGCTGAAGTATACAACGAGCTACGGTAGTCTTTCCACAGCCGCTTTCACCTACTAGTCCCAGCGTCTCACCCTTCCTTACCTTAAAACTAACATCATCAACAGCTTTAATTTGGGCTGCTTCATGCTTAAAAAATCCTTTAGTCCCTGAAAAATACATTTTCAGGTTTTTTGCTTCCAGAAGTATTTCCTCTGAAGACTGGTACGTGCTATTCGTTAATTGATCTTTTTGTGAAACAGTTGAAGCAACTATGTCCGACAATTCAGCCGAGGGATCCTTCATTCCCGCTGTGTTCATGAGCTGTAAAATAGTGACATTGCCTCCCGAACCAAGCTTTTTCGCCGGGAGATCAACGTAGCATGAAACGCAGTGCTGACCGTCCACTACCTTCAGTTCAGGCCAGGGCTCCTGATAGCATTTTTCGGTGCGGTAAGAACACCTGAGCAGAAAAGCACACATTGGCGGCCTGTTGATGAGGCTGGGAGGCAGTCCGTTTATGGGAACCAGTTTGTGACCCTTGGGTTCATCAAGCCTCGGCACCGCTTTCAAAAGACCGATAGTATAAGGATGACGGGGATTTGCAAAGATATCATTGGAAGTCCCCGATTCTACAACACGACCTGCATACATGACATAAATCCTCTGGGCGTAACGGGCTACTACGCCAAGGTTATGGGTAACAATCAATAATGAAGTGTCGAAATGTTTAACCGTATCCTTTAAAAGTTCCAAAATCTGTGCTTGTGTAGTCACATCCAATGCTGTAGTCGGTTCGTCGGCAATAAGAAGTTTGGGTCTGCACGCCATTGCCATGGCAATCATAGCCCTTTGCCGCATTCCGCCGCTGAATTGGTGAGGATAATTGTCAATTCTCTGTTCAGCATCGGTAATGCCTACCAGTTTAAGCTGTTCAACAGCATGTTTCCTAGCTGCAGCGCTGTCCATCTTGAGATGCAGCATAACCGACTCGACTATCTGCTGTCCTATGGTCAAAACCGGATTCAATGAGGTCATCGGCTCCTGAAAGATAATACCGATGTTACCCCCACGGATCTTTCTCATCTGCTCGCTGTCGCTCTTGAACTTGAGCAGGTCAACTCCTTCAAAGAGCGCCTCTCCACCCATAATTTTACCGGGCGGGCTAGAGATTAATTGGAGCAGGGAGAGTTGGGTAACCGATTTTCCGCAGCCGCTTTCTCCCACAATGCCCACAATTTCGCCATGATCAATATGGTAGGAAACACCATCCACAGCTTGCACAATACCATTATCTACCTTGAACTGGGTTCTTAAATTCCTAACTTCCAGCATCTGAACCATATTGAGTCAAATCTCCTCACTTTAGTATTAGATTGTCCCCCTTAGTCTGGGGTCAAGGGCATCTCTTAGACCGTCACCTACAAGATTAAAAGCCAGGACTACAAGAAAGATACAAAGACCCGGTGCAAAGGATAAAATGGGGTTAGTGAGCAGGTATTTGTAACCATCATTAACCATTGCTCCCCAGGCTGCCGCCGGTGGAGCAATCCCCAGTCCAAGGAAACTAAGACCTGCTTCAGCAAGAATGGCAAAGCCCAGGTTTAGTGTCACGAGCACGATAATAGGCGGTAAACAGTTGGGAAATACATGCATCATGATAATGCGAAGGTCGCTGCAGCCAACGACCCTGGCAGCCATAATATAATCTGTTTGTTTAACAGATAAAACCTGACCACGTATCAACCTGGCATAAGTGGGTAATAGAGCAATCCCCAAAGATATCATTACACTGCCCAACCCACCGCCAAGAGCTGCCCCAATAGCAAGCGCCAACACCAACGGGGGAATAGCAAGCAGTGCATCAATACATCTCATAATTACAGTATCCACAATGCCCCCAAAGTAACCTGCCAGCAAACCTAAGAACATGCCAAAGCACCCTGCGATACCAACCGAAACAATACCTACTGCCAGAGAAATCCGGGAGCCGTAAATAATTCGGCTCAATACATCTCTGCCAAGGTGATCAGTTCCAAAAAGATGTTTCCCAGACGACTCCTGGAGAGTCTCCCACAAGTTCTGCTGAGTTGGATTATGGGGAGCAATAAGGGGGGCGAAAATGGCTATTAGAAGCAGAGCTAAAATTATTATTGAACCAAAGATAACTACCTTTCGACTGAGGAAAACCCTGAGAAAGCGCCGAAATTCACTGATCCGTGGTGGTAACTCCATATGTTCAATGTGTCGTACAGTCGCCGTTGTCATTTTCATTACCACTCCTATTCATTCCGTGTCCGGGGGTTAAAGTAGCCATAGGAGATATCCACCACCAGGTTCGCCAGTGCAACTACAAGGGCAATTACTAAAATACAGCCCTGCACAACCGGGAAGTCCTTTCCCAGCACACTGTTTACCAAAAGCCTGCCCATGCCGGGTATATTGAATACTGTCTCCACAAGGACAGAGCCGCCAACGAGGTTTCGAACCTGAAGTCCTAATAGAGTAATCACTGGAATGATAGCATTCTTAAGAGCATGTCTGGTAATTACCGTTCTTTCTTTTAACCCCTTGGACCGGGCAGTGCGGATATAATCTTCTCTAATTACCTCGAGCATACTTGAGCGGGTCTGACGGGTCCAAACAGCCAGTGGCAAAACGGAAAGACATAAAACAGGCATGACAGCCTTTTTAATACTTAACCAAAAATCATCAAAAGGTGAAGTATAGCCATAAACCGGCAGCCATCCCAGATGCAGGCCAAATAGATAAATACCCAGGATACCAAGCCAAAAAACCGGTACTGCCACGCCGACGTTCGCTATTAAGGAAGTCAAAGAATCCAGAAAGCCGCCTCGACGTACAGCGCTGATTACTCCGGCGGGAATACTGAGCAAAACGCTAAAGATAAGGGCAAGCATACCAAGAAAAAAAGTTGCCGGCAGACGAGCTGCTATTATTTGGGCGACACTTTCACGATAAAAAATGGACCTTCCAAGATCGCCCTGCAGCATATTAACAAACCAGTGCACGTATTGTATCACCAGTGGCTTATTCAACCCAAGCTCTTCTCTCAAAGCTTCAATCTGTTCAGGCGTAGCTTCTATACCCAGCATGGTTAGCGCCGGGTCTCCGGGAAGTAGATGTAAAACAGAAAAAGCAATAAAGCTTACTATAACAAGGACAACGATAGTATGAAGTAACCTGCGCCCAATAAACGCTATCATTTAGGTGTCTCTCCTTTTTGCCTTTCAACCTTTTTTATCCTTGAATTATTACTTCATTACCTTGAATTGTATATCTGGTATCCAGGCGCTGATCTTTAGTAATAGCATCCATATATTCAACCACTTCAACAAAGTTTTTGTCATGGGACTCCGCCACTTCGGGCTGAGATTGTTTGTTGATAAAAGTCGGCAGAAAGGATACCCTTTTTATTTGCTTATGCGAAATAATACATTTGGCAATGATCGTTTTCCTGCAATCAGGAGGCATATAAAAACTGGGATAATCAGGGTCAGGCAGCCATTCCGGGTTAAGAGCCAGTATTTCCTGATGGGCGGGACTTTCCATCATTTTGGGGTTCGGCCGCAGATCCAGAGCAAAATTAGAGAGACTGTAAAAAATAACCTTACCTGCGTATACCTCAATTCCCTTCAGGATATGTGCATGGTGCCCCAATATCAGATCTGCTCCGGAATCAACGGCCACATGGGCCATCTCTCTTTGATAATCAGCCAGCACTGCAGGAATAAAATGAATACCCCAGTGCATCGACACGATAACAATGTCGGCCTGTGATTTTGCTTTTTTAATGTCACTTACCATTGCCTTCAAATCGTCCCTGTGGGGAAAAGTGTGGATGCGGCAGGGTGTACCGGGTTGATCATGTTCGATTTGCTCATAGAGTGTTAATCCCCTCAGGGGAACACAACCTGGTCTATCAAGATCAGCCCAGTAATTCTGCGGCAAGATGGTATTATAGGCTAATAATGCCACCCTGGTGCCTTTACATTCAATAATCGCCGGTTTCCTGGCTTCCTCAATGTTTTCGCCCACTCCAATAGTATAAAGGTTTTGTTTCTTCAAATTATCAATGGTATCAAAAAAAGCCTCTCTCCCCCAGTCCATACAGTGATTACTGGCGAAAGACACTACATTAAATCCTGCATCTTTGATTGCCTCAGCTATTTGAGGCTTTCCACGTGAAGCAAGCCTTGCCTGCGGTAGAGGGGTACCCCTTTCTGAAAGGTTTGCTTCAAGCTGACAGAATGCTATGTCTCCTTTTCTTAAAAGATCAGCAGTTTGCTGAAATATTGTAGCGGGGTTTTCCCGGTCAGGAGCAATATCACCAACACCATAGAGGATAATTTCATCAGACATTCGGTTAACCTCTTTCTACTTTTATGGTTCATACAGCGTAGACTCAACTGTATAAAATAGTTTACGGGAAGTTATAAGGGTGTTTTAGAGGTCGGCCTTTTGGACAACCTCTAAAACACACGCAGACTTTCTACTTTTCAATCCAGGCATCCTGAGGTGTCCACTGTGAAAACAGTGTTTCGTAAAGCCCGTCATCATGAACATAATCATACCTGGCAGCAATTCCGTTCGTTGCATACATATACGGAACTAGGGCGTACTTGTCGGTCATCATTTCCATTAATGCAGGGGTACGCTGCTGCATGGTTTTATAATCAGGGGCAAAAATTACTTCGTCCAGTAAGTCCTGGTACTCATCAGGAAAATAAACGCTGGGAAGCCTGGCAGCACTAACCTTTCTAGACATAAGACGGGACTGTACTGTAAGCTCGTTCGGTACAACAGATGACCAGAGTATGGTCAGACCGTCTTCCCATCCTCCACCACCGGCAACCATGACATCAAATCTGCCTTTATCGATAATTTCTATCTGAGCATCGATGCCCACATCTTGAAGGAAGGCTTGATAAATCGTCGCCACATCCGGGAGAGGCGGAAGGTTTAAGCAGTAAATCGTTGTCTTAAATCCGTCTGCGAAACCGGCTTCTGCCAGCAATTGTTTTGCCTTCGCCTGATCAAAGGGATAACCTTTCACTTTGGGATTGTAGACCCAACTATCCTTCACTGCTGCCTGGTTCAGAGGTTCCCAGTAACCAAGCCCGACTGCATGACAGAGAGCATCCCTGTCAATGGCATGCCACACAGCCTGCCGCACCCTTACGTCAGCATAGGCTGAGTTAGGATTATTGCTGTCTGGGAAAAGACCATGAAGCCTCATGGGAAGCCCGGTCTTGGTAATCCTGTAATCAGCAACGTTCTCAAGTTCTTTGGCCACGTTTTCCGTCAGTTCAATGATCGCATCGACTTCTCCTCTCTGAAAAGCAGCTTTCATTACCATCGGGTCAGTGATAATTTCAAACTCTACCTTGTCAAGATAAGGTTTCCCTTCCTGCCAATAACCGTCAAACCTTTCAAATACTATCCTTTCATCGCGTTTCCACTCCACAAATTTAAAGGGGCCTGTGCCAACGGGGTTTGATTCGGCCCATTCTGCACCATTCTGTTCATATGATGCGGGCGAAATGATCATTCCTGTAACATTGGCCAGATTTGGCAAGAGCATATTATCCATATTAGAAAGGTTGAGCACAATGGTATACTCACTGGTAACATCCATGGATTCAATTGCCAACAACTCGGATCTCTTTTGCTCCAAATACTTTTCAAAATTCCATTTCACTGCATCGGCATTGAAGTCAGTGCCATCATGGAACTTGACCCCTTCTCTCAAGGTCAGTGTTATGGTATTGGCTGCGGAGTCAATATCCCAACCTGTAGCCAGCCCTGGGACCAGATTGCCCGCTGAATCAAAAAAGACAATTTTTTCAATGGCTGGAGCACCAAAGACACTGCAAGCTTGCCTAAACATCGTTGATGGGTTGCCCAATACAAGTGCATCTTCTGTTTTGGCTATTCTCAGAGTGCCTCCGTACTGAGGCCCTTCATCCGGGGTGGCTTCCGGTGCGGATGGTACCGGAGAGTTACGCTGCGGTGTTACAGGCTGCGGCGAACTACAACCAGAAAATATCATAGAAACCAGCAAACAAAATATTACCCCCAGATAAACTAACCTTGATCCTGCTTTCCTGTTTTTCATTTTAATAACCCCCTTATATTTTTCTTTTAATTCCCTTATACTTCGGCAAAAACAATTGAATCAGCTGAATAAGCCCCATTTCATGATAGGCGGTTCAAATAAGCAATTAAATCCCCAACCGTCTATCAAATCGTCCCCCTGAGCCTGGGATCAAGCACATCTCTTAAACCATCTCCTACAATGTTAAAAGCTAAAACTACCAGCATGATGCAGATACCCGGTGCAAACGAAAGCAAGGGATTGGTCATTAAATATGTATAACCATCATAGACCATAGCTCCCCATGCTGCGCCTGGGGGAGATATTCCCAGTCCCAGAAAACTAAGGGATGCTTCAGATAAAATGGCAACTCCCAGATTAAGGGTCACCAGCACAATTAATGGAGGCAGGCAGTTTGGAAACACATGTCTGAACATGATACGAAAATCACTGCATCCTACCACTTTGCCAGCCTTAACATAGTCGGCTTGTTTCACCGCTAAAACCTGACCACGCATCAAGCGGGCATACGTCGGCAAAAGGGAAATACCCAATGCTATCATGACATTGTTTAGGCCGCCCCCGAGGGACACTCCAAGAACCAGGGCTAACATTAAGGGAGGAATCGCCATCATAGCATCAATAAATCGCATAATCAGCAAGTCTACAATACGGCCAAAATATCCTGCCAGTAAACCCAGTGTCATACCCAATACTCCTCCAACACCTACGGCAATAAAACCTACCGCCAGAGATACCCGTGAACCATAAATTATGCGGCTTAATATATCCCTGCCCAGGGGATCCGTACCCAACAAATGTTCAGAGGAAGGAGATTGCAAAGCTATCCTTAAGTTTTGCTTGATAGGATCATGCGGGGCAATCTGAGGCGCAAATAATGCGGTAATAATTAGCACCAGGATTATTATTACCCCTACCAGAACCACCTTACGTCCCAAAAACACTCTCATGAATCTCCGCAGTTCATTGGTACGCGGCGCGTTTCCGGATAAAATTTCATTAGTTGTTGTAACTTCCGCCATCCGTATCCCTCCTTTAATCATCCCTTATCCTGGGATCAAGATAGCCGTAAGAAAGATCGATAACCAGGTTAGCGAGAATGATTGCTATTGCCACTACAAGAATACAACCTTGCACTATGGGGAAATCTTTGTCAAAGACACTGCTGACCATGAGTCTGCCCATACCGGGAATATTAAATATTTGCTCCACCAGGATCGAACCACCCACAAGGTAACGGGCCTGCAAACCAAGCAGGGTGACTACAGGAATAATAGCATTCTTAAGAGCATGCCTTGTGATCACCGTCTTCTCTTTTAATCCCTTGGACCGGGCCGTACGGATATAGTCCTGGCGGATAACCTCCAGCATACTGGAGCGGGTCTGCCGGGTTAGTGTCGCAAGTGGTATTACTGCGAGACAAATCACCGGCATGATCGCCTGTTTGGTGCTTAACCAGAAATTATCCAAAGGCGAAGTATACCCCATCACCGGAAGCCACCCCAGTTTAAGGCTGAAAAAATAAATTCCCAGAATACCCAGCCAAAAAATGGGTATTGCCATACCTAGATTGGCTGCTACCGTAATTATTGAATCAGAAATATGGCCGCGCCGAACAGCACTGATAATGCCCGCAGGAATACTGATCAGAATACTCAAGAGAAGTGCAAGCGTTCCAAGATAAATTGTTACCGGTAATCGTTTGGCTATCACGCTGATAACGCTTTCACGATGGAATATGGATCTGCCCAAATTCCCCTGCAGTGCATTGGTAAACCATCGTCCGTACTGCACCCACATTGGTTGATCCAGTCCCAACTCCTGCCGCAAATTTAAAATCTCTTCTTGTGTGGCCTCTCCGCCTAAAATAACTAACGCTGCATCTCCAGGAAGTAGATGTAAAAAAGAAAAAGCAATAAAGCTGACCATAATTAGCACGATCACTGACTGTACTAACCGGCGTGCAACAAACCCTGCCATTCAGTTTACTCTCCTTTTTCGTCCTTCACTTTCTTCCAGCAAAAGTTAATAATTCAAGGGGATAGAGACAATACCTACCCCCTTGAATTCGAATTATTTCTCTATCCACGCACTTTCCGGTGTCCATAGTGAAGCCTGAGCCTTATTGAATCCTTCGTCGTGAAGATGTGGATACTTGGCAACAGGCATTGTCAACACGAACAGAGGCGTAATGATGCATTGTTCTTCGTAGATTTCTTTTTGTAATTCAAAAGCGATCTGTTTTACAGTATTAAAATCAGAGGCAGCAGCCGCGTCAACAAGCAGCTTGTCAATCTTATCCGTTGTAATGAGACCATTGACCATAAGCAATCCCTTGGAGCTAAAGTTCCTGGGCATATAAGTCACCACATCGGCGTCTCCTCTGCCGCGGTATAACATCAAACCATCCCAGGGATCTGACGCTACATTGGTAATCTCGCGGTAATGTGCCGTATCCACCAACTCCATCTGAGCATCAATGCCTACGTCGGCAAGATAGCCCTGAACAGCTGTCATGATCTGTACTTCCATTGGAGAATTTAGAGTTGTAAGTTTTGTCGTGAACCCATCCGGATAACCCGCTTCGGCCAACAGCTGCTTCGCTTTCTCCGGGTTATAAGCGTATTTCTCCACAGCAGGGTTGAAAGACCAGCTGCCGGGAACACCCCACTGGTTGGTCGCAACCGCGTAGCCAAAAAGGATGCTTTCGGTTATTTCCTCTGAATCCACTGCAAAGGAAAGTGCTTTTCGCACTCTCACATCGGAAAACGGGGAATCAGAGTTGATACTGTCGCCGGCAAAGCCTATGGCCATGGCACCCAATCCAGTCTCAAGCTTCTTGATATCCGCTCCCATTCCCTCAATCTGACGGGCAATACCTGGTTCCAAGTTAACCAAAGCATCAACTTCCTTTGCCCGGAACGAAGCCATAGCTGTCATCGCGTCAGCAATAAGATGCCATTCCACAGCGTCCAGATAAGGTTGGCCTTCCTGCCAGTAACCCTCAAACTTAGTAAATTTTACTGAAACGTCCCGGTCCCAGCTAGCAAATTTAAAAGGTCCGGTGCCTATTGGATTATTGGCAGCCCAGTCTTTATCATTTTCCTGAAATGCTGTTGGGGAGGTCATGAGCACGAAATAAAACAAAGCATCCATCAAGCTGCTGTTCCAGGTCACGAGATTTAAGCGTACGGTGTATTCATCAATCACATCGGTTGACTCCAGATCCTTTGCTTCAGCTCGTCCGTAGTTAAGGAACTCATCCATATTCCACTTCACAGCCTCAGCATTAAAGTCTGTCCCGTCGTGAAACTTGATGCCTTTCTTCAACTTGACTGTAATCGTTTTGGCATCAGCGTCCGATTCCCAGCTTTCTGCGAGCCACGGCTGCATTTGGCCTGTTTCGTCATGGCGTCCCAGAGGCTCAAGAGCAGTTGAGCCAATCAAGAATTCCTGATAGGTTCTCATTTCAGCTGCGTAGCCTAATACTGTTGGTTTTAAAGCGATACCCAGCTTCAAAACACCGCCTTCTTTCTGCGGCTCTGCAGGCGCTGGCTCTGTAGGCGCTGACGGTGGGACTGTAGGTTCTACCACTGGCTCCTTGGGAGCACAACCTGCAATTACCATGGAAAATAACAGTGCAAACACCAAACTGAGACTTACCATCCTAATCAATGCTGCCTTACCTTTCTTGGTCATAGAAAAGCTCCTTTCCCTTCTTTTAATAAAACAATCTGAATAATATCATCTTACATTATTGTAAGACATTTTTAAAGATAAAAATTTTTTCAATTGCATTTATCTTCAAAATAATACTCCCTGCATACGATTTAACTCCCAGCTCTGACCGATATTTCATCTCCCCTCCATTCACACACACCATTTAAACCTGCTTCCCGTGTTATTTTATTCATGTAGTCAAAAACTTCCTTTCCCTCTGAATCCTTTTTAAAGACCTCCGGATGACCCTGTTTGTTGATTTTACAGGGATAATAGCTCACTTCGGTAATCTCTTTATCCTCTATGGTACACTTGGCAATGATTGTGTACTTTGCCTCGGGATGAAAAGGATACGTAGGATACTCGGGATCAGGCTCAAACCCAAATATTTCTCTCCTTCTCTTTGCCCAGGACTGTGAATCCTGATCATCCTGAGGGGCCAGACTCGGCACATAGGCAACCATATTGCATAATCCGTGAAAGATCGCTTTTCCTTTGTAAAACTCGATTCCTCTTAATATATGGGCATGATGACCTGCAATAAAATCCGCACCCGCATCAATAGCAGCATAGGATACCTGCTTCTCGTAAGCAGCCAATTTTGCCGGTGTATGCCCAATCCCCTTATGAAGTGAAACCATGAGGACATCGCAGAGGGGACGAAGCTTTTGAATATCATCAATCATAGCGTTAAGAGTATCCGGTTCGGCCCAGGTATAAATCGCTGGAGGGCCCCCTGGTGTAGCATAATCAAGTTCATAGTGAGTAATGATATGCACATAGGCGCATCCCGGCCTATTCGAAGCAGCCCATGTTTCTTTCGGCCCGACACAATTGTAACTCAAAAAACCAAACCGGGTTCCATTGCGCTCAATGATGACAGGGCTCCTGGCTTCATCTATATTCATTCCACCCCCCACAAAAGCAATATTGTGCTTTTTTAGCCACTTGGCAGTGTCCTCTATCCCCTCGATCCCTGCATCCCAAATATGGTTTCCGGCCAGGGTAACTACATCAAAGCCGACAGATATTAAAGCATTAAGAACTTCCGGGTCACGACCCAGTGCAACAGCATCCGGGTTTCTTGTGGTATAGGGAACCTCTAACTGACCTACCACCACATCCCCTTTTTTTAATACCGGCGCAGCATAAGTGAAGTAAGACCCTGCATCGGGACCGAGAATTATATCCCCTACAGCTAACATGCTCATCGATTTCGAACTCATTAATTTTCCCCCTTCTTTAGACAACTCCATCCCGCTTCATCCGTTCCAGTTCGTCTGCTGTAATCCCCAGCACTCCCTCATATATCTCCTCGTTATGCTCACCAAGAAGCGGTGCAGGTTGAACGGGAACCGAAGAAGCAGACATTTGCAACGGAAATCCGGGCATAACGATTGGACCAAGCTGGGGATGCTCAACTTCCACCATCATCCCCCGTTTTCTTAGATATGGGTCTTCGGAAAGATCGGCATTGGTTAAAACAGCACCTGCAGGCACACCTGCGCTGCCAAGTTCTTCCATGGCCTCATACTTTGTCTTTTTAAGGGTCCAGGCACTGATTATTGCATCCACCTCACTGTTGTGCTGATAGCGCGTTTCGGGAGTTGCGAAACGGGGATCGTCAAGAATGTCTTCACGACCAATAACCTCAAGTAACTTTTCCCACTGCCTGCTGCCGGGCCA
This sequence comes from Bacillota bacterium, assembly GCA_030656575.1. Classification (GTDB taxonomy): domain Bacteria; phylum Bacillota; class Dethiobacteria; order DTU022; family UBA8154; genus JAUSPO01. Next base: position 26,687 of record JAUSPO010000072.1, read on the forward strand.
GCGTGATGTGTAGAGGTAAACATAGTCGTTGGGTCCCCCGGGGCTGCATGGAAATACGCCACAGGGCGCAACAGGAGCCAGGGGCATCCCGTTGCCCACTCTTCCGGAAGGATTGCCAGTCTTTAGATAGCGCGCCCAGGAGGGACGGCAAAAATTTATGACTACGTCCTGCATGACTACCTCAATCCTTTGACCTAAACCGGTAACTGTACGCTGATAGAGCGCAGCAAGAATCCCCATTGCACAATGGATACCAGTCCCGCTGTCCGCCAGGTTCGGACCAGCCTGCATGGGCAATCCGTCAGGTTCTCCCGTGATGGCTGCACATCCACCGGTAGCCTGGCCGATCGGGTCAAAAGCTGGAAAATCTGCATACGGACCATCCGTACCAAAGCCCTTGATTTGTGCATAAATAATACGCGGGTTAATGTTTCGTAATGTCTCGTAATCAAAGCCAAGCTTTTCAATCGCTCCCGGTTTAAAGTTTTCCACGAACACGTCAGCATGCTTAACAAGCTGCAGTACAAGTTCTTTTCCTTTCGGATGCTTGATATCAAGAGTTACGGATTTTTTATTGGCATTTAGAAGAATAAAATCGTAGGAATTAGCCTCTGCTGTATCTCCATAACCTGCACGACCCTGCTCACCGATCCCCGGTCTCTCGATCTTAATTACATCGGCACCGAGCCAGGCCAGTGTTTCTGTGCAGGTCGTTCCGGATTCAAATTGTGTAAAGTCAAGAACCATTATTCCTTCCAATGCTGCAGCAGTCATCTTGCATCCACCCCCAGTCTGTTTTCTAAAAATGTTTCAATTTCCGCAGTCATGCGTGCATCATTCCATACACGTGCATCAACTGTATCCGCACGCAGCTCCAGCACAGGAATACCAGCATCTTCAAAAGCCTTTTTAATAAAATATGACCCCTGCACTGCCTGGGTACAGCTTTCTGCCACAAGGTGTACCATCCCGTTAATCCCATTCTTCTTTGCTTCCTTTAAATACCAGTCACTGTTCCAGGGAGGCATATGCAGCATATCTTCCATTCCCACAAAACGACTCGCCAAGGCCCTGAGGGGCTCCCCTCCGTAACGGGCATAGGCATCTGCAGCAAGCCCGAGGTAGATAGACCAAACAAATGTCGCACCGTAGCGCTGTTCAAAATGCTGGTAGAAACCCAGGTTAAACCAGAGACCGGTACCAAGCCACATAAGCCGGACACGCTCCGTCTGACAGGGCGCGGCTTTCCTGTCAACCAGATCCTTTACTTCTTCGTAAAACATACGTGCCGCTTTCACTCCCCATTCTGTTCCACGGTGCCACTGGGGAATCATCACGCTAGGCACCTGATCCGTTATGCTGACCGGTGCTGGCACAGTTTCTGCGATAAGATCCCGGGTTAGCCTGTTGTACTCTTCCTGCTCATTGACTAATTCCATAACCCTTTTGAATTTCGTCTCGCTAAAGGTCGACCCTGTAGTCGTCTCCAGAAAGCGAATCAGCCCTTGAAGTTCTTCTACCATAAGATCCAGACGGTGGGGTTCGAATAGATCCTCCCACTGTCTTGGAGCCTTCTCCCACCAACGTTCGGGAACAAACTGGGGGATTGTATTTTCAAGGGGGTAATAAGGAATACCGAATTCGCGGGACCAGAGTTCAAAAATTTTTGCCTGTGCATCGCATGTCAGGCGTGTTACTGCCAGCGTTGGCTTGGGTAATCCGCCCCACGGAGCCTTCTCCGTCTCGGGGTCTATAGCAGAGGCAAATGACAGTGAACAGTAGCGACAAAGGTTTTTGCGGTATCCACGCTCGTTCATAAGGCCAAAATAATGAGGTGACAATTGTTTAGCCGAACAGACCGCCGCCCACCACTGGTTGACAACATAGGGAAGATCCATGGCGCGAAAGATTTCCTGAGGAACATCGGCGTTGACAATGGCAAAAGGCTCACCATTTCGCACCCTCTCACTTGTGCGCATAAACCACTCCCGCTGAAACGCATTGGCCTCTACTGCTGATCGCAGCCGTTTTACACTGGCAACGCCACGGGACGGGGAGCTTCGCATCCCTGAAGAAGCAGTTGGCTGCTGATCAACTAAAGCTTTTTCTTTTTTTTCATCAGCTTGTTCAGCCTGGGGAAAAGGTTTTCCGCTGTTAATTGCGTCGACAAATGTTTCAATTTCATGACGGAGCTTATGCACATCTTTCATTCCATAAGGCTGATGCTCAAGGAGCAGGACCGGCACCCCCATCTTTTCAAGAGCGCGGCGCTGTTCAGGAAAGTCCCAGGAGGGCGCGTCATCTAATTCGAGGATAAAGAAAATTACTCCCCCCGCACCGGAAGTACGAACCTGTTCAACCAGTGCCGTAACACGTTCCGAAACAGTAGACTGGTTAATAGCAGGCTGGCGCAGGTGATAACGGTCGATCAGTGCATCGTGCCAGTCTGCCTTAGTATCTATTTCACCTTCAAAGTGTCGGTTGCCCCAATCGTGATCTTCCCCGACTATTACTGCATTGCAGGACTCCACCAACTCATAAAAATTAGGATTATCCTGAGCACTTCCGGTGATAAAAAGAGGAACTCCGGGAAGTGGAGTGCGTTTTTTTGCTTCCTGCAGGTAATCTTCAAGAAGTGCACTATGTTCTTCACGAGGCAGAAACATTGATGCACCGATAATCTGCAAAGCTTCCACACCGCTAACAAGCGTCCTTTTCGAAGAACGCAGCACGGCCAGTTCCTGGAGCAGCCTGCGGTTCTCGTTGCAAATTATGATAGCTTTGACAATCTCTTCAGCAGTAATAGGCTTACCGCACCATTGTTCAACAATATTTTTCAGCTCAAGCAGCCTTTCCCGATTGTAAAGGGCACTTGTACGGTAGCGGGTATGCAAAAAGTCAAAAAAATAAAGCTCTGGAACTGGCAGCCAAGATTCAACCCTGCGCAGCTCTCTTAAATAATAGAAAACGCGAACCAGTGCATCAGAAGAGTTATTGATAATGATGTGATCCAGAAATGAATACGAACCGTCAACTATCCTCCTGAACTGTGACCGTACCAGTGGATCGAATGCCCGCTCTATAAAGCGGTCAGCAGGTTCTTCGTTTCCGCCTGGTTCTCCACATACGCGAACAGGCAGGTATCCGGCGGCAATCAGTATCTCCTCGGGCACGTCATTGCCAAGGCAGCCGACCACTTTTCCTCCCCGGGATTTCCATTCCAGCGCAGCACGGTTACGCTCATAGTAAGCGCGAGCCAGTTTTTCGTCGCCGTTCTTTTCTCCCAAAACAGCTATTTCCTCCCTTTCGATTTTCTTCCATAAAAGCTTTTTTAGCCAAAAAATAATTGTTTTTTTCTGCACCACTAGATTTCCGGAGAAAATTCTGTTGTCCGGGATAATTTTTTCTTGGAAAGATAGAAATAAAGCAAAACCACACCAACAATTACTGCTCCGAGTATAGAGCTAAATAAGCCTGGGAAGAGCAATAGCCCCGCTGCGGCGATCAGGACAATTTTTTCAATTATGTTAAGCCCCCTGAATAAGTAACCTTCCGAAGCGATGCCAAGCGCCAGTAAAGCAAGAACAGCAAAAAAAACTGCATTCATCGTTGAAGCAAAACTGGTATCGACAACCAGTAGTGCAGGTCGATACATAAAATAAAAAGGCAGGATAAACGCCGGCAGACCGAGACGTACTGTTGTCAGCGCCGCAGGCCAGAATTTACATTTTGCAATACCGCAGGCCACCATGGGATTGATAGCAACTGGAGGCGTAATGGCTGATAAGCAGGAGATAATGAACACAAACATGTGCGCACTAATGATTGATGCTCCGGCCTCAACCAATGCCGGTGCACCCAGGACTGCCACGAGAATGTAGGCGCTGACACTGGGCATACCCATGCCAAAAATAATGCAGGCGATGGCAGTAAAAATCAGCAATAAGAGAAAGCTGCCGCCGGAAAGATCTATTAACATATTGGAAAATTTCTGCGCCAAACCTGTGGTAACCAGCATCTCGATTGCCACACCAACCAATACAACAAAGAGAAAAAGCGGTGCGCCGGTTTTTGCGGCACCTGCCAATCCTTCGATAATATTGTTAACAAAGTTTTTAACCTTTTCCAATTTGTTTTCTTCGGTCATAATTCTGATTAACGAAAACCCGGCAATTGATAATATCCCATAAACCACGGACATGCTCACCGGGTACCTGATAAACAGAAGGTAAATCAGTACGCCAACACCAATAAGAAGGTGAAAATAGTCCTTTAAAATCTTCAAAAATGTATCATCTGAATCGGCAGCATCCAGGGGAACGACCTGGTCTTTCCTTGCCCGCAGCTCTACAGCTAAACTGATTGAAAAGTAAAATAACAGGGCTGGCACTAAAGCAGCAATAGCAATGGTAGAATACGGAATGCCAAGAAACCCTACCATCACGAAAGCAACAGATCCCATTACCGGTGGCATAAACTGCCCTCCGGTGGAGGCCACACCCTCTACGGCTGCAGCGTATTCCGCTTTGTAGCCAGCAGATTTCATCATGGGGATGGTAAATGATCCTGTTGTGGCCACATTTGCTGCAGTACTGCCTGATATGGAACCAAATAAAAGACTGCAGACAACAGCAGCCTGAGCTGGACCTGAGCGAAATCTGCCTGCCAAAATATGACCTACCCTTAAAAACATTTTTCTTCCACCCATTACATCCAACATATTGGCAAAAATGAATAAGGGAATGATTAGCGTAGCGCCGATTCCCGCCAGTCTGCCGAAAATACCTCTAAAAAACATCGTCGAATAACCGATAATGCGTACAAATGAAATTCCACCGTGGTAAAAGGGGTCGGGAAGAAGGTATCCAAAATGTCCATAAAGAAGCATAATCAACACAAAGATAGGGATCAATAAACCCCAAAACCTGCGGGAAGCCTCCCAAACCATCAACAAAATGATCGTCCCCACAATCGTGGCGGGCAGAGTCATAATCCCCATCAACCTGGCTATTTGTTGGTAATTAACCTGCATATAGGTAGTCGATGCTAATGAGAGGATAATGAGTATTATGATGCATACTTTGGAGATCACAGAATGTTTTTTACTCTGAAGGTCGACCAGAAAAAAAAGTACCAGGGAGAACATAACTGCATATATTTTTATCTGATCCTGCGTTATAGGCATATAGATAACGACATATAGAAGAAATACCGACATGGCTACCGCTATAACAGTAATTAATCTTTCGAGACTGAAAAAACGACTGAAGCGCATATTCATCCCTCTCTTCAAAAAGCTTCAGGGAATGTCCCCGAATCCCCCCCCCACTTAAGAACAATCCCGCACAGTAAAGCATTTTTTCTATTCCTCGTGAGGGGGGATGCCTTTGTTATCTTAATTTTTCTTTTAGGTTTCAACTTGCTGAAACGAGTTCACTACTTACCCGCTGTCAACCTGTCTTCCCAAATTCCCGTTTCCTTATAGTACCTGACCGCACCTGGATGCACGGGAAACTTGGCTACCAAACCCTTGGTAACATTTTCAGGTGCTACCATTTGTAAATGGGGGGTTATAGCCTTCAGTTCTTCAACGTTCTCAACCAGCGTTTTTGTAATGGAATAGGCCAGTTCTTCCTCCAAATCAGGTCTGACAAGTAAGATCATGGGATTCATATATACTTCCATCGGCTCGTTCATAAACGGGGAAACATCCGGCGAGATAATTCCTGGTGTAGCTGCAGTAGCATCCATCATCATTTTGTTAATCTTGGGATCCCAGGGAAGGTATCTGATTTCCATCGCTGCTTCAACTTCCATATTCAGGGGATATGGTTGCCCATTGCGGAAAAGAAGCAGTGCCGCGTCAGCCCTGCCGCTGATAAAAGCATCAGCTGTTTCAGGGATGGCAAGGTTTACCGGGACAATATCAATATCGGCAAAACCAAAATACCTAGTCGTGTCAGTTTCCAACCCGCTGCCGGGAGGTCCGACAATAACTTTTTTCCCTTTCAGGTCATAGATGGTTTTAATATCAGAATCCGCACGTACTGCAACGATCTGCGTTAAGGCACCGTAGGAAAGCAACTGCATCGGCTCATATTTCTTGTCTTTAAAAGGTCCTTCTGACATGTAAGCGTTCAGAATATCGGCATTGTTTGAGTGCCCTGCATCAATATCATTGTTGAAGAGCAGAAAAATATTCTCGGAACCACCATCTGTGGAAACAGAAGAAAATCTGATATCTGTAAAATGTTTGTTCAACACGCTGCTCATGGCTTCTAATACGAGATAACCATAAGAACCGTCAACCGATGACCCAAAGACAAAGTTTGTTCTGGTTGGTTTTGGGCTCGTTCCCGGGCTCGTTCCTTCTTTAGTGGCACAACCGACTACTAATGACAAGACCAGGATAAGTACGGCAATCAAAACAATCAACTTCTTGTTTCGTTTAAACATTAAATCTCACTCCCCATTTTTTTGTTTTTGACCCCATTAAGCAATTAACAATAAGCAAATAACAACTTACATCTAAAGACATCATCCTTTCTTTATTAGCACTACAGCGTAAAACTGCTTCTTTCTGCTATATTGCCAAGCTCCGCTGTAGTGTTAGTTCTCAGGGAATACCCTCAGTTAATTGGCAACGCCCTGCAAGTCATGCTCAGCTCTTCCGATAATCTCTTCCTGGACGGCCCTGCCAAGTTGTATAAAGTAAGCACTGTAGCCGGCAACCCTGACAACCAGATCCCGGTGCTTTTCCGGATGAGCCTGGGCATCCAGCAATGTAGCTCTATCCACTATATTAAACTGTATATGTTTCCCGCTAAATTTAAAGTAGGTCTTGATGAGACTGGACAGCTTAAGCAAGTCCTCCCTGCTCTCCAAGGCCGACGGATGGAACTTCATGTTCAAAAGCGTAGCCTGATAGGGATCCTGGTCTATTTTGACGGCACTCTTAATAATCGCTGTCGGACCACCGCTATCCATACCACGCATGGGGGACATAGTTCCATCGGCCAACACTTCGCCGGCATACCTGCCGTCCGGTGTGGCACCTGTCATTTCCCCCCCAGGTCCGTGAGCTGTAATAGAAATAGCCGTCGGCAGATGCTTGCCGCCAAGAGCCGTAGCAAATGTTGCCGTCGTCTCGGCCCAAAATTTATAGAGATCTCCGGCAATCAGGTCGGCATAATCGTCATCATTACCGTATTTTGGCGCTTCCAGGCACATTTTTCGTATTTCTTCAAATTCTTCTCCGCTCCAGTTTGCTGACAGGGCTTCCTGCAACTGCTTCATGGTCACTGTTTTTTCTTCAAAAACGAGTTTTTTAATGGCAGCTAAAGAGTCAGCCACGTTAATCATGCCAACAGGGTTCATCACCGCTCCATTTTCGAAAGGCATGGTGCGATCCAGTAAAGCCTTTCCTTCTTTGATGGCATCGACCATAAAGGACGAACGAACCGGGTCGGGCAGCAATTCCTGGTTGGCAATGAGCTCAATATTGTCACGTTCGGCGTTTAATTCCATGAAATAGGCAAGTTGACTTTTAAATGCCTCTAGAAGATCATCAAAAGTTTGGAAATCTTCCAGTGCGCCGGTTTTAAGGCCGATCTGCCTGCCGCTTCGCGGCTCGACTCCATTATGGAAAGTAATTTCTAAAACAAGCGGCACAATAAACATTGCAATTGAAGCAGTGCGGGATTTCCCCGGGAGGTTGGCATCAAGACAGCCCGTTACGATATAGTCCCGCGCGTCCCGCAAGTCAACACCGTTGTTCACAAAAAAATTGATATATGATTTATCTCCGATAAAGGCTGGCATACCAACCCCTGCTTTTACTACTTCCAGAGCTTTAAGCATGAAGTCGTCAGAGGTCTTTTCATGTACTCTTACAGTGATGGTATGATGAGGAGTCGGGCAGTCTTTGGCCGCTTCCAGGATAAGGTAGGAGAGCTCGTTCGTAGCGTCTTCTCCTTCAGTCGTTACTCCTCCGATGGTCCAATTATGCCACTTGGCCATCCCTGAATTCTTCTGCCTATTAAGTTTGCCGGATACCCGGTTCAACTGCATATCTTTGATTCTTAAACATTCCAACAATTCCAAAACATCTTCGTCGGTAGCCCTGCCTTCTGCGATGTCCTTCTTGTAAAAGGGATACATGTACTGGTCAAAGCGTCCTGCAGCCGCAGTCGGAGAAGGAGTTATCATCAAAAAAATAAACCAGAAAGACTGCATCGCCTCATAAAAAGTCCTGGCCGGTTTTGCCGGTACCCTTCGGCACGTTTCTGCAATTCTTTCAAGTTCTTGTTTCCTAACCGCATTAGTTTCTCTCTGCTCCATCTCCGCTGCCAGATCGGCAAACCTGTCGGCAAAGCGAATAATAGCTTTATGGGTGATTAATACAGATTTTAAAAAGTATGTTTTTTTAACGGAATCGGCATCAATATACTTTACCCTTTGCAGCTCTTCTTCTGCTTCTTCAATAATCTTGTATAACCCGTCATTAAGTATCTTTGCAAAGTCAATGCCCATCAAATATAAGCCCGGTCCCAGGCCCATCCCTCCCTGGGCATAACCTCCTCCGCTTCCCTCACCTTTACTCTTCCAGGGGGGAAGAACCATCCCTGATTGGACAAAAGGCCATAATCGCTCATTATCAAAGAGGATCTCTCCCATTCTGCTAACAAGGCTCTTGCCTTTATAGTAATGATTAAGGGTCTTTAACTCCTCTTCATCCTCAGGGGAGATGGTATAGCCTTCTTCTTTGAGGGCGTCAATTTCTTCCTGGGACCATGTTCCATAATCGTGATCGATCTCTAAACCCATTGGTTTGCTTGCCACGTTGCCCACAATCAATTCATCATCTTCAATAAATACTGTTATATTATCCAAAACATTGGCCAGGGTCTTGGCTCTTCTCAGAATTTCGGGGTCACCTTCCGTCTTTTCAAGGGACTTTGTGATTAAACGAAACTTTTCAATACATAAAGGATATTTATGCACATAAAGCCTTTGCTTTAATTTTTTTACTCGTTCATTCATCACGGAAAACCTCCAATTTATACAATCCATGAATAAAAATAAGCATTACCCTTCTTTGTCATACTAAATTGTATTACAATGATTATATTATATTTTTATTTGTTTGTCTACCATTTTAGAAAAATTTCCTCTTTTTCAAACTGTCGACCGGTGCTCGGCGCGCTCGATAATCTCATCCTGTACCGCTTTGTTCAGTATGGTAAAGTAGGTACTGTACCCAGCCACACGCACAATAAGATCACGATATCGCTCCGGGTTTTTCTGGGCTTTGAGCAGGGTTTCCTGATCAACCACGTTGAACTGTATATGCTTTCCGCCGTTTTTAAAATAAGTTTTTATGAGACCAGAAAGTTTTCTAAGATCGTCAGTACTTTGCAAGGCTGTGGGATGAAATTTCATATTGAGCAGGGTCGCCTGATAAGATGACTGGTCAACAGCCACGGCACTGCGAATAACACCTGTAGGACCATTTAGGTCCATCCCCTGGCTGGGAGACATGGAACCGTCGGGCAAAGAATCCCCTGCATACCTGCCGTCAGGGGTGGCTCCAGTCATAGATCCACCGGGAGCGTGTGCAGTAATGGAGATAGCCGTGGGTTTTACGGTAGCACCATAGATGGAACGAAATGAATTCGAGGTATCAGCCCAGAAACGGTACAGTTCACAAGCAATAGAATCCACGAATGCATCACCATTGCCGAACTTCGGCACTGCCAGGCACATCCTGCGAATATCCTCATAGCCTTCCCAGTTGGCTGCCAGAGCGGCATGCAAATCCTTTTTGCTCACTTTTCTTTCCTCGAAAACCAGCTTCTTAACCACTGCCATGGAATCGGCTACGTTGATCATCCCCACCATATTCAGAGCTGAACCGTTTTCAAAGGGCAGGGCACGGTCCAAGGCATCTTTGCCCACTTTAATGGCGTCCACCATCAGCGCTGAATGCACTACATCAGGATAAAGATCCCTTTGTGCCTGCAGCAGGATGTTATGCTCTTCATTAGTCAGGCTCATAAAAAAACAGAGCTGTTCCTTAAATGCCTTCATGAAGTCGTCAAAGGTCTCGAAACTGGCAAATTCACCGGTTTTTGGCCCCAACTGCACGCCGGTCTTCGGCTCCACCCCATTATTCATGGTGATCTCGAAGATACGGGGTACTACAAACATGCCAAAAGCATTGATACGGGACTTCCCGGGCAAATTAACGTCCAGGCACCCGGCCAGGGCATAGTCCCTAGCCTCTACCATACTCACACCCTGGCTGGTCAAAAAATCAAGATAGGAATTATCGGAAATGAAAGCTGGCATGCCAATCCCTGTCCTGACAACTTCCAGCGCTTTAATCATTAATTCTTCAGGTGTCTTGTCGTGAACCCTGACGGTAATGGTGTGGTGGGGAGTCTGACAATCCAGGGCTGCTTCCAGGATGAGATAGGAAAGTTCATTAGTGGCGTCTGCCCCGTCGGGAGTCACTCCGCCAATGACAAAATTATGCCACCTGGCTATGCCTGCCCACTTATCCCTTTGCTCTTTGCCTCCATTGATAAAATTGAAATGCATAATCTTGATACGCAGGCACTCCAACAGCTCCAGCACTTCATGATCATTGATGCGGCCCATTTCCCTGTCTTTTTTATAAAAGGGATACATAAATTGGTCAAAGCGGCCACCCGGAGTCGTACCGCTGGCTACCATCATCCAGTAAAACCAGAAGGACTGCATTGCTTCCCTAAAAGTCCCGGCCGGTTCGCCAGGCACCCGGTAACACGTTTCGGCAATACGCTGAAGTTCATTTTTCCGCACAGAATCCTTTTCTTCCCGGGCCATCCCGGAAGCCAGGTCGCCGAATCTTTTGCCGATACGGACAATAGCTTCAAAAGCAATAACGGTGGCCTTCAGAAAATCAGCCTTTTTGATCGCTTCAGTATCAGTATACCTGAGGTTAGTTAGCTCTGCCCGGGCATCCCCGATCACTTTATTCAGTCCTTCGTTGATCACCTTGGCATAATCAGGCAGAATGAGAGACAACCCAATGCCCAGTCCCCAACCGACTCCGGCTGTGCCCGGCCCCCGTCCCTGCTCTTTACGGTTCCAGGGTGGGCAAAGGATACCGGATTTAATAAAAGGCCATAGATGATCATCATCATAATAAAGTCCCTGCCTCTCATCCAAGGTCCTGCCCTGACCCAGCCAATAAGAGTCCATAGCCCTGAGCCTGGTTTCATCTTCTGGAGAAATATATAGAGAACCTTTTTTTAAGTCATCCAAATCTTCTTCAGGCCAGGTCGGACCGAGAGATCCCGCTTCCATGCCCATTGGCAGACTAGCTACATTGCCGACAAGAAGCTCGCCGTCTTCTATAAAAATGGACTTATGATCCAGGTAGTGAGCTGTGCTCATCGCCCTTCTTAGGACTGTCGGGAGTCCCTCTGTCTGTTTATAAGAATCTAAAATCAGGGAAGCCTTCTCCAGACAAATGGGATATTTATCGACCTTGAGCCTATCTTTCAATTTTGTTAGCCGTTCGTTCAATATAAACCCATCCTTCCATAACCGTTCTCCTTTATCCTCCTATTTGCACCGTTAATCCATGGGAAACAAAGATTTCTTTTAATTCTTTCAGATGCTGCTCGCTGGGGGGGATGCTGTTAAAGAGCAGACCCTGAACACCCATTCTCTCGTTTTTGGACTCACCAAGACGATGAAAGGGTAGAAGGTTTACCGGCACAGAAGCCCCCAGTTTGCAGGCCACAAATTCAGCCGTGGCCTCTATGTTCTCAAGCGAATCGTTATATCCCGGGATTACCGGTATTCGGATAATTACCGGCTTTTTTTGCTGGTGATAAATCCTGATAACATTATCTTTGATTAATTCATTAGATACACCAGTGCATTTTTGATGCTCGCTGGGATCCATGTGCTTCAAATCGAATAATAGGAGATCGACATATGGCAAAACCAGCTGCAAAATATCCCACCTGGCGTACCCAGATGTTTCTAAGGCGGTATGTATACCAGCTTTCTTGCACAAACTCAGCACACTCGCGGCAAACTCCGACTGAAATAGTGGTTCTCCACCGCTTAGAGTAGCACCACCGCCCGATTCTTCGTAGAAAATTTTATCCTGCTCAATTTTATTAAAAACCTCACCGGCCGATACCCGAGTACCCATCATGTTTCTGGCCTCATGCAAACATACAGTTGTACAAACTCCGCAACTTTGGCACAAGTTGCGGTTTGTCACAGCTTTCCCATCCTGAATATGAATGGCTCCTATGGGGCAGGCAGGTATGCATTTCCCGCATCCTGCACACTTTTCTGCAGTAAAAAAGATCTGGTGACACATGGAATGTGACTCCGGATTCTGGCACCATAAGCACCTCAGAGGACACCCTTTCATAAAAACCGTAGTTCGAATACCAGGCCCATCGTGGATGCAATAGTGCTGCACATTAAAAATCATGCCCTCCACAGCGGATAAATTAGTCATATGTGTACCACCACCTAGTTGGTAAAAGCAATCTTTAATTACTCTATCACCAGTATAAACCCTCAAGCAACTTGAGAGTCAATTATATATTTTCTAATTTTTTAAGTTTTTTAAAAAAATCCCGCGACTCTCTCGCCGGGGGAAATTTTAATTCAGAATTAAATTCTCTTTATATTATTTTTTCCACGGGGATTTGTATTTCCGCCAGGTACATTTTCCGGTTTTCGGTGAAGGTTCGATCAATGATAATAAACCTCACCGGATCACCACAGGCAGCATAGTTATTTTCTTTGAGATAGTTTAATAACTTTTCATAATAGGGTGGAGACTCATCGTGCTTTCCCCTGTAATAGATACAGACGTAGTCTCCGGCAGGCAGTGTACTGTTCATCTTTGTATCTTCCTGGCTGTCTTCAGGCATCACAAAGATTGAATTATAATCCTTAAAATAATGCCTGCTCAAATCCATGCATGAAATCGTGAGCCCCACTTTTTCTAAATAAGCATTGGCCATCTTCTCCAGTTTTCGAATTGCCAACTCTAATTCCGACCTGGATGCAATCCTCTCATGCAAACGCAAGACCTTTCTTTCCTGGAGATGCTCTATCCTGATAACGTCCAAGTCCTTACACCTGCGGGCCTCTTCGATTTCATTGATACGATGTGTGAATTTATTAATCACGGTCTGCAGTCTGTTATATTCCTGAACAGCCTTCTCATGCTGCTTTTTTAAAAGCAGCAGGTAATTTTCCGGAGTCATCTTTTCGCAGATATTTTTTGTTTCTTTCAGGGATACCCCCATCAGCCTTAAATATCTGATTTTACTTAACTCTTCAAATTGGTCAATGGAATAATAACGATATCCACTGTGGGGATCCGTTTGGATCGGCTTAAACAAGTCAATTGCATCGTAATAACGCAGGGTCGCTACCGAAATATTAAATATTTTGGAAATTTCGCCAATGGAAAAAAGTTTTTTCATATAACCCCGCCTACTCTCCAGATAGTCAGAATAATATAATTATATATCTTAAATATCAGACAATCTATACCAAGCAGCAGTTTTATACCTTCCTTATAAGAGTGCAGTAATCTGGGCAATGTTTTCGACTTCATCCAAATTCATGATTAATCCTACTAAATCCTTTAACTTTTCCATGGTAATATTTTTCATTGAGTGCCCGGCACAATCCATAAACTTTGTTATCAAGGCCTCCTGGCTCATGGGATTTCCGGGATGGCCATAGGGGAAACTTACTCTTTTTGAAAGGACAGAGTTTTTAGTGTGGACTTCCAACCGACTTTGCATAGTTGATTTAGAAGTAAAAGAGTCGTCCACCTCATATGTGACTTTTCTGGATACTCCCAACACTTCCCGGTTTACCAACGCCTGGGGTGAAAAATGCTCCAGTGCAACTCTCTTGTAAACAATAGCAGTCGCGACAACGAAAGGGATACTGAATTTGGCATCGATTGCCGTTATTGGGTTTTGCTTTGTTTCCAATGGCTCACAAAGCATCCTGTTTAAAGGGCTCACAACAGCCCTGATTTCCTTTACGTCTCCAGGCTTTAAATCATGTTCTTCTATAATCTGCAAAACTGCATCAACGTAAGAATGGGTACCCCTGCAGCTGGGCCAGGGTTTGAAACTAACATTGGCACTTTCAAAGACCTTTCCCAGGTTATCTGTCAACATATCAGGAAAATAATTTCCTCTTGCATACAGATTAAAAAATCCTGCCTTACCTTCAAACGGCTGTTTAAAACCAACAATACCTTCCCTGGCCAGCAATGCCGATAATACTCCGGCCTTTGCCGAAAAAGCATCCCTTATTGACCTTACTACCGATTGAGGGTTGTGGATTAGTTCCCCGCTGCATGTTGCCTGGCATAGAGTTAGGGAGAAAGCGTCCAAAATCTGTTCTTCAGAGAGTTTTAAAAGTTTGCTAACCGCCGTTGTCGCTCCAAAAGCACCTAATATAGGAGGCATATACCAACCATACCCCAGCAAGTCTTCCTTTAAAGACAGACCTAATCTGCAAACCAGATCACTTCCCAAAATGATCGCGGCAAGGAAGTCCCTGCCGCTTACATCTCCCAGAGATTCCGCAACTGCAAGGGCAGCAGGTATAGCAGCAGCATTGGGATGCACAAATGCCCTATCGTGTGCATCCTCAAAATCCAGTGCATGGGCCATTGATCCATTGGCAAAAGCGGCCATAGCCGCAGGCACCTTTTGATCAAAACCCAGAATCGTACTTTCGTTTTTTCCTCCACTGGTCACCGCCAGATGAACAAATTCTTTGCATCCCTCTCCAAGAGTACCGGCGGCAAGCATTACCGCAAGTGCATCCAGGAAGCAATTTTTCGCAATTTTCACCACACCTGCAGGTATATGATCATAATCAGTATTAGCAATATGTTTTGCCAATATTTGCGACTCGTTCATTTTTTTCTTGCTTCCTCCTCAATTGGCCAGTTGGACTGAAACATTTGTTATCCCACGCACTGGCAAGTAAATAGGTTAATCAAAGACTTTGTTATACTAATTTGTAATACAATTATAAGACAATCTTATTTTTATGTCTATAGAATCTTACTTCTTCATAAAAATTACTTTATACTTTTAATGATAGAAGTTATTTTTTCACCAAACAAAAAATTGCCCATAAGGGCAACTAATAATAATATTTAACAAGACCAGCTTCTACATGGAAAGATTAACCGAAGCTGAACTCAATTAACGGCCAAAGAAGTTCTTAATTCCTCTGCTAATAGACTCGGCGCTAAGTCTCTGAAACTCTGATGAAGCCAGGAGTTTTTCTTCTACAGAATTACTTATAAATGCAGTCTCGACTAATACTGCAGGAACCAGGGACTCCCGCAGGACTAGAAAATTGGCTTCTCTTACACCTTTGTCTTCTCTCTGTAGAAGGGCGACCAGTTCGACCTGAATAACAGAAGCAAGCACCATCCGGTTTTGATTAATGGCTTCCTGCCCCGGTTCCCGGGATGAGCAATAAAAGGTCATCGTTCCGGAGAGCTGGGGATTGGTGGACGCATTGGCGTGAACACTTACCAGAAGATCGGCATTTGCCGCACAAGCTGCATTGGCCCTTTCACTGAGGGTTAAGGAAGTATCGCCGTGCCTGGTAAATATCACGGTAAACCCTTCTTTAAGCAGGATGTCACCCAGCTTAAGGGAGATATTCATGACAACATCCCGCTCCACAACACCGCTTGGGCCGATAGCTCCCGGATCTGAGCCGTCCCAGAGGTGAGTCATACCATGCCCCGGGTCAATTACCACAGACTTCCCGGCACCCCTGGAGGGACCCACATGGGGAGAATAGACGACAGCTGTAAGCCACCGTGCTATCCAGCCGGTCCTTCCGTCCGGAAGGCTGACCTCATACCAGTCGTCTTGCTCCCCGACTATTGCCAATTTCTGTCCGCACTTCACCTGGGCAATCAATGGAAAATTCGCTCCTGGAGAGGATCTGACATTAACAATATCTTTCATAATTAAAGCGGAACGAGGGAAAGGGAGTAGCGAAAAGTTCAAACCATCGTTACCGCCAATGCCGCCGCTGTACTCCCGGCCTGCTTCATTTACGTCCACAAGCCACCCGGCAATCCATCCCTTTTGGAAACCAGGCACATCCACCTCATACCACTCCCCAAGCTCCCCGATCACAGTCAGCACGGTTCCTGCTTTTACCTGGGTAACGCGGGGCAAAGAGGTGTCAGGTCCCGACCTTATATTTACTATGCTTCCGGTTACAGTAACTGTTTTTGTCTTATCAGAAGAAGGTGGTAACACCACCGGAAGACGTAAAGAGACGCTTCTGCTTTCGTTATCCCAGGAGACAGTCATGCCAAATGTTTCAGCCAAAAAACGAAGAGGCACCATGGTACGGCCGTCCTTTAAAGCCGCTGCCGTATCCATTAATTTATTTTCTCCATTGACCCTAGCTGTCTTTTCATTGATCCACAATTCTACTGCAACATTTCCCCTCTTTACTACAACCTTCTGCTCTTTCCCGTCCCAGGAAACAAAACTGCCTAAGGCCTCGGTAACAAAACGGACCGGAACCATTGTTCGTGAGTTATGGTCTATGTAAGCGGGCACGTCCGGTTCTATCTTTACACCGTCGACAATGAGGTTAACCTGTTGACTTCCCCAAACCACCTGCGCTCCCAAAAAAAGCAATATTAATGCCATAAGCGGAATTAAAATATATTTTAATGTCGAATTTAGTCTTACCGCACTCGACATAACACACCTCCTGTCAAAATACGTCTGCTTTTGTTTAACGAATTCTTCAAAAAAAGGATACGGTTTCCTTTGTTATATTTTTAGGTTGGATTGAATTCACAAAAAAAGATGATTTCTCTATTTTAGAAAAATCATCTTTTAAATTTTTACAGTGACCATATTAATACTGAAATTCTATTTATGAATTAGATGGTCCATTCATCGTGGACAATGCCCACAAGAAACCACGATCCGTTAACGTCTTCAAAAACCAGCCGCAGGCTTTTCCAGTCCATACCTAAATACTGAGAATCAAAGCCGGTGAAATGGAATTCCACAAAGCTTCCATTAGGATATGCCTGGTCTAAGTTAATAAGAGTATTGCCGGTACCGATCACTATATTATTTCCGATCATATGCGGGTCGGCAAAGTCTTTATCATAGATAAACCGGTCGTAGTAATCGCTGAAGGTAAAGTCGATGGGATCACCGCTACCATCAAAAGCACCCCAATTATAGACCTGGCTGCCGGGCAGCAGGGTGGTAATATCCTGGGCAGAAAAGACCAAATTCTCCTGCAGGTTGATATAGCCATAAGGAGAGAAACGCACCCCCTGAGCCGGGTGAACGTGAGCAGAAAGGCTACCCATGTCCTGATTCTGCAGCAGTTCCACAACTGTCAGAGCCGAACTCAGCAAAGAGCTTGACTGAGTTCCGGAGGCGGCATCGATTTGGCGCTGCAGCTCAGCCACTTTTGATTCCAGTCCTGCCTTTTCAGCGATTAGTTGGCTGATCAGCGCCTCCTTTTCCGCCAGCTCGGCTTCCAATTCGCTGGATGGCCCGGCGGGAGTGTTATTGGGAGCACAACCATAGAAAGAAGCTCCTACAATAAGAACCAGTAGCATTACTATAACTATAATAGGCTTTGATTTCAATAGCTCATCCCCTTTCTAACTTTCTTTAATAATAAATAGAAACATTGAGCTTTACAAGTCAGGGGGACACCATAATTATTTCCATTTTTAATATTGTTACCCTCCTGCGATAACAGGATATACGCGGATTTCATCGCTGTTGGATAGCCTCTTAGTAACGTATTCCGAAGTGGGAATGACTTCGTTATTGAGGATTACAGTAACCCTGCCGCGCAGGATAAACTGATATGCCTTCTCCTCTTTCATTTTCTGAAGCAGCCCTTCAACCGTCAGGCCCTCTTCCCATTCCATCTCCTTGTAGTTCACCCGAAGCATCTTCAACCTCCCAGAACCATTATTGAAAAGTTCCACTACTCAGAAAAATTGCCCGGCTCTGCAATTTTCAAGCGAAGTAGATTTCAATAACTAAAAATATTCGAGAAAACTAAAAAGCATTACCCCTTCTTTTTTTTCCTTTTCCATATTTCTTCTTCTATCACCTGGTAGATATTGTATCCTCCGTTAAGGTTGCGAACCCGTCTAAAACCCTTCTGCATTAATATTCTCACCGCTATGTAGGATCGCAATCCTACGGCACAGTTAACAACCAGCTCCTGCTCTGGAAAGAGTTCATTGATCCTCCCGCGCAGCTGTCCAAGAGGAATGTTAACAGCTCCCGGTATATGTCCCAGCTCATATTCCCATGGCTCCCGGACATCCACCACTTTCATATCTTCATTAAGGACTGCTATTTCATCACAGTTGATGGTCTGCACATCACCCTGCAGGATATTGCCAGCCACATAGCCTGCCATATTGACGGGATCCTTGGCCGAGGAAAAAGGCGGGGCATAAGCCAGCTCCAGTGCCTGCAGGTCATATACATTTTTACCGGACCGCAGGGCGGCGGCGATAACATCAATGCGCTTTTCAATACCGCTGTATCCAACAGCCTGAGCACCATATATTTTTCCTTCGGGACTAAAAAGAAGTTTAAGAACAATAGGCTTACTTCCCGGGTAATATCCGGCATGGGAATCAGGTTGAACAATACAGTGTCTATATTCAATTCCGGCTTCTTTTAGGATGCGTTCACCAACGCCTGTACCGGCTGCAACCAGGTCAAACACTTTTATTACAGCCGTTCCCTGGGTTCCAGCGTACGATTCCCGACGACCGGTGATATTATTGGCAGCGATACGGCCCTGCTTGTTGGCGGGTCCGGCCAAAGGAATAACTGCAGGGTTCCCTGTAACAAAATCCACCACTTCAACAGCATCGCCCAGGGCATAAATTCTGGGATCCGAGGTCTGCAGGTATTCATTTACCCGTATCCCTTTCCCAACTTCCAGTCCTGCTTCGCGGGCCAGCTTTACTTCTGGAATGACGCCAATGGAGATAATAACCATCTCCGCCTGGATTTTGCTGCCGCTCTGCAGAATTGCTGCCACACCCCCGGCGCCGCTTTCTTTAAAACCGGCAACCCCGTCACCTAAAAACAAGTTTATTCCCCGCTCCCGCAAGTACCGCTGCACCAGGGCAGCCATTTCTCTGTCCAGAAAGGTCAGTACTTGTGAGGCCATTTCCACAAGTGTAACCGTCATCCCCCGGGTCTGGAGATTTTCGCACATTTCCAGGCCTACGAAACCTCCTCCCACCACGATGGCGGTAGTTGGACTTTTATCCCTGATAAAGTTGAAAATTTTATCCGTATCAGGAACATTACGCAGGGTAAAAATTGCAGGGTGGTTAATACCCGGCAAAGAGGGCCTTATAGGTTCTGCCCCCGGAGATAATACGAGGCAGTCATAGCTTTCCAGGTATTTTTCACCGGTCAGGTGATTTATTACCTCCACCTGCTGCCCTTGCCGATCAATGGTTATGACCTCACAATTTACCCGGACATCGATATTAAATCGAGCCTGAAATTTCTGAGGAGTCATCACGAAAAGCTCATCCCGCTCTTTGATTACCTCTCCAATATAGTAAGGTAAGCCGCAATTAGCGTGTCGCCACTCATTCTCCATGTCGGTGGGGGAGCGATTTTTTCTTGCTAGTTTTGGCAGAGTCATGGCATAATGATTGGTGGTAGAGATTCGATATCCTACCGACAATCATACATAAGGTGTTCACGGAGAATAGAAAGAGAGAAACCC
>JAUSPO010000078.1 GCA_030656575.1 Bacillota bacterium
GCCACAGCCGCAGCGGAGCCCGTTGCGATTGTTTCCTTCTTTTCTCCTCCTGGCTCCCTTAGATGTACGTGCATATCCACCAGACCAGGAAGAATTATTTTCCCATTGAGATCCAAAACCGGCACATCCACCGGTCCAATGCTTAAGGAGACCGCCTCAACCTTATCTCCTTTAATGAGAATTTCTGCAGGCCCCTCCCATGCACTAACGGGGTCATGCAAAATACCTCCTTTTATAAGCAGATCCATTTTAAATCATCCTCCCTGGTGCCGGGGGTTGACGGAGTCAAATCTCGTATCACCGGGAAACCAGATGTGTATCAGCGCCTGGATAGCCAGAACATAGAGTGTGGCAGTCGCAAGATAAGTTTCTGCAGCGGAATCGAAAAGTATCATCGACCGGGGAGCGAATTCTTCGCATCCCTGCCAGAGAATAAAGGCCAGGGAGATTCGGGGAAGAACCGGTATAACTACTCCGGCATCGCCCTTATCAAAGGAACTGCCGCCGTGCTCAAGCCCAAGCTTCAAAAAACGATCCATACTGTTAAAATAATTACGGGCAAGGGGCTCTAAAGCTTCTCTTTGAAAAGGCATCCAATGTAATTGTCCACCTCTTAGATCAAGGAAAGAAAGCCACTGCTCCCGCTGGGGAAGCCCGCTTGCAGAAGTAAGATACTGCAAAATTATGATTTTTTCATCATGAGTAAGTTCTTCTCTTTTAAAGTTTTTACCTGTTTCCAGGAATTTAACCTCGCCTGATGGATAGGCTGCCGTTATAGAGTGGTTGCAATACTGAAGATAGAAATTATTACCCTCAAATTTTGTACCGCTTAGTTCTGCCATTTCCACGGGATCGCGGGAAGCAAATTCACTAACAACTATAGGAAAAGCATTTCTGCTGCACAATCTTATCCCTCCACGTTAGAAAAGATTCAACAATAATCCTTCTTTTTCCTCTAACTTAAATATTTTCCTGCAAAATAATTAGGCATTTTCCACAAAATTATGCTAAAATGTAAGAGCAATAACTTAAATGGAGGTTTTTAACTTGAAAATTACCAGGTATTTATACTTTTTTATGATAATAATAGCCTGTTTTTTTGTTTTTCAATCCCAGATTCTTTCTGGTGATTCTGGAGACTCACCTTCGAAAAGTGAAGATACCCAAATAAATGAAAATCAAAAAACACCGGTCGATGATACTGAAGCTGCTCCAAACCATGACTTAACTGAAACGGAGGAAGAAACCCAACAGCAATCGGAAACCTTAACGCCTATCCCATCCCGGGGGAAATACGTTAGCTGGGATGAATCGCTCATAAAAACACTTTCTTTTTTACAAAGCCCACTGCCCGGAGCTCAAGTTACAACAAGAGATTCCCAGCTGCCTGGAGCGCCCAGAACGTATAGAAACGGTACACATGAAGGATTGGATTTCTATTCCGGATACTGCGGTATCCCTATAAACTTCGGGGATCCGGTCTTCTCTGCAGGACCAGGTGTTATCTACCGCATTGATCACGATTACATAGAGGCTCTCATGGAAGAAAGAAATGAACTCTTAAAGATCAGCCATAAATTGGATGACACACCTGAAGAGATTTTGGACATGCTGAGAGGAAGACAGGTTTGGATAATCCATCCCTTTGGTGTGATAACACGCTACGCCCACTTGGATAACGTGGCTGAAGACTTACAGGAAGGGGATCTCGTGGAAGCGGGTGACTTTATCGGAACTATCGGTAACTCCGGCACCAGTGACGGGGCAAACGGCAGCACCTTAAACCCCCACCTGCATTGGGAAATATGGATTGGCGAAAGCTACCTTGGAGAAGGACTCCCCCCCAGCGAAAGTAGAGCATTGCTGCAAATCATACTTAATCAATAAAACAGATTCATATAAGAATAAGCCTCTTTCTGCTCGTAGAAAGAGGCTTATTCTTTCTCATGCTTAGTAAGATAGATCAGCATATTATGATAAGCCCGATGTTCAATGTTAAGAACTTCGTTTATTTCTTTGTATTTCATAGATATACTGGAAGTAGATACTCTGTATTTCTCTGCCAGCTTTTTTTGAGTTACATTTAGAAAATGAAATTTAGAAAGAGCGTATTCCAGCCCTGCTGACCATGTCTCAATTTTTTTTATAGTTGGCAGATGAGGATAGCTATTATTCAAATAGTCGATCCAGATCGCCTGTGCATCTTCATAGAAACGTTCACTGTAGGTTTTAGTTAAACGCATATTTTTCAGGGTACAATCCAATACATCCTGCCACTTTGCAAACCATCTGGGCGCTACTAAGGGGTAGTATGAGAGGTCTGCATCCCGCAGAGAACCTTCCAGGAAGATAGTAACTAAGCCTTTAACACCCATATTTTTAAGTTCCAGTAAAGCCTGCACACGCAGTCTTTTTTTAATCCAGGGGTTTCTCACAAAATCCCTTAAGTTTTCTTCTCCGATCCCTTCCATCAATGAACCGTACATACTGATAGCTTTTTCTACAATTAATTCATCTTTGTGGTAAAGCGCCTGCCATAAAATGCTTCTTACAGACTTGCTCTCACGGTAATGACCAATTATTTCTTTCCCTTCTTCAGAGGGAGCATTCATATCTTTATTATTCCGATTATTTTCCGGAAGTATCTCTTCACCTTCTTCTTCATTTAAAGCATAAAGAAGATCCTCAGCATCAACAGCCATCTCTCCATCAGGAGAAAATTGTAAATATAAATTTAGATAATATCGGGCCTTTTCCAAATTATCCATTAGGCCGTGGTTAACTGCAATTAAAAAATAGCATTCGGTCAGAGAGGGATCCATCTGATTAACAATATAAGAGAAAACCTGATTTGCCTTTTCCAGATAGCCCATTCTGCTTAGTAAACTTCCAAGGTTATAATGGTTAAGTGAATTATCCGGCTCAACTTCTATAGTTTTTTTAAAAAAGAGAAGTGCTTTATCCAATTTATTCTGTTGACAGTAATAGCTGCCTTTTTGAAAATAATAGCTTGAATTTTTTAAAAAGGGGACTACTTTTTGTGACTTGGATTGTCTCATTCTTTTCACCCTTGTTCTTTACTTGAGAAGCCCAACACATTTATTCTTTAACTCTTTTGTTTTATTCATACCATTCTTTACTAAAATTCTATAAACGTTCCCCAATTTCCTGCATAGCTGACCGTTATTTTCCGTTGTAGATCCTGCGATCAAGAAACCGATCATAGTCAGTCCAATTAGAAAGGCTGTTATTGTGATTCCCGATGATCTGGGAAAACTGTTTCAGACGGGCGCTGAGCATATCTGCGTGAAACAATGCAAAAGCGTTAAATGTCTGTGGTATTTCCGGAGAGCCCCAGCTCTTTTCCCCATGGTGACTGATAATCATATGCTCCAATTTCATTCTTAAATCATCTGGAAAAGCGGGCACTTTTTCAAATATTTTCCTAATAATTTCCAATCCGATCGTGATATGTCCAAGCAATCTTCCTTTATCAGTCTGCTCAAAAGTAAAACTATCTGCATTATATTCTTCAATTTTTCCCAGATCATGGAAGATAGCAGCAGTAATTAGCAATGATTTATCGAGCTGCAGTGGGTAAAGCCCTGCTAAATGTTCACAGATTTGAACTACCTCAAGGGTATGATCCAATAGACCTCCAAGATAATTATGGTGAATAACCTTTGCTGCCGGAGAAAGTTTATATTTCTCTACCAGCTCAGAATCATTGCAGAAACTCTCTAAAAGACTTTTTAAACTTTCATCTGCTACAGTTTCAGAAATTATTTTAAGCAGGCTGCTCCACATTTCTTCAATATCCCGGGGTGATGTTGGCTGGAAGTAGTTCCTGTTTATTTTATCCTTTTCCACTTTACTGTAAAAATCGATTACCAATTGAGGACCATAATAATCCCCAACTTCCCCGGATACGTAAAGCACATCATCCAGGCGGATCGGTTCACTTACCATAGAACGATCCCAAATGATGGCCTTTATTGTCCCGCTTATATCACCCAACAGCATTTTTAAAAAATGTTCACCGGACTTTGAAGGTGCTGAAAAAGACAATTCCTTAACATCAACAACAACAAATTGGGTCTGAACATGACTTCCAATTTTTAGGTCTTTTACAAATTGTTTACTCAAACAAAAACCTCCTTCGTCTCGTCTATAAAGTATTCTTTATTCTTAATACAAATCCTGCCTAATGTCATAAGAGGCTGAAAAAAGCAGGCCGCTTTTGGCCTGCTTTTTAAAATCAAATTACATACTAACATCTTTTTTTCAAGGGCTTGTTATACAGTCGGACGTGGGTAAAGCCCTGCACTTTCCACTATCTCAGGCACAACTTCCTCCCAGGCAATAGCCATGACATGGACTCCGGCAACACCCTCTATCTCCCTGAGGCGCTGGATAGTCTCCACTGCAATTTTTATGCCTTCCTTCTTTTTGTCCTCTGCACCTTTTATGCGGGTAATAAGTTCTTCGGGGACAATCATCCCGGAAACATTCTTTTGCATATACCTGGCAGCACCTATTGACTTGATAGGAGTAACGCCTCCCATGATATAGCATTTTTTGTGGAGGCCAAGTTCTCTGACCTTTGCCATCCATCTCTCAAAACGGTCAATATCAAATATACACTGTGTCTGTATAAACTGTGCTCCAGCAGCAATTTTTTTAGCCAGACGCAGGGGTCGGTATTCAAAAGGATCGGCAAATGGATTGGCTACAGCCCCGAGAAAAATACTGGGCAGAGGGTGATCCATTTTTTCCCCACCTATAAAAATACCTTCATCCCTCATATCTTTAAATGTTTTCAGAAGTTGCATAGAGTCCAGGTCATTTACATTTTTGCTTTGAGGTTGATTCCCAAATTTGGCATGATCGCCCTGGAGACAGAGAAAGTTTTTTACTCCAAAGCTTACCGCACCTAACAGATCACTCTGCAGGCAAATCCTGTTTCTGTCACGGACAGTCATCTGAACATTAGGCTCCAGGCCCATCTGTATAAGACTGGCAGCCACACCTATACTGGAGGTCCGCACGATAGCCGTCTGGTTATCTGTAATATTGTAAGACTCCACATGGTTGCGCATTGCTTCAGCATGGTGCTTTAAAGTTTCTATATCGGAACTCTTTGGCGGTCCTAATTCCCCCGTAACAGCAAAATGACCGGCGTTGAGTACCTTTTCAAGCCTACTCTCTGTTTTCAAGCCTGACGTCCTCCCTTACAATTGTTCTGGGTCCACCATGATGGGAAGTGGACCAATCCTTCGGGGGTTGGATTGTTTCCATTCTGCTTTCCATTCCCATTTTTACAAGGCGTTCGTAGATCATGTGCCAGGCGCAATCCACATCTTTACTGACTTCACATTTCCCGTCCTGAGAGCCGCCACAAGGCCCGTTAAGCATGCTCTTGGAACACCGGGTAATAGGACAAATCCCTAATGTTAAGTCAAGGACACAGTCACCACAGCCCAGGCAATTTTCTGCCCAGACACCCTGCTGAAGAGGATAACCCATAAATTGGGTATTCAATCCCGGCAGGATAATCTTATCCTGGAGTCTGGTGGCCATCGTCTGGACACCTACACCACAAGCCAGGGAAAGAATAACGTCAGCTTCAGCCAGTTTCTCAGCATAGTCATCGATATATTCGTACTCGCATTGACGCAGAAGTGTGTGGGTACTGATTTCCAAATCTTTACCCTCTTTTTGTGCCAGTAAAGTGAGTGCCGCTGCTGTTTCAGATGCCTCTTTTTCTCCTCCTGCAAGGCAGACAGTGACACAGGTTCCGCAGCCTAAAACACATACTTTCCGGAAAGGTTCCAGCATCTCAGCGATTTCTGCCAAAGGTTTTCTTTCACCAACAATCATTTTCCTCACCTTCCCTCTCCATAAAGCCTCATCAATCTATATTTTAAAAATTATTGGGGCTGGAAATTTTATCTATAAGCTACCTTAAAAAATTACCTAACCTTGAAAGCGGAGTGCGTTTGCTGCTAATAAATTAGTTAAATTCCAAAGTGAAATGATTACTGCATCAAAAAGTAAAGTCAGTTTGTTATATATACTTGTGCATGTTTCCAGCCCCAAACCTTTATTTACTGATTCTGCGACTTGAACACATCAACATAGGAATCACAGTAGATATCCATGTTCAGCAAAATTCTTGCAGTTGCCACGGCTGCTACCAATTCTTCATCACAGGCATCGGCAATAGCTGCATCGAGGCCGCAGGCCATACCCATAACTGCAAAGTTACGGTTAATTAATTCCCGGTTCTTGGTGCCCTGGGAAATATTACTTAAACCTACAACTGTTTTCGGAGGCGGATCAGAAAGCAGCTTTATTTGGCGTAAAGTTTCAAATACCTCAGGACCATGTGCCTGGCCTACATTGCAGGGTAAAGCCAAAGGATCGATATAAAGGCTGTCAATGGGGACCCCATAGGCATCACAGTTTGCTACAAGTTCCATAGCCAGAGCTACACGGCTTTCAGCATCCTTGGGAATACCTTCCTCGTTCATTGCAAGGCCGATTACCTCAGCATTATACTTACTTGCCATTGTAAAGATCCGGTCCATTTTCTCGGCAATAGCCGGGACAGAATTGATCATAGCCGGGTTCTTGCATACTTCCAGTCCCGCTTCAATCGCATCGAAATCAGTTGAGTCTAAACACAGGGGTAACTTACTTGCCTCCTGGGTAACTTCCACAAGCCATCTCATTGCTGAAACGCGATCGGCCACTGCGGGCCCAACATTAAGATCCAGATAACCTGCCCCCATGGCTTCCTGCCTTTTTGCCCATTCGATAACCGCCCTGGGATCTCTTTCACGGATCGCCTGAGCTATGTCACGGAACATACCGTTGATCCTCTCACCAATAATGATCATTACCATACCTCCTTAAATGTGTTACCATTATTATGAATCTAATGCAAGTACTGATGCTTTCTGCTAATAAGAAGCAAACGTCCAGAGTTCTGTATTAGCTATTATCCTGCATCAGGTCATCAATACTTTTCTTGATCAGCTCTACAGCCCTCGGATTACGCATTACTAAAATGTCCATTCCGCCTTGGATTAACGCCATTGCAGTGGTCGCTTCCCATGCCATGGAACGCTCTGCCTGATCGCCCCAGCCTGGCTCATCATCTGCGGAGATGCTGGCTTCTTTCTTGCTCCATACTTCATGACCCACATTGGCAATGGTAGGCATAGCAAGCATTCTGTCCCCCTGGAGGGAGCCAAAACGTGCTCTTTCCATAATAGAATAACTATATTCCAAACCATAACCAAGAGCAGCAACGGTTGGGTCAATGATGATTCGGTCTAAGAGAGGGGTGCTCATTTCAGAAATTAAAATATTTAACTGCTTGGCAATATTGATGTCAATAGGGGATTGAGCAATAATAGAATGCTTATGAGCCATAGCAGCACTGGTAACAGACTTATAATTATCCTGCTCGGCAACTCCGAGAAGCAGGTTTTCACCCTCTGCAGCCTCGGCAATGGGGCCAATGATTGAGTTATCCTTATCAGACTTTCCACAACCGTAAACGATAAGAGGAACGCCTACTGAACCCAGAACTTTCTTCAAAGTGGCGATGCAATCTTCAGCAGAAGCATCTTTTATATCAGGGTCAGCGCTTTTAAAACGGATAGCGATAAGGTCGGCACCATACTGCTCCACACATTTTTTTGCCCATGCGCCTGCATCGTCATAAACATCTTCAAAATAACTCTTCAAACTGGCAGGCCATTCCTCAGGTACAATATCCCAGACCTCCATGGCAACCACGGGGCGGTTTGGCATTTCACCTTCAAAATGGAGGAAGGGCAGAGCTGTTTCTCCTCCCACTTTAACAGTATGTGAGCGGGTTCCTCCTTCTTCCTTGGTAGCTCCTAAAACAACTTCACGAACCTGGCTTCTATATTTTTCTTTTGAAACTTCAACAGCCATTGTTCTTCTCCTTTCATACTCTTTTTATCAATTTCTGTTTTCCACTGATTCAACAGAAGGAAAGAGTGTTATATCTGTATGAGGCAAAAAGAGGGCCGAAACATATTCATCCATAAAAATTGTTCCTACGGAAAGCTCAATATAGGTAATCATATTCCCGATTTTCCGTGCTTTATTCAGAGCTTTCCGGGAAAGCAGACCAAGCTTGGCCCCTTTTAACGAACTGTTACCAATAAACTCAAACTTTTCGTATTCCAGATCGGGAAGTAACCCGATACGAATGGCGTCTTGAATATGCAGGTAATTTCCAAAACCACCGGCGATGATCACTTTTGATATTACTGATTCATCCAATTCCAGCGTTCGCAAAAGAGTCCTTATTGCCGCATAGACAGCACCTTTGGCCATGATAAGATTCTTTAGATCGCCTTCCGTGAGAAAGATATCCTTTTCAACACCTGAATCATCAGCCCAGACGAGAACATACTCCAAACCTTCCTCACCACTGCGTAAACGGGCAGATTTCAGGTCTGATTGAAATTTTCCGCTGCGATCAATGATACCAGCCGTTTTCAGCGCTGAGAGACAGTCAATTAATCCGGAACCGCAAATACCCAAAGGTTTCACATTATTAACTGTTTTAACCTGTACTTCCAGACTAACCGGGTCAACAACTACCCGTTCAATGGCACCACTCATGGCACGCATCCCAAAGGTTATACCTCCACCTTCAAAGGATGGGCCTGCAGAACATGCACATCCTACCATCCAGTCTTTATTTCCCAGAACTATTTCCCCATTTGTTCCAATATCCACAAAAAGCACTATTTCATCGTTCTCAGCCAGATCGGCATAAAGAATGCCGGATACAATATCCCCGCCCAGATAACTGGCCACTTGGGGGAAAGAATGAACCCATGCTTCCGGATGAACCCTGAGACCCAAATCTTTGGCCTTCACAGCAGGTGTAGAGGAAAAAGTGGGTATATAAGGCTCAAGCCTGATAAAATCAGGGGGCACCCCCAGGAAAAGGTGTGTCATCGTGGTATTCCCCGCTGTGACAACCTGAAGGATTTCTTCTTCATTGATTCCTGCCTGCTGTAAGATCTGCCCGATAATTTCATTAATCGTGCCGATCACGGAATCATGCAGTTCATTCAGGCCTTTTTCATCCTCGGATGCATAGATTATCCGGGATATAATATCATCTCCATACCTGGACTGCCTGTTAAAACTTCCATGATGAAGAACAGTTTTTCCATTAAGCAGATCAACCAGGTAGATAGCGACTGTAGTCGTACCAATATCAATGGCAAGTCCATAAAGGGGTTTTTCGTTCTGACCGGCTGCTGCAGTAATAACTTCAACATTTCCCGGAAAATAAGTCATTACAACGGATAGATTCCAGTTTCTTTCTCTGAGAGCCTTCGCCAGTCCTCTAAGAGCAGCAGTGTTTATTTTGATCTCTGTCTCTGGACTGCTTTTTCCCATTTCACGTCTCAGAGCCATCATTAATCTGGTAAGGTCACTCGTGTTATCATCGATACTCGGTGGTTCGAGAGACAGTTGAAAGCGGGTACATAGTGGATAGCCATCATAGGCCCCATATGCTTCCTCTTCCCCGTCCACATTGTCAGGGGAATTGAAAAGAATACGGTGTTCCTCCAGGCGAGAACTTATGGGGATATTAACACGTAGATCCTGATCCCCTACAAGGGCCTGGCAGGAAAGAACATAACCCTGTTCCTGTTCTTCCCCGGAAAGCTTACCGGTTGATTTAACTATCGCTTTACCCTCTTCTACCTTTACAAGGCACCTGCTGCAAGACCCTTTTCCTCCACAGGAACTTTTTACTTCAATACCGGCAAGAGCAGCGGCACGAAGCAGAGGAGTGCCAGGCAGCACTTCTAAAGAAACCTCTTCAGGTAGAAAAACAACCTTTCTATTCAAAGGCTCATCTCCTATGCAAACTGAGCTTTGGCGAACTTCTGGATTCCGGAGGACTCTCTGGGGCCTACGATTACTTCCCAGCCCGATTCATCTTCCAGCTTGCCTTTGAGAACAGCAACTGCTCCAGGGATAACGATTTTTTTATGGTTTACTTTCCCTTCCATTTCAAGATCCTTAATAGACTTTGCAATTTTTTCCGCGGTAAACTTATTGTCGGCATATGCAGTCAGTACGGAAATGCCTCCTGTGTCCACGGAAATAATATAGCTGGGAATACGTGTGGCAGCTACTTCTCCTTCAACGAGGAAGTAAGTCAGGGAGAAGTTGGTGGTACAATAAACAGGAGAATTTTCGTTTACATCGCCCAGGACATGAAGGCCAGGTTCAACGGCAACAGGTTTTTGCGGGTCGGTGTAAATATTTGCCCTTAGACTTACAAGAGGAAGCAAAAGTTCCTTCTTGGCATTTTTTAAGACGATTAGGCTGGCATATTTTGCTACGTATGTGGCGGCCTGGAGCATTTCCTCCTGGGGATCATCCTTTGAGGTAAAAGCAATGGCCGGATAACCGAAAGTACGGAACTTTTTCTTTACTGCCAGGCGGCGGAACTGAGTCATATCAGCAATAACTTTACTTGTTTCGCGGGCGCCGGAATCAAGAACTAGCTCTTTGTATCCCAGAGCTACAATTTTTTCAACTAATTCTGCCAGGCTATCGAGGTTCTCGCCCTTAACAGCAAGAGGACAGCCGTTGGCTTTAGCAAGTTCGGTCATCTTTTCATAGTTATCTTTATCTGCGGCATAGAGGAGCGGCTTACGCGCGGCAAGAACTTGTAATGCTGCTTCCATAGCGCCTACATCCTGTGTAATAAGAACAAAGTTTTTATTTGTTTTTGCTGCAGCTTTTTCAGCTGCTGCCTTGAAGGTCGCAGCATCACCTGAAGCATTGACCAGTGCAATCATGTCAACTTCATAATGCTGGCCAACACGATCAAATACCAGTCCGTTAATGGAATCCACTTTTGCATCAACATCTTCATTATCGTTGACAGCTATGGCAACAGCTGTGGGGTGATTGAACCGCTTATCATGGCGGAAAATCTCCGTTTCATCACCCATTTGAATCACGTTTTCTCCTGCTCCCACTTTTACAAGACGAATAGGTGGTGCAGCAGCAGAAGAGAGGGCCTCCTTTGCTTGATCGGAAACATCAGGGCAGGCATCAAGAGAAGCCTTGCCATTCGCCAAGGCCATTGCAAAAGCCAGGCAGGTTGGGAAACCGCATACCTTACAATTGGTTTTGGGTAAGTGCTTGAAAATATCTAATCCTGTTAAACCCATTGTCCAGACTCCTTTCATTTCTCGTGATTTTACATAGAAGAACCCTTAGATTTCATCACCATTGCTCCATCTATGGATCTTCTTAAATAACTAAGAACTAAGGTTAATGTTCTTTAATTACATCAACGGTTCCATGGTTAATGCCGGATGTCCTTTTTCTTCCAGGAAGGGCAAGATCTCTTCCACCGTGGTACCGATCGTCTCATCAGCAATCTTATCAACGAAATCAGTACCCAAGCCCTGCTCTTCAGCAGCTTTGCGCAGGTCATCGCCCAACCAGTCCTTCAGTTCCTTAGGCATCCAGACCAAGTGCCCTAACCCTCCGTCAGCGCTGATGAACTTCTTACTCAGCACATAGGGGCGCCCGTGTCCCATAAATCCGGGAGTTTGTATTCCACCGCCCACAGAACCGGCAAGTGTTGAGAAGTTCATACCACAGGGAGTCATACCACCGTGTTCCCGTGTGGTAATCATAACCCCGTTAACTTCGGGAACAATACCCATGATACATTCAAAGCAGCCGCAGGATGTCATCGGCCGATCGATAAAGGAGTACATGGAGCACTCTTCAATGTTACGGTTTGTGTTGTTATATACAAACTCGTTAACAGAAGCCCAGATACCTTTCTTCTCGTCAATGACGCCTTCCTTCTTGATCGGCTGGTTCGGACCTGTGGGGTCGATCTCGTTGGATGCTTTTCCATCCAACCAGCTGACGGCACCGCAAAGGCCTAAGCGCTGTGGTGTAACCACGCAAACATGGTTAGGTGCGAAAGACTGGCAGAGGGTGCAGGAATAAAACATATCCACCGACTCATCCGTGAGTCCTGCGAGACGGGCATCGCGGCTGGCATAGACTTTTCTGGCCTCTTCCAGTTTTTCGTCAACCATCTTGGGATCTGTATAGATTGTTACCTGCACACGGTCTACGATAGCAGGAAAGTCGTCTTTAAACTTGGCAATGAGCAGGTCACCATAGTGGCGGAACTTAAAACCCTTGGCCACACAGTCCTTGCTGACCCGGTACCAGCAGAGATTACGCTGACCGGTATGCCAGAGACCCTCGCCATAGTTCACAAAGTCGTGAATACGGCGCTCCAGAACGCCTTCAAAGTCTTCCTGCATCTTGCGGCCATAAATCTTCACATAAATACCGCCGCTGATGGCAGCTCCCTCTTCGATTTCATCCACGTCGGGACCGACTATTTCTACTTTGCCATCTTCTATTTCACTTTCTTCCACCATCTTCACCAGCTCAAACGATGGTGTACGGCCGCCTCCAAATTCCAGGTACATATCCTTTTTACGAATAGCCTCTCCTTCAAATGCAGGGGCGACTGTAAAGGGTACTGGAATATCAAGAATCTTCAGCTTAATGCCGCGGACTTCCAGGGCGACCTGCACCAGAGTTTCGTAATCGGGGTGGGCAATGTACCAGTTTGGAATCTGCTCATCTTCAGGCAGTTCATGGTCAACCAGCACAGGGAAACCGAGGAAAATAGCCGCAAAATGAGCAGCAATCTGCACTTCATCCCGCTCTCCGAAATGGAGCACAAATGCCCGGATACGGCGCCGCTGATAGTCTCTTTGTTCTTCCCGTAAGCCGGGAGCAATCCCGCCGAAGGCAAGCCCGGCACGGAGGGCGTAGTTTACAGCATGAATAACCTGGGTAAAGTTACCCATGGTGAAAGTAATAAAGTCAATACCCAGCTTCAGGCCTGCCTCGATGGCCTGATCCACAACCTCGTAGGCCATAAAGATCATAAACCCTTTTGCCTGCAGATCGCTGATGATTTTGGCAAGTGCTTCCGTGGACTTTGCCTTGCCAACTATTACAGCCTGGCCGGGGATGGTCCAGTCTACAAGGAGAATCCCATAACGGCGTACGACAGGGTCGCCCAGGAAACCGGTCCAGGGAGAAACATGAAGATTCTCGCCCTTCAGATAGCGGATAGCCTCGATTATTTCTGCAGCATACGCCGTCGATTCACCGCAAAGGCGGGCATTGTAAAAATTAAGCTCCTCTTTGATCTGATTACGCATGCGGTTTAAAATGGGTACCAGTTCCCCGAGCTTTGTAACCTTCTCACCACTTAAGTTCATGATAACGGGCAGATAATATCCCGTATCGGGATATCCTACAGGATGATCCGGGCCGTAACGCCTGATAGCCTGGCTCAGCAAAATCTCCGCGTAGCTGGTGGCAATAATCGCACCGTCATAAACCTTTTGGAATAACGGCAGCGGCGGATTTGACTCATCTATAGCACCGTCATATATTTCTTCAAAGGAATTTTCCCATTCTTTGCCTACTGTTGACATTCGCTCTTACCTCCTTTTTATACAGGTTTTATTTTACCAGGTCTTAGAAATAGCATCTGTTTCGTACTGCTCCTGAGCCATCTTATGAACCTTGAGTTTCCATGTTCTTTCCTGCAGGGCTCCCAGCAGCTTTTTGGCTGCTTCCGCGGGATCTTCCTCCCAGATAAAGTAACCGCCGTAAACATCCTGGGCAATCTGCAGGGCAATACCATCCACTAACGGGCTGCCGGGGATAGGCGGCATTACACCAACATGAACAGGCATACCCAAAGTAACAACCCAGCTGCCGATTGATACGGCCTTCTCGCTCATGGCTTCAGGGGCGCTGGCCACAAAAGGAACCTTGGGAGTATCCATCTGCCACTCCTGCGCGAGGGCAGTTACAAGGTCGTAGGCCCTGGTGTTATCAACACAGGAACCCATGTGGAAAATAAGGGGCAGCTTATCCTGAAGCTTATCTTTATTGGCCTCATTCAGGCGATTAATAAAAGCCTTTAATCCCTCACCGGCATACTCTTCCACCGCATCACCGTTCATAAGACCTAACTTTGCATAACTGCCGGCTGCGCATCCGGTTGCCACTAATAGGACATTGTTCTTGGCCAGTTCCTTGGCTATGGCTGTATGGCTCCCGTCATGGATAACTTTCAGGTTATTGCATCCGGCGAAGAGACAGACGCCTGCAAGCTCCCCGGAATCAATAGCATCAGTGATAACTTTAATTGGATTATCGGGGTTTACAGCGGCAAGTATATCCGTAAGTGCCTCTAAACTGAAACCGGCCACTACTTTATGCTTAACTTGCGGTATGCTCACTTTGGAGGCATCACGCTGTTTGTAAGCATCAATAGCAATACCAACGATTTCCCGTGCTTTCTCCTGCGCTCTGGTCTCATCAAAATCCACATAATAGGAACTGGGGATCTTGGCATTGGGGATCGTGGTGATAATTTTGGTATGGAAACATTCCGCCACAGTCTGGATACCTGGCATAATACACTGCACATCAACGACCATGACATCCACAGCGCCGGTCATGATAGCCAGTTCCTGCGACGCAAAGTTGGTTAAGACAGGTACTCCCTGGCGCATCAATACTTCGTTACCTGTACAGCAGATACCCATGCACTTAATACCTTCCGCGCCGGCAGCAATGGCTTCATCCTTCATATCGCGTGCCGCTTTGACAACCATTTCGCTTAAGATAGGGTTGTGACCGTGAAGGGCAATATTGACCATTTTCTCTTCCAGTACGCCCATGTTGGCTTCACTAACCACGGGGGTAGGTGTACCAAAGAGTATATCAGAAAGATCGGTGGCAATATGCATGCCGATATAATCACACAAAGCTGTTTTCAACGACTGGAAGACAAGGTTTACGGGGTCGGCATCCATTCCCATGTGGGTTTGGGCCATGGACTCCGCAATGGTTTTATGGATACTGTTGGGCATAATATTACATTCCATCGCTTTTTCGAGGCGTTCCGGCACAATTGTTTTCTCCAGCCAGGCACTGTATACTTTCTTATCCAGGCGGCTGAATTCTTCCATGGCAAGGTTAACTACGTCCTTAAGGACATCCTGTTCCGGACGACCTTCAGTGGGAAAGCCAAACCTCTCTGCTACCATTTTAAGCTTGGCACTGTCTGTTATGGAATAGTCTCCGGGATGCCCGTCGGCAATCTCCTTCATAACCATGGTTATATGAAAACCATGATCAGAGTGGCAGGCTGTTCCGCCTAAAACATGACGCAGCAGATTGCGTGCGACAATGGTGTAGGGCGCCGCACCACAGATACCTTTGGAAGCTTTTTTCGTAATACGGCAGGGCCCCTGGATACAGATTGTACAACAAATACCAGTATTTCCGTACTGGCACTGGGGCTGCATATTCAAATAACGGTCATATGCTGACTCAATGCCGCTGCCCTCTGTTCTGGCCAGAACTTCCAGTGCAGCAGGATCAATAGTTCTGTTGCGATCCTTTTTCTTTTCAGCCATAATGTTCCTAAACCTCCTCATTGAATGTATTTTCTAAATCATAGCTGTTTAGGTTATAACCAAGGTAGCTAACCAAACTTGGCCTTTTTCTGTCTGCCCGGAGAAAATGCCGGGTTCCCGGCTCAAGTTCTACGCAAGTCAAGAAAACAATTAAGGTAATTATATCGCCTCCTTTACAATTTCCTGGTAAACTTCCTCCACTCCCGTCAACAAATCTCCCTCGCCAAAAGCTGCAGGGTTTTCTTCCATTGATTTTTCCCAGATTCCATCCTGGTATGGCAGGAAGCCAATAATATCAGCTTCGGAGAAACTCTGCCGGATGAAGTCCTCTTCCTCTTCCCTGCGGATTTTATTGCCAATTATTTTGACCTTTCCTATTCCCAGGTCACGAGCGAGCTTTTGAACAACCTTAGCCGTTTTTACCCCGTTCCTGGTAGGTTCAGTCACCACCAGCATGAGGTCCACGCCCTGGGATGTTCCCCTGGTCAGATGTTCTATTCCAGCGCTCATGTCCAGAAAGACCACTTCTTTTTTATCCAGCAGCAGGGAGTTGAGAACTGCATTAAGAAAGGAGTTCTCTCTGCAGTAGCAGGCTGAGCCTCCTTGTTTAATGCCTCCCATAATTAAAAATTTTATTTTGCCCTTTTGCAGACTGTAATTGTCGATAACATCCTCTACATCAGGATTGAGGGAATAGAAAGCTCCTTTTCCACTTTTTTCTTCAATTACTTCTTTCATTTCCACCAAGGGAACTAATGAAGCCAGTTTTTCCGGATCCATACCGAGTGTAAGACCAAGACTGGCATCGGGATCAGCATCCACAGCAAAAACATCGTAACCGTTTTTTACAAAGAGATAAATTAAATTGGCAGTAATAGTTGTCTTTCCTACTCCGCCTTTCCCTGATACAGCTATTTTCATAAAAACCACTCCTTCTACAATAAAAGATAGTTATTATCTTCCAAAAAACAGTATCCATTAAGCTCTTTTATTATAGCATATATTTTCAATTACAAAATATAATTTGGAAAAAAACAAGTAGTACCAGGCATAACTTTTTACAAGATCAAAGTTGTAATAATATTCACAAACTCCATACCAACCCGCATATCTCTGATTCGACAAATGATAGAAAGATCCTCTTTTTACTATGAAAAATGGGCTGTGGAAAACTGGAGTCCGCTCAACTTTACCGGGAAAGCTCTCAGGTTCAGTACATAAATAATCAGACCTATACAATTAGGTGTTTTCTCTATTCTTTGTCCTTATTCCTGCACCAGAATTTTCTCAACTTTAACACCCTCAGAAATATTAAAAGCCCCGCTTTTCAGGCGGGGCTTTTAATATTTCTCCTGATTTTTCTTTTGGGTATAATCCCCCACCTCTAAGCATAGCGTAGGTGGAATTTTTCAATCAGGTGGAGTAGACTCTCCACCTGATTCCCCAATGTTTCAGCCTTGCTGAAACAAGTTCACTTATTTCGGGTCTGCTCTTTTTCTTTTTTTTCGTCAGGAGGTTGTTCTTCCTCATTCTTTTTATTAAAAACAAGCTTCTCTTCATCTTTTACTTTATCCACTACAATAACATCACCTGCCGTAAAAGTTCCCCGCAACATTTCCTCGGAAATACCATCCTCCAGCCTTTTCTGGATAACACGTCTCAGCGGACGGGCACCGTAAGTGGGGTCGAATCCTTCTTTGGCAAGGATAGCCTGGGCTTCCGGTGTTACTTCAATAGACATTCCGTATTCCTTAATACGGTTGGAAAGCTCCTTCAACATCAGGCTTACTATCTTTGCAATGTCTTCCTCCGTTAAAGACTGGAAGACAATTAAATCATCCACCCTGTTTAAAAATTCCGGTCGAAAAGTTTTTTTCAGCTCATCGAGCAACCTGTTTTTCATATTTTCATAGGTTTTTCCCACATCTGCAGGTCTAAATCCCACATTCGGCTGTTTTTTAATAAAGTTAGCTCCCACGTTTGATGTCATAATCACAACTGTATTTTGGAAATTAACAGTCCGGCCCTTACCGTCAGTCAAACGGCCGTCCTCCAGGATTTGGAGCAGGATATTAAAAACATCCGGGTGAGCCTTTTCAATTTCATCCATAAGAATAACACTGTAAGGCTTGCGCCGTACTTTTTCAGTTAACTGGCCCCCTTCATCATAGCCTACATAACCAGGAGGCGCGCCGATAAGCCGTGCAGTAGTATGCTTTTCCATATACTCAGACATATCCAGGCGGATGATGGTATCTTCATCCTCAAACATAGCTTCTGCCAGACTGCGGGCCAGTTCTGTTTTACCTACGCCGGTAGGTCCGAGAAAGATAAACGAACCAATCGGTCTTTTTGGATCCTTGAGTCCGGCCCTGCCGCGGCGAATAGCCCGGGAAACAGCCTGCACAGCCTCATGCTGGCCGATAATCCTTTTATGCAAAATATCCTCCATGTCCAGCAGGCGGGCAGACTCCTCCTGTGCAAGCTTTTTAACCGGCACCCCCGTCCAACTGGAGACTATATGCGCGATATCTTCTTCCGTAACGATAGCCTGATCTGATACGACCTTCTTCTTCTCCCACTCTTTTTTTAATTCATTCAGTTTGGCCCTGAACTGCTGTTCCTTATCTCTCATCTGAGCAGCCTTTTCAAATTCCTGGGCCCTTACAGCAGACTCCTTTTCCTGCCTGATACTATCCATTTTATCTTCCATCTCTTTTAGGTCAGGGGGAGCAGTATAATTGCGCAGCCTCACACGGGATGCTGCTTCATCGATAAGGTCAATAGCCTTGTCGGGAAGAAAGCGATCCTGGATATAGCGATCAGCAAGCTTTACTGCAGCTTCCAGCGCTTCATCTGTGATTTTGACACGATGATGTGCCTCATACCGATCTCGTAATCCTTTTAAAATTTCCAGGCTTTCATCCTTTGACGGTTCACCAACCATAATGGGCAGAAAACGCCTTTCCAGTGCAGGGTCCCTTTCTATATATTTTCTATACTCATCAAGTGTAGTGGCTCCAATAGCCTGAAGCTCACCTTTGGCGAGAGAAGGTTTGAGAATATTGGAAGCATCTATGGCTCCCTCTGCTGCTCCGGCTCCAATGATAGTGTGCAGTTCATCGATAAAAATAATTACATTTCCCGCCTGCTGCAGCTCCAGCATTAATTTGCGCATCCGTTCCTCAAATTCTCCCCGGTACTTGGTTCCTGCCACTACGGCAGCCAGCTCCAGGGTTACTACTCTTTTTTCCCTGAGGATATCAGGGACATCACCTTCTGTTATATGCTGGGCAAGGCCTTCAGCAATAGCTGTTTTTCCCACACCGGGTTCTCCGATAAGACAGGGGTTATTCTTTGTGCGCCTGCTCAGGATCTGGATAACTCTTTCAATTTCTTTTTCCCGTCCAATAACAGGGTCTAACTTACCTTCCCTGGCCATTTTGGTAAGATCACGGCCAAAGGCATCCACAGTAGGAGTCTGGGGTACATTTTTCCCACCCTGCCCGCCTCCGAGCTGTGCATCCCCGCCGAGAAGCTGAATAACCTCCTTGCGGGCTTTTTTAAGATCTATCCCCAGGTTGGATAAGACCTGAGCTGCTATTCCTTCACCTTCTCTTAATAGACCCATTAAAAGATGTTCTGTTCCCACATAATTGTGGCCGAGATTTTGCCCCTCTTCTATAGCCAGTTCTATTACTTTCTTTGCCCTGGGGGTATAACTTATCCCCTGTACCTGGGGCTTCTCGCCTTTTCCAATAATTTTTTCCACCTCTGAACGGACCCGGGTCAGTTCAACACCAAGGTTTTGCAAAGACCGTGCAGCAATTCCGGAACCTTCCCGTACCAATCCAAGCAGAATATGCTCGGTGCCAATAAAGTTATGGTTTAACCTTTTTGCTTCTTCCTGGGCCAAAACCAGTACCTGCTGTGCTCTCTCAGTAAATCTACCGAACATGAACATTGTATACACTCCTTTCCTTATTATAGGGTGTTTAGCTGTAATCAAAGTGATTTATGCGAGCCATTTTTGTATTTGCACTGCTCTTTCCAGGTCTCTTTCATAAGGACTTAGGGTTTTCCCGTTGAGATACTGAAGGCACCCCGGCCTTGTAAGGACAAGAAGTTCGTTTAGTACCTTAACAGGGACGTCTTTCAAAAGTCCCAGATCCACCCCCAGCCGAATATCGGAAAGTAGCTGCATTACCTCCTGTGAATCGATCATTCGGGCATACTTTAGTATTCCATAAGCTCTTCCCGCTCTATCAGCGATCTTTTCCCTGCCTTCGTTAAGAAGGTGCTCCCTTGCATTTTTTTCCTGATTAATAAGTTGACTTGTAACACTATAAAGATTCTGCCATATCTCCTCTTCCGACTGTCCAAGAGTAATCTGATTGGAAATTTGCAGTAAATTTCCCACTATCTCTGTTCCTTCACCATAGAGGCCTCTTACGGCAAGCCCAACCTGGCTTACAGCAGAGAGGATGCGATTTATCTGTTGAGTAAGGACAATCGCCGGCAAATGCAGCATTACGGAAGCACGCAACCCGGTACCTACGTTTGTAGGGCACGCTGTGAGATATCCTTTCTCCTCATCAAATGCATAATCCACATGAGCTTCCAGAAAATCATCATACCGCGATGCCTCCTGCCACCCTTTTTCAAGCTGCAGCCCCGGCAGAAGACACTGGATCCGAAAGTGGTCCTCTTCATTAACCATAATACTGATCACTTCATCATCCCTGAGTATAAGTGCACTAAAACGGTTTTCCTTGGACAGGAGCGGGCTGATCAAATGCTTTTCCAAGAGCACCTGCCTGTATACAGGCGATAAAGAATTAATGTTTAATATCTGCAATTCCGGGCTTTTTTCCTCATTTTTCAGAAAGACATCTTCTGCCAGCTTTAAAACCTTTTCACGCTGCTCATCTGAAGCCAGGGGAGGAAAAGGGAAGTTTCTCATATTTCGGGCCAGCCTTACCCGGGTGCTGATTACTATATCAGCTTCAGGGCCGGTACCCTCCATCCACTTACTGGCTATTTCCATCCTTCTTGTTTGTTGAAGCTTATTCTCCTCCTCGCTCCCCCTAATTATTTCATCCATTGGATTATTCGTATCTTCAGCTCTTTCTTCTTTATCCAAGATTTTCACCTCCGGGGGGACACTCACTTTCAAGCTTTCTAATTTTATCCCTTACTTCAGCTGCTTCCTCAAAGGCTTCTTCTGCAACTTTTCTTTGTAATTCTTCTCTCAGGGATTCTATTTCTTTCTTGAGTTTAACATAAGAACCTGCCCTTGCCGGAATCTTACCCATATGTTTCTGATTCCCGTGGAGACGTCTTAGAAGTGGTAATAAATTTTTACCAAAAGATTCATAACAACGGTCACAACCAAAATGTCCGATCTGGCCAAACTGGGTATATGTTAAACCACATTCAGGACACTGAAGTCCACCATATCCTGTGGGGATAACCTTTTCCGAACTTCCCGCCGGGAGACCCATTAACCCGGAAAAAAATTGATGCAAAGGAAACTTGCCTTCAAAAGGGAATTCAAATTCGCCCTTTTCCTTTGCACAGTGGTCACAAAGGTAGACTTCTGTTTTTTTACCTTCTGTAATTTTAGTTACATGAACGGAGGCATTCTTTTTACCACATCTCTCACATAACATCGCCTTCCGGTCTAAATAGAACCGGACCCACCCCCTTAATACTATTAAAAATTATATTTTATGAGCATAAGCAGCATATCTCTAAGTAACAAACCCGTTAAACTATTTCTTAACGTTACATCCTGCACTATTTGAAGGCTGTTTAAAGTTGTTTCCATTAATCTTGATTCGCGAAATGAAATATACTTCAATTCGTAAAGCCGGTGTATCATACCCCTGGCACTACTTTCACTCATTTGAGCATCCATAATATCCTGGAGGATCATTGAGAGAAGATTCTCAGCAGAGAGATCCAGCTTTCTAATACGAACAAAACCCTTGCCGCCCCTTTTGCTTTCCACTGAGAAACCCTTTTCCAGAGTAAAGCGGGTTTCTAAAACATAATTTACCTGGGATGGGACGCACATAAACTTGCCGGCAAGTTCTTTCCTTTTAATATCTATGCAACCCGAAGCACTCAAAGAAAGAAGTTTTTTTAGATAATCCTCCATGCTGTCAGCCAGACTGCCCATTGTGCCTTCCCTTTCAACCCTTCAACGGTATCTGATTAATTTTTTCCGATTTCCATTATCTTTGACCTTCTCTGACCTTTACTAATTACATTATACACTAATCATCCACACTAGATGCAAGTTCCAGTTAAGGATATTTTAAGTGATCTTGAAAGACATTTGACCATTAAGTTATGTTATCTATCTGTAACAAACTGTTTTTTACTTTTACTATAGATATCTTCGCTTTATTAAAAAATATTCTAAGAAAATCTATCAAGTAAAAAGAGCCGGAATCCCGGCCCCCTCTAATCATATGTCAGTTTTCCGTTAAAGAGAAGTGATTATTGATGTTGTTAAAGTGTTAGAACTGCTGATCATGTTTGTAATACCAGTCTTCAAGCTCCTTGAAAGTAGGGATCTTTTCTCCCCTCTGGCAAACAGTTTTAATAGCCCTCACGTAAAGAACCTGATAATAATAGAAATACGAACAGCAAATTCCACAAAGGTTTGACCAGAGGCTTTCCTGCTTCCACATTCGCAAAAGTAAACGGGTACACTGTGGGCATGGTTTCCAGCGGTAGGCAAAAACCCATTCCCAGAAACGCTCCTGAAAAAATTCAAGGTTTTCTTTTGCTTTTTCCTTTTTTTTCTCCGCTAAACTAATAACTTTCACTTTTTATTCTCCCTTTGATCTGTTTCTTTCAGATCCAAAACATGCTTTTTTTTATTTTGACCAATTCTTAAAATAACATGCAGGTTTTAGCCAATAAAAAAACACCGTCTTAGAGATAAGGTCCGGTTTACAAAAACAACCTGTCTCTAAAAAAACGGCCTTTGTTAACACTAAATCCTTAGACTACTTATTTCGTTACGTTGCGGTGTCGCAGAAACCAACCATAGCTCCGTTCAGAACCTTGCACAAGTCCAATTTTTTCGCCTGTTTCTCTCATGCTTAATACTGAATACTGCAACCTGAATCCTGAATTGCATCTACCTTCCTTCCCATTCGGCTTCCAGGATACCTGGAAGAGCAGCAATTTTTTTGAGCAATTCATCGCAATTTGCACGTGAAGGAAGGCGCAAAAAAAACTCCATAGAAATTACCTCTGCCTTAAAGGTCTCATGATATTCCGCCTGACTCAGATCCACTTTTGTGACACCTATTCCCATATCGCCCAGTACCGCTCCAATATGTCCTAAAAGACCAGGCTGATCAATGCCCCTGATCCAGAGTCTTCTGATTCTCTTCATACGGGCAAAAGTAATCTCCATACTTCCCAATAGGATCAAACTTATGAGCACCACCAAAGTGGTAAAGAGAGCCCCAACATAAAATCCGATACCTACCGCCAGGCCAATCCCCGAAACGATCCAGATACTGGCTGCCGTAGTTAAGCCGGTTATAGTATTCCTGTGACGAAAAATAGTTCCCGCCCCTAAAAAACCTACCCCCGTAACAACTTGAGCAGCAATACGGGAAGGATCCACTCCATCCCCAAAATGTGCAAGATCCCCGGTAAATCCATAAGCAGAAACCAGCATGATTAAAGAGGACCCCACACACACCAGGATATGAGTACGAAAGCCGGCCGGGCGGTTCTGACGTTCCCGCTCAAAGCCCACTGCCCCTCCAAGTATAACTGCCAAAGCCAAACGCAGAACTAATTCCAGAGTAGTTATTTCCACGTAATACCACCTCTGTCTAAGTTAAAAACTTCTCAAACAATACCCCACCTTATGCCCCGCTTAGGGGAACTGTGACCAAATCATCCGGAATCAGGCTGATCTTTTCCAGGCCTGATTCAGTAACAAGCCAGACATTTTCCAAACCAATCATACCTTTTCCGGGAAAAATAAATTTTGGCTCCAGAGCAAAAACCATTCCCGGTTCAAGAATATGTTTTGATCCCTGAGATAGAAGGGGATATTCATCAACATCCAAGCCTACGCCATGACCGATAAATTTCACCTGCTCATCCTTATAACCCTCAAAAAAGTCACCGAGACCATTTGCAGCAGCAATTTCCAGAGCAAGCTCGTACAAATCCCCGCATACTGCTCCCGGAACTGCCCTTAAAACCACACTTTCCTGCACCTGCAGGGCTGCA
Source organism: Bacillota bacterium (assembly GCA_030656575.1). GTDB lineage: Bacteria > Bacillota > Dethiobacteria > DTU022 > UBA8154 > JAUSPO01. The sequence continues at coordinate 23,859 of JAUSPO010000078.1, forward strand.
TCATAGGCCCTTTCCAGCTCCGGAGGCAGAGCCCCGATTGAAAAAACACGTGTGTAGTCAAGAACATAACCGCCATGCATGCTCCCATAATCAACACCAATGGGTTCATGGGGAGCCAGGGCTTTCCACCCGGCACCCTGGGGACAGGCAGGAGTAACTCCCTCTCCTCCAGTACAACTGTCCAGAAAAGTACTCGCAGCCCCGTTTTCTCCCGAATAAACATGGCCAAAAAACATTTCCGTATTAAATGCCCTCATTCTCAATATTCCCTGATGCCCTTCCTTTCGATAGAGAGACTCTATCTCTGTCCCCAATATGATTTCAGGCTTACCAACCTTAATCAGGCCGGGAATCTGCCGATTCACATTAGCGGCGACCTTTGAGGCCTCACGGAAGCATTTTATTTCAAATTCAGACTTTATCATACGTACCTCTCTGATCGATTTTGAGAGATCGACAAACTGGACATGGGGAAAAATACGTTCTAATTGTTGATATAGATTAACCGGAAGGATATCCAGTTCAAGGCCGAGTCTTTGAATATCTTTACAGGCATAATCATGCAAATATTCAGATAACTGATTCAGGCCGTTTAAAGGCATTACCTTTTCCCAGTTTGTTTCTTCCTTTGCCCTCTTAAAGTTTCTTTTTACCATGAATAATGGGTTTTGATCAACCGGAATAAACAGGAAACCCTGCTGCATGGAACCTCCAAAATAAAAAAGATCCATTTTTTCCGTTAAAAGGGCGCCATCCAGAGAATCCCTTTGCATTACGGCCTGTAAGTTTTGCACCCTTCTTTCCAGTTCAGCCAACGGCGTAAATTGCAAAACTGTAACCCCCAATCGAGAAGAAGAATTTTTAAAAGAATTTACTTTGATCTTAATGCAGAAGTTTAACTTTGTCAACGCAAGCATCCTTTTGCGCTGAGACAATAAGAGAAAAAGTCAGCCGCCCCAAAAATTACTTTTGGGGCGGCCCACGACCTTTATATTAATTATTTGAGACCTTTCTTATTTCCACCCTTTTCCCTTAGTGGCGATCAATACACTCCAGAGAAATCCTCCACCGAAGATCACAAGGCCAATAATCAGGGATACTATAGCAGATGCTTCCATGTGCTACACCTCTCCTTCTTCATCTTGAGGCGTTTCTTTGGTCTTAATAAACATGAAGACGATACCCAGGATAATAATAACCGCCAACATACCCCAACCTCCGATTATCTGCATAAATGCAGGGTATCCTTCGTATGGCGCCAGAATTCGTTCTCTTAAATTGAGCACCAAAAGTATGATAAGGATAATCGGGGTAATGAACTTGATACATATGTCAAACCAGATCCCAATTTTTATTTCTGATACTTCGTTAATGTGTTCACGGATCTTATGAGCACCGTAGCCCCAGCCGATGACAAGACAGGTTAAGAGTCCTACCAGCACCAGGACAAAGTTGTTGAGAAAATAATCCACCTGATCCAACCAAAGCAGGCCGCCCCGGGAGATGAAAACCAAGCCCACCAGGAATGCCAGGCCACTGATTAAAATAGAGGTAAACTTACGGCTCAGGTTGAATTTATCCATAACCGCGGCGACTACCCCTTCCGTTAAAGAGAAGGCGGAGTCAATTCCAAGGGTAAAAATGGTAATGAAAAAGATTACCCCGATCAGCGCAGGTGCAAAAGGCATCATATTAATAGCCTCCGGGAAAGCCACGAAAGCCAATCCCGGTCCGGAAGCAACAGCATCCTGTACCGGCACTCCCAGTTGAGCAGCCATGTAGCCCGTAGTGCTGAAAACGGCAATACCTGCGATAAAAGCCGTCAGGGCATCCATACTGGTGGTCATTAAGGAGTTATTGCTGATATCCGCGTCCTTGGGCAAGTAGCTGGCATAAGCGATAAGGATACCCATGGCCAGGCTAAGGGAAAAGAAGACCTGCCCGTAAGCGGCGAGCCAAACCTGGTAATTAGCAAGGGCAGCAAAGTTCGGTTTCAGATAAAAGTTGAGCCCTGCAGCGGCACCTGGCAGGGTTATCCCGCGGATCATGAGGATAATGATAAGTATAAAGGGCAGAGGCATCGTTATCATAACCACTTTGCCAACTCCCTTTATCCCACTGTAGACAATGAAGAAAATGGCCAGCCAGCTCAGTATAAAACCAGCTATCAATGGCGTTGAAATACCGAAAAGTGAACCATAGGCTCCTGCATTAAGAACAGGCATTAACTGGAGAACCTTGTCATAAAGGTAAGTGCCTGCATCGGCTCCCCATTCAAGGGTAAAAGCTCCCCATAAATAGCGCAGGGACCAGGCAAGAATAGCTGCATAGTAAGTTATAATACCAAAACCGGCAAAAACAGCCCACCAGCCTACGAACTCGAAAGCCCGCCCGGCACGCTTCATGGCCAGGGGAGCAGCCCCTGCAAAACGTTTGCCCAGGGTGAATTCCAGCATCATCAGCGGAATACCGGCTGTGAGCAGGGCCACCAGGAAAGGAATTAAGAAAGCCCCGCCGCCTGAATTATAAACGACGTAAGGAAAGCGCCAGATGTTGCCCAACCCAACAGCCGAGCCGATCGCGGCGACGACAAAAGCACCGCGCCATGTCCATCGTTCTCTCATTTTTTTCCCTCCTTAGACAGATAGTAAAAGATAATTAATTAAAAAGCAAGAAAGCCAGGGTATTTAGATCATAGATCACCTCCAGAAAGGATTTGGAATAATTTAGCGCAATATTCTTATATATTCCACTAAATTCCACAAAATAAAGAAAATTCCTTCTTTAAAAAAGGAATTTTCATAAATCTTTTTGGTAATAGAGAATTACAACAGCCGCATAGTTCAAATAATCCTCTGTCGATCCGTTAAAACAGGAGCAAACAAATCTCCTTTTTCATATAAGCGGGAAAAAATGTTCTTTATATTGAAAGATGAGGGGAGAAAAGACGATGCTGCAACTTCACTCCACTCCAGTGGAGCAGAGACAGGTGCCCCAGGTAAAGGCCGCAGCGAATAAGGGGCTGCAAGAGTTTTTCCCCGCCCGTTTTGTAAATAATCGAGATAAATTTTTTCCCCCCGAATGGATACACTTCTCTCCAGAGTAGTGATACCGGGTAAACTTTTAAAAATTTGTTTAAAGGTATCTTCACAAAAGGTACGGGACATCTCATAGGTGTAAACAGGAACGAGGGGAAGATAAATTTGAATTCCCCTTGAGCCTGAGGTTTTTGCATAGCATCGCAAGCCTTTTTTTTTCAACAAATTTTTAACGGCCATAGCAACCGTGCAAATCTGCGAAAAAGAAATCCCCTCCATGGGATCAAGGTCAAAAACAGCAAAATCAGGATTGTCCGGGGTTTCCACAGAAGAAAGCCACTGATGTATCTCCAGGCAGGCCTGGTTTCCCAGCCAGCTCAGCGTTTCAGGTCCCGTGGCAAGAATATAGTTTGTAACTTTCTTTCCGTGATGAAATGGAATGGTTTCCAACCAGGATGGAGCTCCCTGGGGAGAATTTTTTTGATAGAAGCCTTGCCCGTGAATGCCCTGAGGGAAGCGTTGAAAAACTAAAAAGCGGTTCTTCAGGTGAGGCAAAATATAAGGTGATATTTCCAGGTAATACTTGATTAAATCATATTTGGTGATTCCTTCACCGGGCCATAGTTCCTTTTCCAGGTTGGTGAGGGCCACCATTTTTTTATTAATTTCCATTGTAGGAGGCATTAGCAAGCTCCTTCCATTGTAGGTGAGCCAGGGTGAGCCAGGCAGGGTGAGCCAGGGGACGGTTCTCTGACTCGCTATCGTCCATCCCTTAATGGTGAATCAGCTGTTCTATCCTGGATGTCAGACGGGGGGCGCGTAATTTGAGATCCGGAGTCCACTCGTTAAAAATCACTTCCACTTTTCTTATAGGATTTACGTAGAGGAGGTTCCTTCCCGGGTGAAGAGGAGCATTGGCAAACGGGGATGAACTAAGCCTGTTTTCCATACCCCAATTATACCATGCTGCCAGTTCTTTTGTTTTTAGGCCGCTGCTGACGCTTCCTATATATTGCATTTTTCCTATTTCACCCTCTGGACCTTCTTCTTTCATACCAAGGAGCAGGGATGCCGGGGTTGTATTCTTTAGGGAAATACCGCCTACATAAGCTTCCAGCGTTTGTTCAATCTTTGTTTTGTACCAATAACTGGATTTACGTGGTCCGGGAATATATGGGCTGTCCGTTTTTTTTGCTACTATTCCTTCCATCTTATTCTCCCTTACTGTTTCAAGAAGAATTTTTCCATCTTCATAACTGGGGACAAGACGTACATGATCATTTTCCTTGAGATATTTTTCAAGCATTTCCTGTCGGACATTCCATGGTTTATCCATGAGCCAACTGTCGTCAAAAAAAAGAAGATCAAAGACCATGTAAAAAACGGGAATTAATGTAGTTATCCGGGAGATCCCTGCAAATCCTGTTCTTTCCCTCTGCATCACAGCATAAAAACTGGGACGGTTTTCGTGTAAAGCGATAATCTCCCCATCCAAAATAATACGGTTCCCTTTAACAAGATCCGGTAAAACGGACAGCTCCGGATAGATAGAGGTCTTGTTTTTTAAACTTCTACCCTGCAGGCGCAGTCTCTCCCCATCAACAAATGCCAGCATCCGAACGCCATCCCACTTTACCTGAAAGTAATGGTTCAGATCCCCCTCTTTTAAAATTGCCCTGGATTGAGGTTCCATCGGCGCAATTATTTGCTCAAACAAGACCTTTCCCCCCAACTCTTATTTTTTGGCCGATACTTTTTCTTTTCGGGGGGATGTTTTTGCTGTCTGATCTTTTCCCCTGCCCTTTCCTTTCTTCCCCTGGGCTTTCTCTACACTGGCTTGAAGTGCTTCCAGCAGGTCGATTACCTTTTCCTTCTGCGGTGAAGGAGCAACAGCCACCTCTTTCCCTTCTACTCTTGCCTGAATTAACTCAATTACTTTTTCACGATAATTGTCATGGTATTTTTCTGGTTGGAAAGCTGCCGCCAGGTTCTCGATAAGCTGTTTTGCCATGGTAAGCTCTTTTTCCCGGATTTCCACATCGTGGGGAATGTCAGGAAGGTCCTGGACAGAACGCACTTCATCTGGGAAAAACATTGTTGAAAGGGCAAGTACATCCCCGAAGGTTCTCACTGTGGCCATTGATTCCTTCGTCCGCAAAGTAATCGTGGCCACTGCTACTTTTCCCGACTCCAGCATCGCCTCACGCAGCAGCGCGTACGGCCTGCTGCCGGGGCCATCGGGGGCGAGATAATAGCTATTTTGAAAAAAAATGGGATCTATTTCTTCAATATTAACAAAATCTGTAATTTCAATAAGCCTCTCTTTTTTCCCGGCAGCAGATTTGATTTCCTCTTCGCTTAAGACTACAAAATGGTCCTTCTCGTACTCGTAGCCACGGGCAATTTCCTCCCAAGGAACCTCTTTTTTGCAGGTGCTGCATACTTTCTGATACTCCAGGGGAGTATGGCAGGGAGCGTGTAAATGACGAAACTTAAGAGTCCTGCTCTCAGTAGCGGAAAATAGTCGCACAGGTATATTTACCAGGCCAAAACTTAATGATCCTTTCCACATTGCTCTCAAAATAAAAACCCCCTCGCCTATAGTATTTCCGGCAGAGGGGGACTCTACACAAATGATTAAATAGACCTTATAAATTTTTATCAATTATACCGCTTAAATCCTCTTTTTTGCGAAAGCCAACAATCGTTTCCACAGCATCCCCGTTTTTAAAAAGCATCATTGTGGGGATGCTCATAATAGAGTAACGTGAAGCAGTGCCTGCGTTCTCATCCACATTAACCTTCACAACTTTCAGCCTTCCCTCATAATCACCTGCAAGCTCTTCAAGAACCGGTGCAACCATTTTGCATGGCCCACACCAAGGTGCCCAAAAGTCGACCAGTACCGGTTCACTTGAACCCAAAACCTCACCATCAAAATCCTTATCACTGATATCAAAAGGTTTTCCCGTCATAATACCCTGGTTTAAAAAACCAGGCTTCACCCCCTTAATATTTATTAATAGCCCTGAGTATTTATTCCAGATACCTTACAGCCATCATGGCAGCTATAGCACCGTCCGAAGCTGCTGTAATAACCTGTCTCAGGTATTTACGGCGTACATCACCAGCAGCGAATACTCCTGGAATTGACGTTTCCATTTCCTCACTTGTAATAATATAACCCTGGCCATCCACTTCTAATCCTTTCAGAAAACCTGTGTTAGGAATGCGCCCCACATATAGAAATGCACCATCAACATAAAGTTCACCTACTGTGGAATCCTTCAAATTTTTTGTTGCTAATGTTGTCAGAGCCTGATCACCTCTGAATTCTGTAACCACAGTGTCCCATAAAAAACTGACTTTTGGATTTTGAAGAATCTGATTTTGCAAAGCAGGAACTGCTCTAAGCTTATTCCTGCGGTGTATAAGGACGATTTCACTGGCAAACCTTGTTAAGTAAATAGCTTCTTTCACTGCAGAGTCTCCTCCACCAATGACGGCAATTTTTTTATCACGGAAGAAAAAGCCGTCGCAAGTTGCACAGAAAGAAATTCCTTTTCCCCGAAGGGTCTCTTCTCCGGGAACTCCTAATAGGCCAGGGGCTGTCCCAGTAGCTATAACGATGGTACGGCCGTAATAGTCTCCCTTTGAAGTAGAAACTTTTTTAATCTCTCCTCCTGTATCGATAACATCAATGGATGCAGAAATCATCTCAGCTCCAAAACGAAGGGCATGCTGCTCCAAGAGCTGCCCAAATTCAGACCCGGTAATTCCCTCCGGGAACCCAGGGTAGTTGTCCAGCTTGTCCGTAGAAGCTATCTCCCCCCCGGACATCATATGTTCCACTATAAGAATTTCCAGATTGGCACGTCCGCCATAAATAGCTGCCGTTAGGCCAGCCGGGCCTCCACCAAGTATAATCATGTCGTATACTTTTTCCTGACCTTTACCGGAGGACAAATTTACTACCCCTCTCCAATGGTACTATATTTTTATTAAATTTTACCAAATGAGAGGACTAAAAGCAAATATCTTAGAGACTTTAGATATTTCTAAGAGGAAAATCCCCAAAACCCATTTTTAAAGTATACTCCCGGTATAAACGATAGCAACCGTAATAATTAAGACGAAGCTTATAACAACATAATCTATTTTCTTTAAAAAAATTTCCCTATAGTAAGTCCTGGTTGGAAATTTGCGAAAACCACGCAGTTCAAGTAATATGGAAAGCTTTTCGGCCTTCTGCCAGACACTGTAGATAAGCGGGGTAAAAATGCTAATATATACCCTGATTACTTTTCTTTTATATACCTTGCGCAAGTCTACTCCCCTTAGCTGAATTCCATTAAATATATTTTGAAGCTCATTAGTAAATTGGGGTATAAACCTGATGCCCACTTGTATCATAAAAACAATCTCATAAGGGATACGCAGTTTAACCAGCGCCAGGAGCAGTTCCGACGTATTACAGTTGAATAAAATTAGGCCTGAACCAGCCAGTATTAAAAATCGCAGGATAATGGATATTCCATAAAAGATACCATCCGTGGTTAAAAGATATGTGTTTCCCAATTGTATGAGGGGTTCCCCGCTTTTTACAAAAAGACTTTGGATTATTATTAAAATAACATACATATAGATAAACTTCCTGAACCCAAAAAAAATGTTAAACGGCATCCTGAATAAAATTAATGCCAACAGATTCAAGACTAGAACAATAGCCAGCATTATGGGGTTCTGGTAAACCAGCGCCAATACAGAAAAAATGGCTGCAATGAACAGCTTAGTCCGTATATCTAACTGCATCTTCTACAACCTCGCCCTTCGACATGTGTATCCTTCTGCCTTCAAACCCGGTAATTAATTCTGTATCGTGGCTGATAACCATAATGCCCGTGCCCCGGCGCCAGATCTCCTGTAAAATATCCTTTAATTTTTTTTTCCTGAAAGTATCAATACTTTTAGTAGGTTCATCCAGGATCAAATAACTCGGCTGCAGGGCTAAGACAGCAGAAATTGCCACCAGTTGTTTCTGTCCATCACTTAAATTAAACGGCATTTCATACCGTAGATCCCAGAGATCGAAGAGATCGAGGTACCTTTTACAAAGGTAATGAACCTCATTTTTACTTTTACCCCTCCATTTCAATCCAAAAGCAATTTCATTGTAGACACTGGTATTAAACAACATCTGGCTGGGATTTTGTAAAACATAACCCAGTTTTTCCCCTACTCCTACGAGGGAATATTTTCCAACCGGGCGTCCGTCCAAAATAATTTTTCCATTTTGAGGTTTAAGAAGCCCCAGGATTAATTTGGCCAGAGTAGACTTACCACTGCCGTTTAAACCTGTAATGGCGATCTTTTCCGCCTGGCCAATGCTGAGCGAAATGTTCTTTACGGCGGCCTCTTTCCGCCCGTTATATGCATAACTTACTCCCTGCAATGAAATAAAAACCATGAATACCACCACGATCTCTAGAAAATTATGTTGAGTAGCTAAAAAATTATTTTATGTTCCCTTAAAAAATCTTTATCCTCCAGGATACACTCCTTAGGACCCCGGCGAATTATTTGGCCTTTTTCCAGGAGAAATATTTTATCGTAAACGTTAAGCCCTTTGAAAGTATGGTCTATAATAATCAGGGTAGTTCCAGCCTCTTTTAATTTTTGCATCACCGAGATAATTCTCTCCGCTGCCTGCTCATCCAGCATTGACAATGATTCGTCAAAAACAATTATGGAAGGGTTTAATGCAAGTACAGTCGCCAGTGCCACGAGCTGCTTTTCTCCCCCTGACAAATTGTTTGGATTTTCATCCTTGATGGAGGTTATACCCACCAGCTCCATGACCCGGTTTACTGATTCCCTGATTTCTTCTCTGGGGATATTATGGTTCTCCAGGGCAAAAGCAAGATCATCCTCAACAGTGGGCATTAATATTTGGACGTTTGGATCCTGCAGTACAATTCCTATTTCAGAACTTAGTTCATATAAAGGAGTCTCTCTTGTATCTTTGCCGTTAACCAAGACCCGCCCTTCCATGCACCCATTTAGGTAATGAGGAAAAATCCCGCACAGACAGTAAATTAAAGTAGTCTTGCCGCTACCGTTAAGCCCGATAATACCCAAAGCTTCTCCTTTACTTACTTTAAACGTTATATCTTTTAAAACAGGTTCGCTTTCTATCCTGTAAGAGTAAGAGAGATGTTCCACTTTCAGGCATTCCATACTATTCTTTCTCACCGCCTCTTTAGATCTTTTCAACACTATCCTTGTCCTGCTGTATTTCCCTGAAGCTTCTTATAATTGCATACAATTTATAACCTACAATTCCCCCAAGTCCACCGAAAATAAAGGAAATAATTAAAGAGACCACTAGTGGCACAAAAGGAAGACGCAAAAAAAGCGAACCTACGATCAACGAACCGGCAGCATTGCACACTGCCCCGGCGATAAAAGCGCTAAAAAGTGTGGAAATGTAATAAGGAAACACCAGCATTACCAGTTCCAGGGCTGTCCCGGGAACCACGTATACCAGGAGATTAGCCAGTCCCCGGTTACCGAGCATATCAAATACTACCACCAAAACTGACTGTACAATACCGACTAAAAACGCCGTCCCCCTTTTTTTAACAATACTGCAGGCCAGGACAATCCACAGCATATAGAAAATTCCTGCCACCGTTCCTATGGGAATTAGACTTCCGGGATCTGGGCCAGAAGCCTAACAAAAGGCTTCGTGGCAATACCGCAGGCGGATAAAAGAGCAATAATCACAAAGTCAAAGGTGCTAAACTTCAATAAAAATTTCTTAACCATTAACTATCTCTCCTTTTCCAGATAATCATGGTACTCTTCCGGGGATTTGGTACCCAGTAGATACCGTTTTTCATAGTAATAATTTTTTTGAGATGCTCTTTCACAAGCTCTCTAGAAGGTAAACCCAGTTTTTCACTTAAGTAAACGGCACAATCATTAATCTCCTCTTTACTATCTAAGGGCATACCAAAATCATATTCTACTGTTTCATACTGTACCTCCTCCTTCAAAATTGCAAATAATTGCAATAAATCCTGGTAATTTCCTCGAAATACAGGCGGCTCAATCCCTGATTCGCGGTAAAGCTCTTTGCTCAAAAAATCAGTTTGGATTGTGTCATAAGAGGCAATAAAAAAAGCAGCCTCTTCGGTTACATCAATAATTTTTCTGATACCCTCCAGAGTACCTATCTCACCCCCAAAGCTATAAGCACAAATGGCAGCATCACTTTTTTCTACCTCAACCTCTAACCAGTTACCATAAATTGTTTTCAGGTTTTTTAATCCCCTGGTTTGTTTTTTCAAGGCTTCCAGGCTTTTCTTATTAATATCTACCGCTTGAACATTAAAGTTCGCTTCAACTGCTTTTAAAGCAAATGCTCCTGGCCCGCAGCCTATATCAATAATAGTTTTACACCCTGCAATTTCGGGCTTCATTTTTTCCCAAAAAATCTTCGGATAATCACTGTATTTAACACCAAGGTAATAATTGAGAATTTGCTTATCTGTCCACTCTTTTATCCGGCTCATTTCAAGACTGCCTCCACATAATCTTTTACAATGGTAGTTATTTCTTCATAATTTTTTTTATTAAGATTTAAAAGCTCCATCCGGGGATCTAATTTAATATAGTCAAAAAAATTCTTATGCTCGCTAATCTTAGTTTTATCTGCCAAATTCACCGCCATTTTCTCTGCATTTTGAGTTGATTTTAAAACCCCCAGGACGGGAATATCTCCGTTCAGTACATTCAGTACCTCTTTCATAAAAGCAGGGCAATTTAACTCTATCCCCCCCAATTCATCTAAGAGAATTAAGTCTTTTTTTTCAACCAAACTTTTTTTCAGGCATGTAATACCGCTATTCTCAAAGACGTCCGGATTTCTATACCACCTACCCTGGGCATCACTGTACAGAAAGAGGTTGTCCACTAAATCTAAACTGGTAACATTTTTATTGAGCTCATATTCTTCTGCTTCATGTAGCGGGTTCAATTTAAAGGCAGCATACCGGTCCCCAATAAATATTCTCTGGACGAAAAATCCGCCCACTTTCGGTAGATAAGGGAGCAGGCTTTCTTTGATAAGCTTGGACTTCCCTACACCTATATCCCCCTGCAGAAATAAGTTTATTTTCACTTAACCGCCCCATATACAGTATAATTTATTAATCGTTATACTTTTACATATATAACGGGTCTAACATAAAATAAATATAAGGATAAATGCAAAATTGCATCCAGAACTCATCCAGCTACAGCTCTTACTTTATCCGAATTAGTAAGATAATCAATATCTTTCTCTTGGAAAATTTATCCTCCACCGAGCACACCAAAATTTAACATTAATCGTTCATTTGTAATATTTATGGCTTTTTGTAATATATCTATCCCGATCCAACGACGATTAAGATCTTCAGCTACTACTATTGTAGTACCACTACCACAAAAAGGATCCATTATAACATCCCCTTCGTTACTACTAACCTTAATTATTTTAGTAATATACAACAATATTGTTATTTTCTCCTATTTTGCTTGCTTCCACATTCAAGTGTCACCTGTTGACTTTCTAAATACGCTCTTTTAAACTCTTGTTGTTCTTTAAGCATTGGATAAACAGTAAGCTTCCCTGTAACCAGGTTTAATGTATACCTCGATATATCGCTGGCTATTTTATTTTCTTCTTTGATACTACCCTTGTAAAGAGTGATCATACACATTGAAATTTCATCTCCATAAGTTATATAAAGCCTGCAACATAGGGCTATTAGTGACTGTTTCTTCTTGTGTTCAAAATCGGCCCACTATATGATTAATACACTATCATATGATTTTACCCAACCGCTTTGGACAACCCGGCAAAACAACCCCTTTTCCGCCAGCAGCGAGAAACCATGGAAGGAATAGGTATGTTTTTTAGACGGATCCTTTCCAATCATTTCCACTTCAACCATGGCTTCGCCGATCTGCAAAACAGTACCCACGCCTACTTTTTCTTCGTCTAACCCGTACACCAGTAGATTTTCTGCAAAGCTGCCAGGTTCAGGATGTGTGCCAAGCTGCCTTACAACCGGCTCAAGGAACTGCGATAACAAAATGCTTATCTCCTTTTCCCCTCTGTCTGCATGGGCATCTCCAACCAGGCCGTGACCTTCTTTAAGGAAACCGGAATTTACATTTTTCTTAGCTACACCACGCTTAAACGACGAACAAATTGATACAACTTTTGCTTCCAACTAATACATCTCCTTTGAAAAATATTAACGGCGAAGAGCGGCAGCAAGCCGCTTCGGCTTTCGAACTAATTACACTATTTTATAGGTTCACTTCTGCTGCTGGCACTTCTTCATCCCGCAAGCTTTTTTATAATCCTGTATTGCTTCGTGAAGCGCCCCTGCTCCGAGATTGGAACAATGCACCTTAGGATCAGGCAGCCCGCCCAAATTCCTGATAACATCTAAGTCCGTAATTTTTAAAGCTTCTTCAAGGGTTTTACCCTTTGCCAGCTCTGTCAGCACGCTGCTTGTAGCAATAGCTGCCGGGCAACCAAAAATTTCAAACTTGATGTCGGAAATGCGGTTGTCTTTAACAATTATATAGATGCGCAGATAGTCCCCACATGAGGGATCACCTATGATTCCAACCCCGTCCGGGTTGGATATATACCCCGCATTTCTCGGGTTTAAGAAATGTTCAATTACCCTGTCAGAATACATAAAGATCCACTCCTTTTTTTATTCCAGAACATCTTTTATATCCAACTGGACTAATCCTTTAAAACACCGGGGAGGCAGCGCGATATAAACTCCCGTGGCATATTCCAAATATTTCTCCATTTCTTTGTCTATCTTTCCATAATCCCTGGCCGGGACCCCTAAAAACAATCTTCCCGGGGGGATAACCGATCCTGCAGTTACCAGCGCACCAGCACCGATACAGCAGCCGGCACCTATTTTAACATCATCCATAATAATGGCACCCATTCCAATGACCACGTGTTCTTCCAGCACAGGCCCGTGTAATATGGCTCCATGTCCTAGATGGCTTCTTTCCCCCAATATGGTAGTGGCATCAGGGGCCGCATGGATTATACAGTTTTCCTGTACATTCGAAAAAGGACCTACAACTATTGATCCCCAGTCGCCCCGCAAACAAGCTCCGGGACCAATATAACACCCTTTTCCAATAACAACATCACCTATTATTGTTGCTTCAGGATAAATGAAAGCAGTAGCATCAATACGGGGTCTTTTGCCTTCAAATTCATAAACAGGCATGATTTTCACTCCTTTATATAGGACCAAAGAGAAAAACATATTGGACTATTTTACATTTTATTATTATGAGCGAGGCAAGTATTATCTAATCATCTTTGACGGTCATAGCGGATTCTTATTCCCTTGCCAAGCGTAGTATCTCTTCCCAGATTTCTTTAATTTTTTTTGAAACCGTCCCGTCACTGTATTCTACCACTGACAAGCCCTTTACCATTGCCTCCGTTACGACCTTGTCAAAAGGCACTTTTCCTACTACCGGCACCGATTGACTCAGGCAGTAATTTTCTATTTTCTGTGTATTTTCTTCGTCAAGATCACAACGGTTTATACAGACAAGAGCAGAAACTCCAAAATGGCGACAAACTGCCAGCACGCGCTCCATATCATGAACACCCGATAAGGTAGGTTCGGTAACAACCAGTGCTGCGAATGCACCAGCCAAAGAGGCGATAACGGGACAACCGATGCCCGGTGGGCCATCTGTAATGATAACATCTCTGTTTTCATCCCGGGCAATCTCTTTAGCCTTGTTCCTGACTAGGGTAACAAGTTTGCCGGAATTCTCCTGCGCTGCTCCCAGGCGGGCGTGGACTAAAGGACCGTAAGGGGTTTGGGAGATAAACCATTTCCCGGAAACCACCTCTTCAAAGCTTATGGCACCTTCAGGGCAGGCGTGATAACAAAGCCCACAGCCTTCACAGGAAAGAGAGTTAACCCGGAAATCTTCCCATATTGCTTCAAAGCGGCAGAGCTTACGGCAGAGGCCGCAGAGGCTGCACTCTCTTCCCGGATAAATGCTTCCCTGGAAGCTTTAAATTCATGAGTCTCTTGAAGAACTGGGCGCATGATCAGTCTCAGGTTAGCAGCATCCACATCACAATCTGTAAAAACTGCATTAGATGCCATGGCCGCAAAAGAACCTGCAAAGGATGTTTTGCCTGTACCCCCTTTACCGCTGATTATTGTAATCTCTTTCATTAGTCACCCACTTCTTTCTTCTCTGTTTTATGCTTTTCTGTACCAAGAACATTAAATATGCGTGTCCACAGTTCTTCAAACAGGCCGCGCCACCTTTCAAAGTGCAGCACTACCGCTTCACCCCTGGCATATAATTCGGCCAGTTCCCTGTCCCAGGGGATATGCATCAGGACTGGTATCCCCTCTTGCTTGCAGTAATCATCTACGCAATTGTTACCAATATCCGAACGGTTAATTAGTACGCCGACGGGAATATCCAGCTTCTTCAGCATCTGCACAGCAAGATCCAGATCATTTAAACCAAAGGGGGTGGGCTCGGTAACAAGCAGGCAAAAGTCGCTACCCTTAACCGCTGAGACTACCGGACAGGAAGTTCCGGGAGGAGCATCAATTATAACAAATTTGCGGGGATCGATCTTGCTCTTGACGGCGTTGATCAGGGGAGGTGACATGGCCTCACCGGGATTTAGTCGCCCATGCAAAAAATCAATTTCATGAGCAATTCCTTTTTCCAGAATACCAATACCGCGGGGTGCTTCTGTAATCGCTTCCTGTGAACAAAAATAGACACAACCCCCACATCCGTGGCACAGTTCAGGAAAGACAAGAATGTTTTCTTTAAGCACAGCTATGGCGTTAAAGACACAAATTTCTGCGCACCGGCCACAGAAATTACATTTTTCCTCATTTATTTCCGGAACCGGTATGTTTACCGTTTCCGGGTTACTAAAAACAGGTTTTAAAAAGATGTGAGCATTGGGTTCCTCCACATCGCAATCTATAAGTTGGGGCTTTTCCTTTTGGTTTAAGGCCAGGGCAAGGTTAACAGCAACGGTAGTTTTTCCCGTTCCACCTTTGCCGCTGGCGACTGCTATGATCATCTTAATCTCTCCATTTCTTCACCGGTAACTGATCATTTAGAATTACAATAAATATTTATCAGGGGGAGCAGCAATCAGCCCCCCCCTGATACGAGTTATTCACTTTCTTGTTCTTTCCCCAGTTTTGACAATCGTTTTTCGATTTCTTCCAGTTCAACCCTGATCAAACGAACCTGATCTTTTAAAAAGAGAGCCTCATCTTCTGGAGGGGCCTCATCCATCCAGGGATGATCAAGCCCGTAGTTGGGATAGAAATGACAGGGTCCCCACCAGCGTGGCTCTGGCTCTAATACCCCTGGCCCAGCGTATTGACAGAATCCACCCCTAAAGCCTCCAGAACCGGGTGCCCATTCCCTGCTTTGTTTCCAAAAGCCAGGACCATACAAGTTTCTACCTTTAGTCATTGCCTTCCGTCCTTTCTTCACATTCATGAACGTGGCCATCCTGGCCATGTTCACAGAAACTCTCTCCTTCACTAAGATTGCCGGAAAGGTAACTCTCAATAACATCTTCAACAAAACCAGTAATACCTGTAATTGTACTGATTCCCTGCTCGGCAAAAAGATCCTGGGCTTTAGGACCCATCCCTCCGGCGATAACGCAGCTGACTCGTTTTTCACCCAAAAAACGTGGCAAGAATCCCGGCTCATGCCCTGGATTGGGAATTTCCGATTTGACTTCTACCTTATGATTATTAATCTCTACAAGAGTATAAGCAGGACAGCGGCCAAAATGCTGGGCAACCTCTAAACCATCTGTAGCCAAGGCAATTTTTTCCCGGGAGACCGGAGTTTCGGTTTGCTTTTTCTGTTCAGCACCCCGTGAGAACATGCCTGAATGGGAACTAACAGTAGGTTCCACGATCGGACTGTACTGTCCTTCTTGATAGAGAGACAGAGCTTCCTCTATGGGAACTTCAGAGAGAGAATATACCTTGATCCCTGCAGAATTAAGGATGCGCGAGGCATTGGGTCCAACATCGCCTGTAAGCAGTACGTCAGCCTGCTGTTCAATTAAAAATTGTGACGCTTTTATGCCAGCACCACTTCCTTCCAGTGCTCCAGGGTTAGTGAGGAAGTTCCATTTTATATCCTCTGTATCATAAATAGCATAAAATGGACACCGACCAAATCGGGGATCAAGAAGAGATTTTAATTCTTTTCCGCTGGAACTAATTATAATCTTCACTCGTTCATACCTCCTGCATTCATTTTTACTTGCTGTACACTGAGCAGTTTTTTAAATAATTCGCTTTCATAATCTTCTACCGTACCATTGTCACAGCACTCCGCCAGCTTCTTATCCAGAGGAAGAATGGCTATTAGTGGTACACCAGTTAGTTCTGCTACTTCTTCACCTTTACTGGAACCAAACACTTCCACCTTCGCCTGACAGTGGGGACAGATTAAATAGCTCATGTTTTCAACCAAACCCAGCACAGAAATATTCATTGCTTTAGCCATTTTCAAAGCCTTTTTAACAACCATTACCGCCAGATCCTGTGGGGAACTAACGATAACCAGACCATCCAATGGAATAGTCTGCATAACGGTTAAAGGCGCATCTGCCGTACCGGGAGGAAGATCAATAAAGAGGTAATCCAATTCACCCCACTCAACATCTGCCCAGAACTGTTTTACTGCCCCACCAATAAGCGGCCCCCTCCAGATTACAGGATCTTCCTCATTGGAAAGTAGTAAATTTAAAGACATGATTCTTATACCCTGTGAAGTTTCTGTGGGATCAAATCCCATGGTTCCCAGGGCCTTCTTTATACCAAACATCTTGGGAATACTCGGGCCGGTGATATCAGCGTCAAGGATACCTACCTTAAAACCTTCCCGAGAGGCGCCCACAGCCAATAAAGAGGTAACAGACGACTTGCCTACTCCGCCTTTTCCACTTCCCACAGCAATAACATGCTTGATTCCGGGACGGAGTATTTTTTCCAACCCTGTTTTTTCTTCTTCTTGGGACGATTTGTCTGAACTCATAGTGTATCGTTCCCCTTTCTTTTATAAGACAGGTCAACCGGGACAACTACTGATCATCTTCAGAACCGCTGACATCGCTAAGCCTTGCGCTTAACAGTCTTAGCTGTTCTCTTAAAAACTCTGCCTTTTGTTCAAAATACCTTTTTTCATTTAAAACAGCCTGCTGTAAGGCAATGGTTTGGTATAACCAAATCCCATCCGGTTCCTATATTCAGGGATGAAATTTGCATACCCCATTAAGGAATTTTCCCGGCAGTAACCCGCACTCCAACCTGTCCCCAGCCCAAAACCCCTTGGCCCAGTACCATCTCTTCCAGGCATTTTACATCTACCTCCTCGCCATTTTTTTCTTGCTGCCACTACCATGACTACTCCACCAAAGCGCCTCCCTTGATACTCCTCTTTCTGTTTAAAAGACCCCTTTGCTATCTTTTCCTTTAGTTATGAACTTATGTTCATTTCATTTTATATTAGTAATGGGCATATGTCAAATATAATTTTGGTCAATTTGAACCCTAAGAAACTACATCTGCCCTTCACAAGGGGTATAATTTGTGAAAATTTATAGAATGAGAATCTTTCTCTCTCGCAGGCCATTCTTTTACATTCTTTTATATAGAGATATTGATGAAACTAGCGGAAAAGGGGTGATCAAAATTGAAAGACATATGTGATTATATTAACTTGCCTTAGAGGGTTGACACTTCAGAAAATACACTGTATAGTTAAATTAGAGTTTTCTGAATGTTTTGAAATTGTGTTTATTTTCACAAGCCTTGTGGTTCTTCTTTATTTTAACCACAGCTCAATTGGGCAAGCTCCTTCGTTTATCACAGGGAGAAAGGATGGTAATAATGAGTGGAGGAATTTTTCTTATCGCTATTGTTTTGTGCATTTCTCTACTATTCAGGCTGCTAATTTCACAGTATTTCTCAGATAAAGTCTTCGACGAGGACTCATCTATGCCTTTAATGCAAGGCCTGGTAACTCCCACAAATAACAGACAATCAAATAACCACACTATAAATTCTGATAATTCCGCGGCAAAACCTGAAGATGACGGCGGGTAGGATGAAATGCAACCTAAAGCTTAAAGGTGTCCGCATTTTAATATCTTTAAGACTCAGGCAGAGCTGAAGCATGAACAATTTTAACAGCGCTGCGAAAGCCAGCATATAACATATATGGATATTTAAGTTGTTTCATCAAGCTGAAGTGAGCCGAAGTGAGCCCAGCACCTGCTGTTTTTTTGAATCTTTGCCTTGGTGAGTACTATCACATAATTTTAAAGGGAAAAAAGGACAGAGAGATTCCGTCCTCCTGTCCAAAAGGCAAGCATTTTTCGTTTTCGCTTAGGCGTTATTCTAAGCGGAGTTGATGTTTTTTTGTCAGCAACGCGCTAATCCGCTCCGTATCCAGCCACGGACCTTTTAAAGTTTCGAATATATAACGAATCAGACCTCGTGCTCCCATTTGTCGTACTTTTTCTGCCAGGTAAAGTGTTTTGAAGGCCAAGACATTCATAAGATGTGCCAGGCGCATCAGGTAATGGTAACCCTGCATGGCATTCCAGTTAAGTGAGAAGGCGTGCTCATAGCCATAACCATGATGCTTTTCCACCAGGATACTGTTTTCGATCGCCCAGCGGTGGCGTGCCTGCAGGTTGCAGCGTATATGTACATTTTTCTTATTTAAGGACTGGCTGGAAACCCAGGCGTGGCGTGATCTTTTCTCCACACACCGGCCTGTTTTATGGTCAATCTCCTGCCAGGTTTCTTCGCAGACAACCAGGTGAACCGTTTGTTTCTTCCGCCCGTTCGTACCATATTCATGGACAAGCTGGTTTACCCACCAGAAGTGCTGCCGCCTGTTTCCCCAGTTCTGTTCCAACGTGCTTTGACCGTCATCCAGCTTTTTCAAGCCGTTTGCTTCTTGCCAGAGTGACGGCAGAGATTTGTTTTGCAAAACGATCATAAACTGCCAGTTGTACTTACGGCAGGACTCGAAAACAGGGCCGTTGGGGTAAAGGCCGTCTAGTAGAACCATAATGGCAAGGCGGCGGAATTCATTTTTTAAGCGTTCTGCCAGGCGTGTAAACGCTTTTAACTCACAGTCCTGTTTTCCTTGTTCGTTCTCTGTGTACTCGCAGAATTCACTTAAAAGTGGCAGGGAAAAGCCGCCGGAGAAAACAAGGTTGGCTTCCAGAACATAGACATAATACTGGGTTTCTCCATTGATGGTACGCTCGGAACATTCTTCGGCAAAGGGATAATCACGGCATATTTTCTGTGTTCCGTCGATGGCGACACACCAGTGGCGGTCTGCCAGGTAACGCTCAAATTTCTTGTTGCGAATAAACCGGCGCACCAGTTCGAGCAGGAGTTCCTCTAGTTGGCTTACATCTATTTTGCACAGCAAACGGTTAATCGTGACCTGATGCGGTACTGTATCAATCTCCGGAATAATGCTCTTCAAATTTTCCAAAAAGGTGGGGGTGGTCATCTCCCGGTTGGCCTGGCGCCTTGATTCTAGCTGGAAGACAAAGGCAAGCATCCCAAAGAGCAGCAGCACTGCCAGTTTGTGTTTGCTTTTCTTTGCTTGTCGGTAATCTTGAATGGTTTCCAGCTTTTTTAAGATATGAGGCAGTATTGTACGATATGGTTTAAGCATTTCCTCAATCGTTGTTTGCCGCTTGTTTTGTTCCTGCTGCGGTGTTTCAAGCTCGCTTTTGCGATCGGGAAGGGATGTTTTCGCGAATGCTTTAAGTCCCTCTGCTTCCTGCTGTTTACGCAGCTCTTTTTGCGCTTTTTTCCTTTCTTTCATGGCTAGTTTTCGGGCCTCTCTTTGGGGACGATGGCTGGGTTTACTCACCTTTTTCACCCCGCTCACCTAAAAGATAAGCCCGGAAATGCTTGACCAGGGGATATGCATAGATCTGTTTGATGGGTAAAGAGGCTTTGTTGTAACGGTCCATCCTGCCACGCCCGGTCGTTTCGCCGAGGCATATCCAGTTCGCTGCGCGGTAAACGGTGCCCGCATATTTTTCTGTATCCACAAAGGTCTCTAAAAGGACCGGCTGGTAGTTGTAACGCCTTTGCCAGTCATGACGGATACGCTTAACTGCCAGGGAAAGGACCCGGCTGGCA
>JAUSPO010000079.1 GCA_030656575.1 Bacillota bacterium
AGGTTTAATTAAAAAACCCAGTATACCGGGTTCTTAGGTGGATGTGAAGAACTTCTCTGGCATTAGCCAAATTAATCGCAACACTATTTTATTGATATGCTCTATTTCTATCTCCATAAACTTTCTAAAAGTCTATAAACAAGCCTTTCAACTTTACTGGGCATCTATTTCTGAAACAGCTTGTTGTCCCCATTGTCATGAAAGATCCAGCAATAAGTCCAATACATATTTCCCTCGTACCATTCAGGATCTGCCTATACAACACAAAGCCGTCTTCCATCTGGTCAGAACACAGCGGTTTTTTTGCATGAATCCGGATTGCCATTGTAAAAATTTTTTTGAGCACGTACAACAAAGAGGACTGAACGAAACACCAGTTGAAAACAGATGATATCAAAATTCTGGGATGCGATGATATCAACAGGAGAAAAGGAAATTCAAACAGTGCCTGTACCGTCTTTATTAATGCAGAGACCAGGCGATTTCTGACATTGGTGCCGGGAAAAACCGGAGATGTCGTAGAGGATTTTTTAAAATTGCACCCATCGGTAGAAACCATGACCAGGGACAGGTCCACAGCCTATGCATCTGCAGGGAATCAAGCGGGGATCAAACAGGTTGCCGATCGATTTCACCTTTTTGACAATCTGCACCAGGCCATCAAGAAAGAAATCAACCTCCAACTTCCATTAAAAGTGGTGATCGGCGATATTCCAAGCGAAACGGACCGAGTAGATGCAACATCCAGCCCAGAGAATGCACCTGATAACGCAGCAAGTAAAAACCGGGGATCGGATAAGAAAAAATCCAGGAAACAGCCGTCAAACCAACAGTAAGAGTGTATGACTTTATAATCAAGGATGAAGACCACGGCAGAGTAACCCCTTACGGTGTTTATGACTTAAGCAGTAACACCGGTTGGGTGAATCTCGGCACAGACAGTGATACTTCAGCCTTTGCGGTAGAAAGCATCAGGCGCTGGTATTATACCATGGGACAGCAGGCGTACCCAGATGCCAAAGAGCTACTTATCACAGCAGACGGCGGCGGCAGTAACGGTTCAAGGGTAAAGTTGTGGAAAGTGGAACTGAAAAAGTTTGCTAACGAAACCGGGTTAAGTATTACTGTATGCCACTTCCCGCCCGGAAAATCCAAATGGAACAAGATCGAACACCGGCTTTTTTCCTATATCAGCTCAAACTGGAGAGGAAGACCCCTTATCAGCCATGAAGTTATTATAAACCTGATAGCATCCACAACAACCGCCAAAGGTTTGAAAGTAAACTGCGAGCTGGATACGAATAAATATCAAAAGGGCATTAAGGTAACGGATGAAGAAATGAAAAGTATTAATATTGCCAGGCATGACTTCCACGGAGAGTGGAATTACACCACCATGCCCCAAAAGTAATTATGCTCATTTTATTGTTGCGCGTTTCCTAAGATAAGGATTCCAAGCGCTAAAGGAAGTCCAAACTCGCGGCTCAGGGTGGCTACAATGGCAATGCAGGGCACGTAAAAAAGTCCTACGGCTGCCCCCCGACGAAAAGCTGCAGGACGGTGAGCTCCATCTCCAGCAGGGGCAAAACAGCTATTTTTTCAGCCTCGTTTGCAGCATCGAGGGTATACGTCCCCGGGACATTGATCAGGGTTACTTCGGGAGGACATCTACGTAGAGGGCGGCCGATTACCGGGTGCAGTACGCATTGGGTATCCCTTCAATGTATAAATCTCTCGTTTTTTTTGGAGATATAAAGTTTACCAAGAGTATCAAGCATGGCTACCAGTACGCTACCCGGGTTATCAATGTTCCGTTGTCTTAGCTGATCAAGAAGCCACGTTTTATCTAAATTAATTCTACGGAGATTGTCTTCAATTATGTTGCCATCCTCGATAAGTACGGTAGGCATTCCTTCGTAATTCGTAGGAATCTGTAAATCGCTAGGCTGCAGCGGGCGGGCTTGCGATTTGGGTATCACGCTAAGCTTACCGTTGGATTCAAGGATGGCGAATTCTACGTCATGAAGGTTGGCAATATTGTTTTGACGAAGCTCCAACAATAAATCGTCCAGGTTAAAGCGTGCTTTACGCATCATGTCCTCTATAAGACGGCCATTTTGGATTAAAACAAGGGGTTCATCCTGTAGTATTCGGCGTATTTTCGCATTCTTTAAAGCCAGAAAGGAAACAGCAATATCAAGGGCAGCCAGCGTCCCTATTGTAGTAATAGCACCCACCAGGCCGTTTCTTGTATTGTTAAGGACGCCGGCTGCGATGCCGCCTACGGTAAAGGCTACAATAAAATCGAATACAGTCAACCGCCCGATCTGCCGTTGCCCCATGAGCTTGGTCATAAACAGCAGCCACCAGAACATCACAGCAGTCCGGAGCATCCACTGCAGAACTGTTAAAGATTCTTGGGATTCCCAAAATGGCATTTTCATTTCTCCTTTTCTTTACAGTTTAGGTTTGGTACTTATGCTCTATACCAGGTGGTCACTATTCCTATTATTCTAGTTATAACAGCAAAATATGCTGCAGGGCCGTGCGTATAACGGTAAAAGGCCCGGAAGAAGAGAAGCATAAAGAAATTATGGCTCTACGGCAAAAAGTGGCCGGAGGTAAGGCATCAGAAGAAGACTTGGAACTGCTCAAGTCTAAAACAAAAGCTTTAATGGATGAAATACTCTCCAGACCGCTGGAGGAAGTATGCCGGATTCAAGAAATTGAGTGTAAAATTCCCGAAAAAGCGCGCATCTTTTCTTCCGTTACCTGTTCATGCTGTGGGGAGAAGGTCATGGAAACCAGGGCGCGGGTAAAAGACGGCCAGCCGACATGCATTCCCTGTGCAGAGAACTATAACCGTGGTTGGGGCGGGAGTTAAAAAGACCGGACGTTTTTCTTTTGCTTGAATATCCCGGGAAAGGAAAAAAATGGGACATGGCCGAAAATAGAATGACTATTTTTTTTAACATCGGCGTAGCACTAATTTAAATTTGGTATTATAATTTTTTGCGGCTCCTACCTCCTCATAGGAGATATATAAAACTGGTGGGCAGGTTTTAAGCCTGCCCGGCAGATCTTTCTTTAACCTTAGCCACTATATGTAATCTTATAATGTAAATCTTGTATAGAAAGAATATTGCAGAAGAGAGGCAAAAACATGAAAAAAAAATATATATTGGTTTTAATTTTGATAATAGGGCCGGCACCGCCTATCTTTTGACCAGGCATTTTCTTCCCGAGCTTTTTCCCTTGTTCGTGGTCAGTATGATCAGCCTTGCAGGGATGGCTATCATCACTGAGGCGTCCCTTTCTTTCCTGGGGCTGGGCGATCCTACTTCCCGCAGCTGGGGGCTGATCATTAACCACGCCGTTAACTTCCGCGGGATTTACTTTACTCCTTTCTGGAAGTGGTGGTTGCTTTACCCCTGGCTTTTCTTAACTCTTCTGGTCACCTCTTTATCGCTTCTGGGGAGGGACATGGAAAGAATGGCTGATCCGCGCATGAAAAAGGCTAAGCTTCTGATAATGGGAACCCCAAAAAATTCAGTCTTATGGTATAACCTCAAATTGACCAGCTTTAAAAAAAAACTTGTCAAAAAAACCTTCAGGTGTTATACTTAAAAAAACTCCATATTTCCAGGGGTGCTTCCGAGTGGAGGCTGAGAGAAGGGCGCGGTGAAGCTCTTTAACCCGTAGAACCTGTTCGGCGGAATGAAAAATTCCGCCCTGGGTAATGCCAGCGTAGGGAAGGTGATAAACATGGTTTGCATGTAATTACGGGTCCTGGGTGGCCCGTTTTTAGTTTTATAATATGATGGCAGAATAGAATACAAGGAGTTGATTAAAAAATGGAAAATTCTCTGACAAAAACGTTTTCTTTACGTACGATTACCGCAGTAGGTTTACTGGTGGCCATAGGGAATGTAGCTGCTCCTTTTTCCATACCGGTGGGAGTGGCCAAAGTCTTCCCTGTGCAGCATGCTATTAATGTCTTGGCAGGCGCCCTTTTAGGGCCCGCGCCGGCTGTCGTTGCCGCTATCCTTACTTCTACGATACGAAACCTTCTGGGAACGGGAACACCCCTCGCTTTTCCCGGAAGTATCTTCGGTGCGCTGTTTGCCGGTCTGGCCTTTCGATACTTTAAAAAAGAGTACCTGGCAGCAATAGGTGAAATGCTGGGAACGGGACTGATCGGGGCACTGGTGGCTTTCCCTGTTGCTAAATGGCTCCTTGGTTTTGGCGGATTAGCTTACGCTTTTATCATACCTTTTACCCTGAGCAGTCTCTCCGGTTCCATAATGGGGATGATTATACTGCAGCTTTGGAACAGGGGACCGGGCAGGAAAAATTCAATATGATTATAATTCTTCTGTTTCTAATTTAATAACTTATTCCTCTAAGCAAGGTGGTTTACTATTATGAGAAAAGATGTTACACAGGTTTCCAGAGCGCGGCAAGGAGAGGTGACCCCCCAGGTAAAGCTTGTGGCTTCGCAGGAGAACCTCCCTGTAGAGGTGGTAATGAAAGGGGTGGCCGGGGGGACCATTGTTGTCCCCGCCAACATCAACCGCCAGAACCTGCAGCCTCGCGGCATCGGACAGGGACTACGGGTAAAAATCAATGCTAATATCGGCACTTCAGAGGCCTTCCCCGAAAAAGAGAACGAAAAGGCCAAGCTATTTGCGGCACTGCAAGCAGGCGCAGATGCCGTTATGGATTTAAGTACGGGCGGTGATCTCAAAGGGATACGTTCCATGGTACTAGATTTTTGTTCCGTGCCTGTAGGCACTGTTCCCATTTATGAAGCAGCAGTAAAGGCCCGTTTATCTTATGGGGGAGTTCTCAAAATGAAGGAAGAAGATCTTTTTACTGTAATCGAAGAACATGCCGCCGAAGGGGTGGATTTTATGACCCTGCACTGCGGTTTGAACATGTCAGCCCTTAATTGCCTGCGCTCTGAGGGGCGGGTTATGGGAATTGTCAGCAGGGGCGGGGCAATTCTGGCCGGTTGGATGTTGGAGAAGGAAAAAGAAAATCCCCTTTATGAAAACTTTGATCGTATCCTGGAAATCGCCAGGAGGTATGATGTAACCCTGAGCTTGGGGGATGGGATGAGGCCGGGCTGTCTGGAGGATGCCACCGACCGCGCCCAGCTGCAGGAGTTGCTGATCCTGGGGGAACTGGTCCAGAGAGCCAGGGAGGCTGAAGTGCAGGTTATGGTGGAAGGCCCGGGACATGTTTCCTTTGACCAGATTGAAACCAATATCAAAGCAGCCAAGGCGATTTGCAAGGGAGCTCCCTTTTATGTTTTGGGCCCGCTGGTTACCGATGTAGCTCCCGGTTACGATCATATTACCGCCGCTATAGGAGGGACAATGGCTGCAGTGGCCGGAGCAGATTTTCTCTGCTATGTAACTCCCACCGAGCACCTGGGTTTACCGGGGCCGGAAGAAGTTCACCAGGGGGTGATGGCCTCCCGTATTGCCGCCCATGCCGCTGACGTAGCCAAGGGTGTTAAGGGAGCGAGGGAATGGGACAGGGAGATGTCACTGGCCCGCAGGAGGCTGGACTGGGGACGCCAGTTGGAGCTGTCCCTGGATCCCGGGCTGGCAAAAAGTTTGTATAAACGTCTCAATCCCCAGGAAAAAGAAGAATGTACGATGTGCGGCTCCTATTGTGCTCTGAAGATGGTTAAAGAATATTTAGCATGAGAGCGGGCCCGGTTGAGATACCGGGCCCGCTTAAGGCTCTTTCCGGAAAGCATAAAAATATAGTAGCCTGGGGAAAAAGAGAAAGGTTATTCTCCATCCTCCGGGGGATCATATTACAACGGCCGTGCATACAAATCAATTCGCGTGATTGACCGGCATACCTTCCTTTTCCATACTCTCTCCCGTAATCTTTCTGATTGTATCAATCATCTGGGAAACGCAGGTGGAAAGATTGTTGCGTATCCAAAGGTGACGGTCCTGCGTTTTGTTTTTCCAAAATGTAAACGCCCATATATCGTGATGCTGGCTGATAATATATGCCGTCAGGCTGGCCCAGGACAATCCTCAGGTTACCCCCCCAATATCAGTTTAAATGCCTCCTGATGCGCCCAAAACGGCGCCGCCGGCATGAGGATGGCCAGCCTGATAAACAGAGCCGATAAAATGGTGACAACGAAACCGACATTTACGACGAATTTCGTCCTTTCTTTTCCCCGCAGTTCCGTCATGGTGTCAGTTAACGCAAAGGTGAGGGAGTAACAAATAACGGCGGCTGGGGCAAACATCCCCCCAATCATGACAATTTTCCCCGCGATGATATTGCTTACCACCAATAAAATAACAAAACTGCAGCTTAAAAGGAGAAAGGCTTTCTCCTGCTTAGTAAGGCCGTTATTAATTTTGATCACCCCCCCCGTTACCGGTAGAGCTTCCCTTGGCAGCATCCTTTTCTCCAGCGTAAGCCGTAGCGGAGATGCGGATGCCGCCACGTGGTTTTTGAACCACTGTTACCTTGCACCAAACGGGTTTACAGGCGTCGTAAACGTCCTGAACGATCTGGCTGGCCAGTGCTTCACAAAAAACCCCCTCGTTTCTAAAGCTCCAAAGATACAGTTTCAGGCTTTTACTTTAAATACACGATTCCTTTGGTGCATACTCAATCACTACCGTTTCCCAATCGGGCTGCCCTGTTTCGGGGCACAGGCTGGTCACTTCATCACTGTCCATCACCACTGTCTCCAAACCTACCGGCTTCGGGAACACATCCAGCCGGCGGCAGGGTTCTTTTATATCCCTGCCCAATGCATGAAACTGATACTGACTCATGGGAAAACCTCCTTTGTTTTGTTAAGGCGGGTAACTGCGACCGCCGAAAAACACATTTGTTCTTAATTTACCACGGAATTATACTGTAATCAATAGAAAAATTATGACTTCTATCCTTGCATATAATGAAATCATAACTGCTGCGAATGGTTCAATTAAAATATGTATATGATACCGGTAAAATACATAACCTATCCCATATTTACATATCCTAACTTAAACTGGAAAAAGGTGAGAAATAGTTAATTATGATGCGCAGTATCAAATACCTGTTCAGGATGTTAAGAAAAAGGAAACCATCTAAAACAAAATCGGGCACCGATAAGACAGGCGGCCCTTATAATCAGGTACAGATGTTATCACCTGACCTCTCCGTCAACCTGAAAATGATCAGGGAGAAGCTGGGCAACAGCATGGACTTTATTATCAGGGAGTTTAATATAGG
>JAUSPO010000085.1 GCA_030656575.1 Bacillota bacterium
TGAAGATCATATCTTCACATGTTTAATTTGTTGACCCATTCTTTAGCTAATTCGCTTTCTTAAGCGGCTGCAAGGAATAAGGTTAATAGTGAAAAATGCAAGGATTTTGCTGAAAGGTGTTGTTTGCGAAATGCAGGATTACTGGAAGGATTTTGATGGTCTGCGAGATGAAAACATGGATGCAGCAAGAATAAAGTTGGCTGAAATGCTGGAAGAGTATGTCCCGCTGCTCTGGCAAAAAGTTATTATAGTATATGATGCTTATCGTATCAAAGGTAAAAAGGCTTCTTTTGAGACATTTAGGGGAGTTGAGGTGGTTTATACAGCAGAAGGTCAGACAGCAGATACATTTATTGAGCGCCTTGTCTCCAAATTACTCGAAGTCGATGGAGAAGTAGAGGTTGCTTCTTCCGATAATCTGGAGCAGCAGATTGTACTTTGGAAAGGTGCCAGGAGACTTTCTGCAAGGGAACTAAAAGAACGCCTGCAGGAATCCCGCGCCTCCATAAGGAAGAGATTGTCTAATCTGTCTTCAAAAACTATGCTTGATGAGAGACTTTCAGAAAGAGTTAAAACTATTCTGGAGAAATGGCGGCGTCTTTAATTCTCATGGAAGATTTGCAAAAAAATAAAGTAACATAGCATCTACTCAGATAAAAGATAAGTGAAGCATGGGGACGGGAAAAAGGTAAGGGGACACACCTCTTGCAGAGGAATGTCCCCATGCAATGTCACCGTAGCGTAGCGAAGGACTTGGGGACATTCATAGGGGACATTCCCCGCAGGGGTGTGTCCCCATACCACTTGAAAAATGGGATGTGTCCCCTTACCTAAGCTAAAGGGAAGACGATGGAACCGTCCCCATGCTTTGCGTCTGTCGCTTAATTTTAGAGAAAGGCTTGACGCTTTATATTACCATAGGATATAATAACAACGTAGGAATGTCCTCAATAAGACAACGGAGGCGATGTTGGTGGCTTTGACGGCACAGGGCTTGAGGGAGCGCGACGGAGTATGTATGGACTTGGATCTTTTAAAGGTTGGAGAATACCAGGAAAAGACCGATGAAGAGGTTGCAGGTGAAGCTAAGGATGGAAACGACATCGCTTTGGAATATCTGATCACCAAGTACAGAAACTTTGTAAAAGCAAAAGCCCGCTCGTATTTCCTTATAGGTGCCGATCGCGAAGACATTATCCAGGAAGGAATGATAGGCTTATATAAAGCTATCAGAGATTTTAAAGGTGATAAACTCTCCTCTTTCCGAGCCTTTGCTGAGCTCTGTATCACTCGTCAGATTATTACAGCCATTAAAACAGCCACCCGTCAAAAGCATATTCCCCTAAATTCTTATGTTTCTTTAAACAAGCCTATTTATGATGAAGACTCCGATCGTACCCTTCTTGATATACTGTCCGGCACTAAAGTGACAGACCCTGAGGAACTGATGATTAACCGGGAAGAGTATAACGATATAGAGTTTAAGATTGGGGAAATATTAAGCGATTTGGAATGGCGTGTTCTTATGCTTTACCTGGAGGGAAAGTCATACCAGGAGATTGCTGTGGAACTAAAAAGACATGTCAAGTCTATAGATAATGCTCTGCAAAGGGTTAAACGCAAATTGGAACGATATCTTGAAATCAGGCGGGTGTAGCTCAGTGGTAGAGCGCTGGCTTCCCAAGCCAGTTATGTGGGTTCGATTCCCATCACCCGCTCCATAAGACAAAAAGCCTTCTCCTGATAATGGATGAAGGTTTTTTTGTTGTTTTCCGGAAAAGGCACTTGCATCAATGGATGCATATGGGATTGATGTAGTGAAACTGGCGAAGGATCATGATTTTCCATATCATCATGGGAGTGGGACTGTGTCTTATGTCGGTTTGTTGCTATACAATTGAGTCCCGGGGCAATGCAGATTTTATAGTTGCTACTCTTAGGCATAAAGGCGGCCTTTATTGGCCGCGATACGCAATCTTACCAGTTCGGTGAATGTTGTAAAAGGATAAAACTTTTGTTATAATGGTTTTAATATTATTGCCTTTTCTACAAAGGGGGTAGTTCTCCTGAAAATGGAAAGTATGGGAGAAATGAAGACTCTGCTAAACCATTCTTCTGATGCCCTGTTGATCTCTGATCCGAAGGGCAAAATACTCTATGTTAATCCCTCTATTGAACATGTTTCCGGACTTAGCGTTAACACACATCTGGGCAGAAACATCCGCCACCTGATAGGGGAAAAACTGATCAGCAATTCTGCCACACTGGAATCCCTTGAAACGGGCAAAATTGTTACCCGCGAAGTAAGTACAGCAGCAGGAAAACAACTCATCAATACAGCATCTCCTGTTCTGAACTCCCTTGGCAGGTTAGAGCGTGTGGTCTGTAATATTCGAAGTCTCAAGGTTTATTCCGCAAAGAAAAATAATTCCCTAAATTTTGATTGTTATGAATCACGGTCACAGGAGCGTGATTTTCCATACAGAGTGGTACAGATCCAGGGCGGGGATTTCGAGATTGTCCTGAACAGTGAAAAAATGCGTCAAGTGGAAAAACTGGCGCTTAAGATGAGACAGGTGGATTCCACTGTAATCATTACCGGCGAAACGGGTGTGGGAAAAGAGTTAATCGCACGGTATATTCATAGCTGCAGCCCCAGGGAAAACTCGGGTGCTTTTATTAAGGTTAATTGTGCATCTTTTCCACCTAATCTGATTGAATCAGAGCTATTTGGTTATGAACCGGGAGCTTTTACCGGCGCTCTCAGAAATGGCAAAACTGGTTTTTTCGAAATGGCAGATAAAGGGACTCTCTTTTTGGACGAGATTGCTGAACTGTCTCTGGACATGCAGGCCAAGCTGCTGGGAGTTTTGCAGGACAAACAATTATTCAAAGTTGGCGGTACCAGGTTAAAAATGGTTGATGTTCGCATTATTGCTGCTACCAATAAAAACCTGGAACAGATGGTAAAAGAAGGACGATTTAGAGAGGATCTCTTTTATCGTTTAAACGTTGTCCCTATTGAAGTTCCTCCCCTCAGGGAAAGAGTTGAAGATATTCCTGCATTAATTTTATACTTTAGTCGTAAATTACAGGAAAAATATTCCCTGAATAAGGCGATCAGTCCGGATCTTATGAAGTACCTTGCCGCTTATCCCTGGCCGGGAAATGTCCGGGAATTGAATAATCTGATCGAGAGACTTTTAATTACTGTTTCCGAGAGTTCTATTAAACCAACTCATCTTTCTGGATTATACACTTCGGGGTATTCCAGTTCCTCTATAAGCAAAGAAAACTCTGGGAATCTCAAAGAAATGCTCGACGAGTTTGAAATGGATCTAGTGAAAAAGGCAGTCGAGCAATGTGAAACTCGTACAGAAACTGCAGAATTGTTGGGCATAAGTCTTTCCAGCCTCACAAGGAAATTGAGAAGATTAAAAATGGCTTAAGAGTGACCCCGACAAATGCTACAGGTAATAGAATTAAATGCGCAGTGAATTCCTCTTTTTTAGTAGTTTCGGTATTAGAAAGAAAGGATTTCTTTTTAGTACGGGGTTCCATATTACAGGTTTAAGAACTTGCTGAAAATCTGCAAGAAAAACAAGGGTAATTTATCAGTCATTTGTGCTTCAGGAACACGGCTCATTATGGTCAAAGTTGACTTATTTTTATAGGAATATTATTTTGTTTCACTATAAATACCCTTTTTACTGCTCTGAGCTGTTCTTTGTTTACTTGGCATAGAATTTGCAAGTTAATATAGATTGAAAAGAAAGAATATGGTGTATTTAAGTTTGAAGGAGGAGATCACCTACCACTAAAACACTAAAAACTTATTCCACAAAGAAGTTTACTAAAAGGTAAAAGGAGGTTGAGACTAGATGAATTATGTTATTATTGGCAATAGCGCTGCAGCTGTCGGGGCTATTGAATCGATCCGAAAAGCAGACAAAGCAGGCTCCATCACAGTCGTCAGCAACGAGAAACATCATGTT